>NZ_JBFBJI010000105.1:0-1028 GCF_040702065.1 Streptomyces sp. NPDC086777 | reverse complement strand
GCACCGGTGCGCGGCCCGCTCGGCGTCACCCGTGCGGGGTGCGCCGTTTACTCCGTACCGAGGCTCCGGACGGCCTCCCGGATCAGGTCCGCGACCTTCTTCGGGTGGGCGAGCATGACCAGGTGGGAGGAGTCGACCTCGACCGTGGTCATGCCGGCGCGCTCGTAGCCGTAGCGCTCGACGTCGGGGTTGATGGTGCGGTCGGAGGACGACACCAGGCCCCAGGAGGGCTTGGTCCTCCAGGCCGCGACCGGGGCCGCCTCGGCGAAGGCCGCGCCGGCCAGCGGGCGCTGGGAGACGGCGAGCACCCGGGCGAGGCCGGGTTCCACGTCGGCGGCGAAGATCGCGGGGAACCGGTCGACGTCGACGGTGACGTCGGTGCCGGGCTCGTCCGAGCCCTCGACCGGGAACGGCGTGTACACCAGCGCCGAGGCCAGCTCGGAGTCCGGGAACCGGCCCTGCAGCTCGCCGAGGCTCTCACCCTCCTCCAGGGCGTAGCCGGCCAGGTAGACCAGGGCCCGCACGTTGTCCTCGGCACCCGCGACCGTGATGACGGCGCCGCCGTAGGAGTGGCCCACCAGGACGACGGGGCCGGGAATCGCGCGGACCACCGACGCGAGGTAGGCGGAGTCGCCGGTGAGGCTGCGGTTGGGCACGGCGGGGACGAGCACCTTCAGGCCGTCGGCCAGCAGTTCGGGGACGACCCGGGCGAAGCTGGACGCGTCGGCGAAGGCACCGTGCACGAGGACGACGGTGGGGGTGGAGTCGGTCATGGGCGTTCCTTGTCGGCTGTCGGGTGGCAGGGCCGGCACGGGCGGCCGGCGCGGTTCGACGCCGAGGTCCGTGTCGACGTCCTGGGCGGCTTCCGCGTGGTCGGGGACGGGGTGCGCGATGTCGGCCCCCAGGTCGAAGGCCGCCGTCGCAACGGTCTCGGCGGGTTCAGGCGGTGTGCAGGGCGGTGTGGAGGGTGCGGGTGGCGAGGGAGATGGCGGCTTCGGCGGCGTGGGTCTCGCGCAGGGCGTTGAGCA
>NZ_JBFBJI010000104.1:0-1328 GCF_040702065.1 Streptomyces sp. NPDC086777 | reverse complement strand
CCGCTCCGCCGTCAACCCCCCACGACCCCGATACCCACGCGCCAACTGATCCCCCGCCACATACAACTCACCCACCACACCCGGCGCCACCAACCCCAACCCACCATCCAACACAAACAACCGCACCCCAGGAACCGCACGACCCACCGGCACCACCCCACCCACCACATCACCCACACCCACCTCAAACACACAACACCCCACCACCGCCTCCGTCGGACCGTACTCATTCACCACCACCGTCCCCGGAGCACACTCCAACCACGACCGCACCACCCCACCACCCAAAACATCCCCACCCACCACCACACACGCCCCCAACCCCGCCAACACCCCCGCCGGCACCTCCTCCACCAACAACCCCAAATGCCCCGGAACCACCTTCACCAACGAAAAACCACCACCCCCTCCACTCCCACCCACATCCTCACTCAGCAACTCCACCAGACCACCCACACCACCCCCGCCCCCGAACACCAACACCGCCCCCGACACCAACGGCAACAACAAACTCGTCAACGACAGGTCAAAACCGAACGACGAATGCACCGGAACACGACCACCCACCCCCACCCCATACCGCTCCACAGCCCACCCCACATAACCAGCCAACCCCCGATGAGAAACCTCAACCCCCTTCGGCACCCCCGACGACCCCGACGTATACATCACATACGCCAACCCATCCCCCAACACCCGCCCACCACCCACCACCCGCAACCCAGACCCCACCCCAGAACCCCCCTCCACCCCACCACCCGCATCCACACACACCACACCCACACCCACCGGCAACACCCCCACCAAACCAGCCAACTCCTCCCGACCACCCACCACCCACCCCACACCACTGTCCCCCACCACAAACCCCAACCGCCCCACCGGCAACCCCGGATCCAACGGCACCCACGCCGCCCCCACCCGCCACACCGCCAACAACCCCACCACCAACCCCACACCCGGCCCCACACACAACCCCACCAACGACCCCACACCCACACCACACGACACCAACACACCCGCCAACAACGACACCCGCTCATCCAACTCACCAAACGACACCCCCTCCCCACCACACACCACCGCCAACCCACCCGGATCCCGCCCCACCTGCACCTCAAACAACTCCGGCACCAAACCCACCTCCCCCACCACACCCCCACCACCCCACTCACCCAACAACAACCCACGCTCACCCCCCACCAACACATCAACCCCACCCACCCGCACCCCCGCATCCACCCCCACCACACCCAACACACCAACCAACCGCCCCACAAACCCCTCCACCCACCCCCCACCAAACACATCAACCGACGCCGTCACCG
>NZ_JBFBJI010000103.1:0-1362 GCF_040702065.1 Streptomyces sp. NPDC086777 | reverse complement strand
CTGTCGCACCTGGACGCGCTGGAGTCCGAGGCGGTCCACATCTTCCGCGAGGTCGCGGGCGAGTTCGAACGGCCGGTGATCCTCTTCTCCGGCGGCAAGGACTCCATCGTCATGCTCCACCTCGCCCTGAAGGCCTTCGCCCCCGCCGCGATCCCCTTCTCGCTCCTGCACGTGGACACCGGACACAACTTCCCCGAGGTCCTGGAGTACCGCGACCGCACGGTCGAACACCACGGACTACGCCTCCACGTGGCCTCCGTACAGGACTACATCGACCGCGGTGTCCTGCGCGAACGCCCCGACGGCACCCGCAACCCCCTGCAGACCGTGCCCCTGACCGAGAAGATCCACAACGAGAGGTTCGACGCCGTCTTCGGCGGCGGCCGCCGCGACGAGGAGAAGGCCCGCGCCAAGGAACGCGTCTTCTCCCTGCGCGACGAGTTCTCCCAGTGGGACCCCCGCCGCCAGCGCCCCGAACTGTGGAACCTCTACAACGGCCGGCACGCCCCCGGCGAACACGTCCGCGTCTTCCCCCTGTCCAACTGGACCGAACTCGACGTCTGGCAGTACATCGCCCGCGAGGACATCGAACTCCCGCAGATCTACTTCGCCCACGAGCGTGAGGTGTTCCTGCGCGGCGGGATGTGGCTGACCGGCGGTGACTGGGGCGGCCCGAAGGACACCGAGACCATCGAGAAGCGGCAGGTGCGCTACCGGACCGTCGGCGACATGTCCTGCACGGGCGCGGTGGAATCCGACGCCGACGACATCGAGAAGGTGATCGCCGAGATCGCCGCCTCCCGACTCACCGAGCGCGGCGCGACACGCGCCGACGACAAGCTCTCCGAGGCCGCGATGGAAGACCGCAAGCGCGAGGGGTACTTCTAGCCATGACCACCACCACGGAACTCGGCCTCACCGAGACGACCCTGCTGCGCTTCGCGACCGCCGGCTCGGTCGACGACGGCAAGTCCACCCTCGTCGGACGGCTGCTGCACGACTCCAAGTCGGTCCTCGCCGACCAGCTGGAGGCCGTCGAACGCGCCTCCGCCTCCCGCGGCCAGGACGCCCCCGACCTCGCCCTCCTCACCGACGGCCTGCGCGCCGAACGCGAGCAGGGCATCACCATCGACGTCGCCTACCGCTACTTCGCCACCCCCAGGCGCCGCTTCATCCTCGCCGACACCCCCGGCCACGTGCAGTACACCCGCAACATGGTCACCGGCGCCTCCACCGCCGAACTGACCGTGATCCTGGTCGACGCCCGCAACGGGGTCGTCGAGCAGACCCGCCGACACGCCGCGATCGCCGCCCTGCTACGCGTCCCGCACGTCGTCCTCGCCGTCAACAAGATGGACCTGG
>NZ_JBFBJI010000102.1:0-1364 GCF_040702065.1 Streptomyces sp. NPDC086777 | reverse complement strand
GTGTTTTCTGCTTGTTCGGTGAGGTGGGTCTGGACGGTGGTCAGGACGTGGCTGGTCAGTTCTCGTATGTCGGTGTCGGTGTGGTCGGTGAGGTCGAGTAGCGGCCAGTCCGTGCCGGTGGTCTCCGTGGGTGTGGGGATCTCCTGCCACACCACCCGGAACAACGCGTTGCGCACCTCGTCGGCCCGGGTGACCAGCTCGGAGGCGTCCACCGTCCGGAACGTCAGCTCACGCACGCACAGCACCGGAGCCCCCGACGGGTCGGCCGCGGCGATCGACACCGAGTCCGTACCGTGCGGCATGATCCTCACCTTGAGCCGGCGCGCACCCGAGGCATACAGCGAGAAGCGGCGCCAGGTGTCCGGCACCAGCACCGTGCCGTCCGTCCGGGCCGCGCCCAGCGGGCCCAGCTCGGCCGCTCGCAGCACCGCGTCCAGCAGCAGCGGGTGCAGACCGAAGTCCGCTGCGTCGTGGCCCGTCTCCGGCAGCACCACGTCCGCGTACACCTCGCCGTCGGACCGCCAGGCCTCCCGCAGCCCCTCGGGCAGCAGTTCCACGGCCACGGCCTCGGCGCCGTCCGGACGCCGTACCGAGAAGTCCCCTACGAAGGCAGGCGGGTTGGCCGAGAACCGCCCCACCGCGTGCCGGGTCCACTCCTCGGCACCGTCGGCGCACGCGTGCACGCTCACCTGCCGGCTGCCGGGGGCGGCGCCGGCACCCGAGTGCGGCGCACCCACCTGCACCCGGATGGCCACCGTGCCCGAGGCGGGCAGCACGAGTGGTGCCTCGACGACCAGTTCGTCCAGGACGCCCGCGCCGACCTGGTCGCCGGCGTGCACGGCCATCTCGATCAGCGCGGCGGCGGGTACGGCGGCCGGGCCGCCCTCCGCGTCCGCGAGCAGCCAGCCGTGTGTCGCACGGGAGAGCCGTGCCGTGGCCAGCACGCCGCCCGAGCCCGGGAGTTCGGCGACCGCACCGAGCAGGGGATGCTCGTCGGCCGCCAGCCCCAACGCCCCCGCGTCGGTGCTGCCGCTCGGACCCTCCAGCCAGTAGCGCTGGTGTTGGAAGGGGTAGGTGGGGAGGTTGGTGTGGTGGTGGGTGGGGGTGGTGTGGGGGAGGGGGTTGGTGGTGATGCCTCGGGTGTGGAGGGTGGCGAGGGAGGTGTGGATGCGGGTGGGGGTGTCGTCGTTGCGGCGGAGGGTGCCGGTGGTGATGGCTGTGGGGGTGTCGGGGTGGGTGTCGATGAGGTCCTGGACGGGGGTGGTGAGGACGGGGTGGGCGCTGGTTTCGATGTAGGTGTGGTGGCCGGTGGTGAGGAGGGTGGTGATGGCGTCGGCGAAGCGGACGGGGTGGCGGAGGTTGGC
>NZ_JBFBJI010000101.1:0-1516 GCF_040702065.1 Streptomyces sp. NPDC086777 | reverse complement strand
ATTTCCGAGACGGGGTAGCGGGATTCCCGGCGGACCGCCATGAAGATCCGCGGCATCACCGGGAAATGGAACGCCATGTGGCACTCGTCCCCGCCCTTGTCGTAGTCGCCGAAGTAGTCGACCACGTCCTCCGGCCACTGGTTGGCCTCGGCCAGCAGCACGGTGTCCGGGAACATGGCGTCGATCTCGCGGCGGACCCGCCTGAGGAACTCGTGGGTCGCGGGGAGGTTCTCGCAGTTGGTGCCCTCCTCCGCGTACAGGTACGGCACCGCGTCGAGCCGGAATCCGTCGATGCCGAGGTCGAGCCAGAACCGGAGTGCCGCCAGCACCTCCTCCTGGACGGCCGGGTTCTCGTAGTTGAGGTCGGGCTGGTGCGAGAAGAAGCGGTGCCAGTAGTACTGCTTGCGGACCGGGTCGTAGGTCCAGTTGGAGACCTCGGTGTCCACGAAGATGATCCGCGCGTCCTGGTACTGCTTGTCGTCGTCGGCCCACATGTAGAAGTCGCCGTACGGGCCGTCCGGGTTGTTCCGGGACTCCTGGAACCACGGGTGCTGGTCGCTGGTGTGGTTGACGACGAAGTCGATGATGACGCGCATGCCGCGCTGGTGGGCGGCGTCGACGAACTCCACGAAGTCGGCGAGGTCGCCGAACTCGGGGAGGACGGCCGTGTAGTCGGAGACGTCGTAACCGCCGTCCCGGAGCGGGGACTTGAAGAAGGGCGGCAGCCAGAGACAGTCGATGCCGAGCCACTGCAGGTAGTCGAGTTTCGCGGTCAGGCCCTTGAGGTCGCCGATGCCGTCGCCGTTGCTGTCCTGGAAGGAGCGGACCAGGACCTCGTAGAAGACGGCGCGTTTGAACCAGTCCGGGTCCCGGTCCTTGACGGGGGTGTCCTCGAAGGTGTCCGGGACGGGTTCGTTGACAGTCATGACGCGCTGGGTCCTCCGTTCGCTGGTGTCGGCCGCCCTGCCTGGAACACGTGCGCCGGCGTCCGGCCGGGGGTGAGGCGCACGTAGTTGGTCCTGCCCCACGAGTAGGTCTCACCCGTCAGTTCGTCCTGCACGGACAGGACGGCGTTCCAGTCCAGGCCGAGTTGCGGCATGTCCAACGAGACCGTCGCCTCCTGGGTGTGGTGCGGATCAAGGTTGACGACCACCAGTACCGTGTCCGGCCCGGTGCGTTTGCTGTACGCGATGACGGAGTCGTTGTCCGTGTGGTGGAAGTGCAGGTTGCGCAGCTGCCGCAGGGCCGGGTTCGCGCGCCGGACGGTGTTGAGGCGGGTGATCAGGGGCGCGATGCCGTCGGTGTCGGCGCGCGCCCAGTCCCGGGGCTTGAGCTGGTACTTCTCCGAGTCCAGGTACTCCTCACTGCCCTCCTTCAGCGGGGTGTTCTCGCACAGTTCGTAGCCGCTGTAGATGCCCCAGGTCGGGGAGAGGGTGGCCGCGAGCACGGCCCGGACCTCGAACGCGGGCCGGCCGCCGTGCTGGAGGTAGGCGTGCAGGATGTCCGGGGTGTTGGC
>NZ_JBFBJI010000100.1:0-1577 GCF_040702065.1 Streptomyces sp. NPDC086777 | reverse complement strand
CCACACACCAACTCCGGATCCCCCGGAGCAACCACATCAGCACTCACCCAGAACCCCGACCCCGAATCATCCACCGACACCGTCACCGGATAGTTGGTCCGGTCCCAGCTGAACAGCAGTTGCATCCCGCCGCGTTCGCCGGTGGCCTTGTTCCCGGCCGCTTCTTCGTGGCCGGTCCTCTCGCCGCTCTGGCGAGGGCGGCCGCTGTGGCGGTAGTTGAGTAGGGAGGTGAACAGGGGCGTCTGCGCTGGGACGCCACTGGCCTTCTGCGCGAGGGCCAGGGGTGCGTGCTCGTGCACGAGCAGGCCGGCCAGCTGGGACTGCATCGCCCTCACCGCACCGGCGACGTCCAGGTCCGCGACGTCCACCCGTACCGGCAGGGTGTTCATGAACGGGCCGGGAGTGCGTTCCGCTCCCCGTCCGGCGGACATCCGGCCCAGCAGCACCGTTCCGAACACGACGTCCGAACGCCCGGACAGACTCGCCAGCACCCGCGCCCACGCCACGTGGAACAGCGTCGCCGGACTCACCCCGAGCGCCCGCGCCCGCTCCCGCAGCCGCTCCGCGAGGCCGTCGTCCATCGCCGACCGCGCCCGCCGCATTCCGGAACCGTCGCCCCGAGCGTCCAACAGGCCGAAGGGCAACGTCGGTTCTGTGACGTCCCCGAGGAGACCGGTGAAGTACTCCTCGTGCTTCTCGCGAGGAACACCCATTCGGGCCTGGGCGACGAAGTCGCGGAACGGCAGCGGCGCCGGCAACTCGTCCCCGCGACCGGCCATGAACGCGGCGACCTCACCCATGACCACGTCCAACGCCGTGTGGTCCTGCAGCAGATGATGCACCTGCACCAACGCCAGCCACCGCCCGCCCGGCTCCTCAGCCACATGGACCCGCATCAACGGCGCCTGACGCAGGTCCAGCCATGAGCCGGCAGCGTTGAGCAGGTGCCTGGTTGCTTCCTGTCCGCGTATCCCGTCCGGCAGCGTGGTCTCGGTGACGGGGACGACCGCGGACCGCCACACCACCTGAACCGGCTCGGGCAGCCCCTCCCACACCAGGGCCGTGCGGTGTATGTCGTGCCGGTCCACTACTCGTTGCAGCGCGGCGACGAAAGCGTCCAAGCGTTCACGACCGTCGAAGGCCACCACCGTCGGCGTCAGGTACACGTCCGCCTCACCCGGCCTGGCCAGCAGGTGGTGGAAGAAGATCCCTTCCTGCAGCGGGGCGAGCGGATACACGTCCGCCACGTTTCTCGCACCGCCGGGTACCGCCTCGCAGATGAGGCCGATCTGGGAGCGCGTGAGCTCCACCAGCGGCAGCATCTCCGGCTTGATCACCTGCGCGTCCTGGGGGATCCCGTTCGGCGGCACCTCCACCTCCGCGACGGACCCGGCCGCTGCCAAGGCCGCCGGGGTGGGCGCCTCGAAGAGTGCCCGTACCGACACTCCGAACCCTCGCTCACGCAGGAGTTGCAGCAGGGACACGGCCAGTAGGGAGTGGCCGCCGAGTTCGAAGAAGTTGTCGTCGGCACCGACATGTTCCACACCGAGGACCTCGGCGAACGCCCGGCACACGAT
>NZ_JBFBJI010000099.1:0-1741 GCF_040702065.1 Streptomyces sp. NPDC086777 | reverse complement strand
CGAGCACATAGCTCTCGGCTTTGCGTACGGCCAGTTCCTCCGCCTCGGCGAGCCGGGAACGCGGGACGAGCATGCGGGAGAGCCGGACTCCCGGGCGGGGCCGGTCAGTCGGCGCGGACGTCCGCGTGCAGGACCTCGAACTCCTCCAGGCCGACCACGGTCACCCGCGCCTTGGCGGCGTCCGCACGCCGCGCCTCGGCCTGTCCGGCGCGCGAGGCGGCCATCGAGGCGCGGTCGAGGAAGAGCGAGCCGGCCATGCCCCGGCCCCGCTGCCGGTCGACGAAGAGGGAGCACTGGGCGAAGCCGGGCAGGCCTTCCAGCCGGGGTACCGCCGAGGAGCGGAAGGTCTCGGCGAACAGGTCCGTGTCGGCGGGGTCGAACTCCACCCGGGTGGAACGCAGACCACCGCCGGTCCGCGGCGGCTGCACGGCGTGGTGGACGGCGACCTCGTAGTTCTCGACGGCGACGGTGCCCGCGAACGGTTCCAGCATCGGCCTGCGCCGCTCGCGCATGACCTGGTCGCTGTTGCGCCGGGCCGCCTCGGTGCCCCACCAGCTCACCGCGAGCAGTTTGCCCAGCTCCCGGTCGATGAAGACACCCGCGCCCCGGTATTCGGGACGCTCTTCGAGCAGTTCGCGCCCCTCGCTGTTCAGCGCCCTGACGGCCGCCTCGAGTTTCGCCGGATCGCCGGTGACGTACACCGCGCGTACGAACATGACCCCTCGCCTTCCAGGAGCCACCGGAGCCACCGCCGAACCTCCGCACGGCTCCTGAGCAAATATCCGGAATGTCCTGCCCCACCAGTCTTCCCCGGCTGACATATCACCGCAATGCACAAGAAATCACCGAGTTGACAGCCAGGGCTTGACGCGGACATGCAGCCGGGTCCACCTTGTACGCGACCCGGTCAGGAAACTTTCCTAACAGAAGGGGACCCCCCACAGTGCGCATCCGAACTCTGACCCTTGCCGCGGCCTCCGGGGCCGCACTGCTCGCCGCCGGAGTACTGCCCGCGAGCGCGTCCGGCGCCGTCCCGAAGTCCGCCCAGGAGGGCTCGGTCAGCGCCGCCGACCTGCTCGCCAAGGTGACGTCCTGTTCCCAGATCTCCAGCGGCAAGTACAAGACCGACGACGAGACGTCGGCGACGATTCCCGTCTGCGGCAAGAACGGCGCGGTCTTCTGGAAGGCCGACATGGACATCGACTGCGACGGGCAGCGCACCACCAACTGCAACGAGGACCGCGACCCCTGGTACCAGGACGACACCGCGTTCCACCAGTCCGACGGCAAGCCGCTGAAGGCCGAGTCGCTGCCGTACATCGTGGTCCCCAGCTCCAGCAGCATCTGGAACTACTCCAGTGCCGGCATCAAGGGCGGCGGCGTGGTCGCCGTGATCTACAACAACAAGGTCGAGTACGCGGTGGTCGGCGACACCGGCCCCACGAAGATCATCGGCGAGGCCTCGTACGCCACCGCCAAGGCGCTCGGCATCGACCCCGACCCGGCGACCGGCGGCGCCGACTCCGGCGTGACCTACATCCTGTTCAAGAACTCCAAGGTGTCCCCGATAGAGAGCCACAGCGCGGCGGTGACCCTCGGCGACCAGCTGGCCAAGCAGTTCCTGGCCAACAACTGACGGGGCAGCTCGCCCCGCCTCCGGCCCGGGGAGGGCGGACGGCCCGGTACCGCACCCTGACCGACCCGAGGATCGTCTCCCCCTCCCTGCGGCTGCTGTGGCCGC
>NZ_JBFBJI010000098.1:0-1956 GCF_040702065.1 Streptomyces sp. NPDC086777 | reverse complement strand
AGGACCAGGGTGTTCACGAAGAACCCGACCAGATCGTCCAACGCCTGGTCGGTCCGGCCCGCCACCGCCGTCCCGATCGGGATGTCCTCCCCCGCGCCCAACCGCGACAACAACACCGCCAATGCCGCCTGCACCACCATGAACATGCTGGTGCCGGTGGCACGACAGAGCTCCGTCAGCCTCTCGTGGACGTCCGCCGGGATGTCCAGCGTCGCCGTGTGGCCGCGGTGCGAGGGCGTCGACGGCCGCGGGTGGTCCACGGGCAGCGCCAGTTCCTGCGGAGCCCCGTCCAGCATCTGCCGCCAGTACGACACCTGTCGGGACAGGAGGCTCTGTGGATCGTCCTCGTCGCCGAGCAGCTCCCGCTGCCACAGGGCGTAGTCGGCGTACTGCACCGGCAACGGCTCCCACTCCGGCGCGCGCCCCGCACACCGCGCCGCGTACGCCCGGGACAGATCACGGGCCAACGGCCCCATCGACCAGCCGTCCCCGGCAATGTGATGCAACACCACCACCAGCACATGCTCGTCCGGACCCGTCCCGACCAACAGCGCCCGCAACGGGATCTCGGCCGCCAGGTCGAACCCGTAACCGGTCTCGGCCGCCACCAGCTCCGCGGCCTCTTCCTCCGTGGCAGCCGTGGCGGTGCGCAGTACCTCCCCCACATCGGCCAGCGGAAGTACCAGCTGGTACGGCTCCCCGTCGCCGGCCGGGAACACCGTGCGCAGTACCTCGTGCCGAGCGATGACGTCCGTCAGCGCCCTGCCCAGCGCCTCGGTGTCGATCTGCCCGGACAGGCCCACGACCACCGGCAGGTTGTAGGTCGAGCTCGGCCCCTCCAGCTGCGCCAGGAACCACAACCGGCGCTGGGCGAACGACAGCGGAATCATTCGGCTTCCCTCTCTTTCCGCATGGGGCGCAATGCCGGCCGGGCAGGTTTCCGCTCGCTTTCCAACCGTGCTGCCAGGGCGGCCGGGCTGGACACCTCGTAGAGCGTCCGCACGCCCATCTCGACGCCGAGGGCGGTCCGGATCTGTGACACCAGACGGGTGGCCAGCAGCGAGTGGCCACCGAGATCGAAGAAGTCGTCGTCCGCCCAGACCCGCTCCAGCCCCAGTACCTCGGCGAACGCCTCGCACAGCAGGCGCTCCTCCTGGGTGGCCGGCTCACGCCCGGCGCCCGCAGCCGCACGCCGGGGCTCTGGAAGGGCAGCACGGTCGAGTTTCCCGTTGACGGTCAGCGGAAGCTCGGGCAAGGACACGAACACCGCGGGGACCATGTGGCCGGGCAGCCGCTCGGCGGCGTAGGCGCGCACGTCCGCGAACGGCTCCGGGTCCTCGCGGGCATCGTCTCCGTCACCGTCTCCGTCTCCGTCTCCGTCTCGGGGAACGATGTAGGCGATCAGGCGGTCCCCGCCGGGGAGGTCGTCGCGGGTGGTGACGACCGCTTGGGCCACACCGGGATGCGCGGCCAGGACGGCCTCCACCTCACCCGGCTCGATCCGGAATCCGCGGACCTTCACCTGGTTGTCCGCGCGACCGACGAAGACGACCTGTCCGTCGGTCGTCCAGCGAACCAGGTCTCCCGTCCGGTACATCCGCTCACCTGGCGTTCCGAACGGACAGGCCACGAACCGCTCCGCCGTCAGCCCCGCACGCCCCCGATACCCCCGCGCCAAACCCACGCCCGCGATGAACAACTCCCCGACCGCGCCGGGCGGCACCGGTCGCAGGAGCCCGTCCAGTACGAACACCCGCATGTTCCAGATCGGCGTCCCGATCGGAACGGCACCCGATCCGCCCGTCCACACTCCGGCCGTGCACTCGACCGACGCTTCCGTCGGTCCGTAGAAATTGTGCAGCTCCGCACCACACACCCGCGCGAACCGCTCCGCCGACACCCCCGACAACGCCTCACCCGAACACACCACCCGCCGCAACGACCCCCACGCCCCCG
>NZ_JBFBJI010000097.1:0-1989 GCF_040702065.1 Streptomyces sp. NPDC086777 | reverse complement strand
CGTGGGGGGTTGACGGCGGAGCGGTTTGTGGCGTGTCCGTTCGGGGGTCCGGGTGAGCGGATGTATCGGACGGGGGATCTGGTTCGTTGGACGTCCGAGGGGCAGTTGGTGTTCGTGGGGCGTGCGGATGATCAGGTGAAGATCCGCGGCTTCCGCATCGAACCCGGCGAGATAGAGGCGGTGCTCGCAGCCCACGCCCGAGTAACCCAGGCCGTGGTCGTCGCCCGTACCGATGCCAACGGCGACCAGCGCCTCGTCGCCTACGTCGTCCCGAACGGAGACGCCGACGGGGCGGACACGAACCTGCCTGTCGAACTACGCCTGTTCGCGGGCCGGCGATTGCCGGAGTACATGGTGCCGTCAGCCGTAGTGGTACTGGACGAGCTGCCCCTGACGGCGAACGGGAAGCTCGACCGGTCAGCCCTTCCTGCACCTGGTCCACGCCCCGTAAGTACCGGCCGTGAACCCTCCACGGAGGAGGAGCGGATCCTCTGCGAGGTCTTCGCCGACGTCTTCGGCCTGGAACAGGTCGGCGTCGACGACAGCTTCTTCGATCTGGGCGGGCACTCCCTGCTGGCCGTCCGGCTCGTCTCCGAGGTTCAGTCGCGGCTCGGGATCGAGATAGGAGTGCGGGCCCTGTTCGAGGCACCGACTCCGGCCGCGCTGGCAACGCGGCTGGGCACCGAACGGAAACCCGATCGACCGGTACTGCGCCCCATGCGTAGGGAAGGTGAATCCCGATGATCCCCCTGTCGTTCGCACAGCGGCGGTTGTGGTTCCTGGCCCAACTGGAGGGACCGAGCCCGATCTACAACCTGCCGGTCGCGCTGCGGCTGGAGGGCTCACTGAACCTCGACGCGCTGCGGATGGCAATGACGGACGTGGTGGCGCGGCACGAGGTGCTGCGCACCGTGCTCCCCGCCCGTGATGGGCAGCCGTTCCAGCGGGTGTTGGCACCCGAGGAGGTGGGCGAGGTCCTGCGGGTCGTCCACGCCGCCGAGGAGCAGGTGGCGGGGCTGGTGGCGGCCGAGGTCGGGCATGGCTTCGACCTGGCGGGGGAGATTCCGCTGCGGGCGTTGCTGGTCGAGACGGGTCCGGAGGCGCATGTGCTGGTGGTGGTGTTGCATCACGTGGCGGGGGACGGCTGGTCGATGGGGCCGTTGGCCCGTGACATCTCCCGGGCGTATGCGGCGCGACGGTCAGGACATGCACCCGACTGGGAGCCGTTGCCGGTCCAGTACGCGGACTACACCCTGTGGCAGCGGGAGTTGCTGGGCAGCGAGGAGCAGCCAGGAAGCGTCCTCGCCCAGCAGGTGTCCTATTGGCGGGAGGCGCTGGCGGGAGCGCCGCAGGAGCTCGCTCTGCCGGTCGACCACGTGCGCCCGACGACCGCATCGCACCGGGGCCACACGGTGGCCCTCGACATTCCGGCCGACGTGCATGCGCGGTTGGCCGCGTTGGCGCGTGAGCGGGGCGCGACACTGTTCATGGTGGTGCAGGCCGCGTTGGCGGTGCTGTTGTCGCGGCTGGGCGCAGGGGAGGACATCCCCATCGGCACGGCGGTAGCCGGCCGCACCGATCCCGCACTCCACGACCTGGTCGGCTTCTTCGTCAACACGCTGGTACTCCGCACTGATCTGTCGGGGGACCCGACCTTCGTCGACCTGTTGCGCCAGGTGCGCGAGACCAGTCTGACCGCCCTCGAACACCAGGACGTGCCGTTCGAACGGCTTGTGGAACTGCTGGCCCCGGACCGGTCGCTGACTCGCCACCCGCTGTTCCAGGTGATGCTCAGCGTGCAGCACGTCGGCCAGGCGTCCCTCAGACTTGCCGGCCTGCAGGCCGAGGGGATGCTCACGACGGACGGGACGATGACAGACGGACTACCGTCCCGGTTCGACCTGGAAGTGACGTTGAGTGAGGTCACTGATGGTGCGGGTCGTCCGGTGGGGTTGCGGGGGTCGGTGATCGGTTCGGCGGATCTTTTCG
>NZ_JBFBJI010000096.1:0-3084 GCF_040702065.1 Streptomyces sp. NPDC086777 | reverse complement strand
GTGTGTGAGGCGTAGTCGACGGGGATCGTGCGGGCGCGGATGCCGGCGTGGAGGGCTGTTTCGTGGAGGTCGGTGAGGGCGTCGGCGTCGCCTGCCACGACGGTGGAGGTGGGTCCGTTGACGGCGGCGATCTCGATGCGTCCGGCGTATTGGCGGATGCGGTCTTCGGCTTCGGTGGGGGAGAGGGGGAGGGAGAGCATGCCGCCGTGTCCGGCGAGGTGGGTGGCGATGGCTTGGCTGCGGAGGGTGATGATGCGGGCGGCGTCGTCGAGGGTGAGGGCGCCGGCGATGTGGGCTGCGGCTATTTCGCCTTGGGAGTGGCCGATGACGGCGTCGGGGTGGATGCCGTGGTGCTGCCAGAGTCGGGCGAGGGCGGTCATGAGGGCGAAGGAGGCGGGTTGGACGACGTCGACGCGGTCGAGGCCGGGTGCTCCGTCTGCTTGGCGCAGTACGGCGGTCAGGTCCCAGTCGACGTAGGTGGAGAAGGCGTTGGCGCAGTCGGTGATGGCCTGGGCGAACACCCATTCCGTCTCCAGGAGTTGGGCGCCCATGCCGGCCCACTGGTGTCCCTGGCCGGGGAAGACGAAGACGGTTTTGCCGTCCACGTCGGCCGTCCCGGTCACCACGTTCGGCGCCTGCTCGCCCGCGGCGAGGGCCTTCAGCCCGCTCGACAGCTCCTCCGACGTGGTCCCCAGCACCACCGCGCGCCGGTCCAGCCGGGCCCGGTGGAACGCCAGACCGCGCGCCACGGCCGCCGGGTCGAGGGAACCCGGCGCCGCCGACAACCGGTCGGCCTGGGCGCGCAGGGCGGCCTCGCTCCTCGCGGACAGCAGCCACGGGAGGACCGCCGGCCGAGGCGCGGGCTGCGGTTCGGGCCGGTCAGGGGCCTGTTCGAGGATGACGTGGGCGTTGGTGCCGCTGACGCCGAAGGAGGACACCGCGGCCCGGCGCGGCCGACCGGTCCTCGGCCACTCCCGCCGCTCGGTGAGCAGTTCGACCGCCCCGGTGTTCCAGTCGACCTTCGTCGAGGGCTGGTCCACGTGCAGGGTCTTCGGCAGGACGCCGTGCCGCATCGCCTGGACCATCTTGATGATCCCGGCGACACCGGCCGCCGACTGCGCATGCCCGATGTTCGACTTCAGCGACCCCAGCCACAACGGATAGCCGCGGTCCTTGCCGTAGGCCGCGAGGAGCGCCTGGGCCTCGATCGGGTCGCCGAGCGTGGTCCCCGTACCGTGCCCCTCGACGGCGTCCACCCCGTCCGGGGCCAGGCCCGCCGCGGCGAGCGCGGCGCGGATGACGCGCTGCTGGGACGGTCCGTTGGGCGCGGTCAGCCCGTTGGACGCGCCGTCCTGGTTGACGGCCGAACCGCGCACCACCGCCAGCACCGGGTGACCCGACCGCTGTGCGTCGGAGAGCCGCTCCAGGGCGAGGACTCCCACCCCCTCGGCCCAGCCGGTACCGTCGGCCGCCTCCGCGAACGCCTTGCAGCGGCCGTCCGCAGCCAGCCCCCGCTGGGTGGAGAACTCCACGAACACACCCGGCGTGCCCATCACGGCGGCACCGCCCGCAAGCGCCATGTCGATCTCGCCGGCCCGCAGCGCCTGCGCCGCGAGGTGCACCGCGACCAGCGACGACGAGCAGGCGGTGTCGACCGTGATCGCCGGGCCCTCCAGACCGAGCGTGTACGACACCCGGCCCGAGGCCACGCTCCCGGAGTTGCCCGTGCCCAGGAAGCCCTCCAGTCCCTTCGGGGAGAATTCCAGGCCGGGCGCGTAGTCGTGGTACATCACCCCGGAGTAGACCCCGACCCGGCCGCCCGCCAGCGCGGTCGGGTCGACCCCCGCCCGCTCCAGCGCCTCCCAGGACGTTTCGAGGAGCAGCCGCTGCTGCGGGTCCATGGCGAGCGCCTCACGCGGCGATATCCCGAAGAAACCCGCGTCGAACTCGCCGGCGTCGTGCAGGAAGCCGCCCTGGCTCACGTACGAGGTGCCGGCGCGCTCCGGGTCCGGGTCGAAGAGGCGTTCCAGGTCCCAGCCGCGGTCCTCGGGGAAACCGGACACCGCGTCGCGGCCCTCGTCGACCAGCCGCCACAGCTCGTCCGGGGTGCTCACCCCGCCGGGCAGCCGGCACGCCATGCCGACGATCGCGATCGGCTCGCGGGCGGCCGCGGCGACCCGCCGGTTCTCCTGCTTGAGACGCTCGTTCTCCATCAGCGAGGCGCGCAGCGCCTCCACGACCTTGTCGCTGGGCGACGTACCCATCACATTCTCCGTTCCGTCGGGCAGTTGGCTGGTCAGTTGCCGAGCGCGCCCAGGGCGCGGGCCACCAGGTCGTCGGTGTCCATGGCGGCGATCCGGTGCAGCTCCGCCTCCACCGCCACACCGGTGTCCGGCTCCGCGACCGGTTGTTCCGACGGCTCCGGCACGGCCGTGTCCCCGCCCGTCCCGGGCAGCAGCTCGGCCAGCAGATGGCGGGTCAGCACGGCCGGGGACGGATAGTCGAAGATCAGCGTCGCGGGCAGCCGTACGCCGGTCGCGGCGGCCAGCCGGTTGCGCAGCTCGACCGCCGTCAGCGAGTCGAAACCGACGTCCTTGAAGGGCTGTTCGGGTCGCACCGGCACGCCGCCGAGCACCGTCGAGGCGTGTCCGCGCACCAGCTCCAGCAGTCGGCGCCGCCGGTCCGCGCCGGACAGCGCGGTCAACTGCGCGGCCAGTGGCTCCTCGTCGGGCCGCGCGCTCGGGACCGCCTTGCGCGGCGGGCTCACCAGCGAACGGAAGACGACGGGCAGCCGCCCCTCGGCCGCCAGGGCGCGCAGCGCGGGGAAGTTCATCCTGCTCGTCACCAGGACCGCCTCGGTCGAGCGCAGCCCCGCGTCGAACAGCGCCATGCCCTCCTCCGCGGACAGGGCCAGCGCCCCCTGCCTGCTCATCCGGTTCTGGTCACCCCCGTCCAGGTGTGCGGTCATGCCGCTCGCATCGGCCCACAGGCCCCAGGCGAGGGAGACGGCGGGGACGTGTTGGGTGCGGAGGTGGTGGGCGTAGGCGTCGAGGGCGGCGTTGGCGGCGGCGTAGTTGGCCTGGC
>NZ_JBFBJI010000095.1:0-4082 GCF_040702065.1 Streptomyces sp. NPDC086777 | reverse complement strand
GTACCACGAGCCGAACAGCGCCCGTTCACGCTCCACCAGCAACGGCAGCGGCTCCGAGACCGTCACCAACTCCCGCACCGGATACCGCGCCAGGATCTCGTCGACCTCGGGGGCCAGGGCGTTCGCCAGCCGCGTGTGCAGGGGAAGGGAGTCGTCACCCAGAGCCCGGGCCGCCGCGAGCACCCGCTCGCGCCCGGGCCCGTCCGGGACCCCGGCGGCCGCCCGCTCGTAGAGCTCGGCGCCCTCCTCCAGGACCAGGCCGGTGTCGATGCCCGCCGGGATCTTCACCCGGGCGTGCTGCCGCCAGGTGGCGAGCGGGGCGCTCCAGGCCTCCACGCGGTACGTCCAGCGGCCCGTCGCGTCCGGGGTGACCTCCGCGCCCCAGCGGTCGGTGCCGGAGGCCAGCTCCCGCATCGGCGTCCACGGGCCGGGCCGGCCCTCGGGATCGCACAGCACCACATTGGCGCCGACGGCGTCGTGGCCCTCCCGGAAGACGGTGGCGGTGACCTGGAAGGTCTCGCCGGGGACCGCCTTCACCGGCCGCCTGCCGCACTCCACGGCCGGCCGGACGTCACGCACCGGAACGCGGCCGATGGCCTCAGTCGCCTTCATGGGTCTCACCTCCGCCGTGCGCGGAGCCGGGCCCGGGGCCCGGCTCCGCGGTCCGTAGTGTGCCGGAAGACCGGTGTCTTCCCGCGGGTCCGCCTGCGGGATCAATGCCTCGCGGAAGGACGTTCCGCCGGCGGTCCCGGCCGGACCTTCCCGCTCAGCTGGGACCGCCCACCCTGTTCCCGCACATACGTGACGAGGCTGGTGCGCAGGTAGCGCTCGGCCGCGTCCACCGCCTCCCGGGCGCAGCGCTTGCCCATCAGGACGCACAGCGTGTAACCCGAGTCCTCGAAGGTGGACCGCACCTCGCGGTCCTGCGGCGAGGCGAGCATGACGCGCTCCCACGCCCGGTAGCGCCGCAGCTGCCGGGCCACCTCGGCCTTCGCGGGTAGCAGCATGGCCGTGTCTTTCCTTCCGACGCTCTCGAGTGGGCACGTGTCCCCGGATCGGGGGAGCGTCCGGGCACGGAAGAGCACGGAGCCGTTACGGCGAATCGAGGCTTTCACTCATGGTGCACGGGCGATGACCGAGCGTCTTGTTGGAACTTCAACCACCTCGCCGGGTCCCGGCCGCCTCGTGCGCCTCTCGTGTTGCACGAATGGCGTAGCGACCGCACAGTGAAGGTGACTCAGGAGCGACCAGCGCTCACGCTGCGCGTCTGGAACGGATTTCCGGCCGGGTGAGGGGGAGCGGGAGCTTCGCGGGTGAGGAGCTAGCGACAATGAAGACCGCAGTGCCCTGCTACTACCACCTCGACGTCGAGGTCAGCCCGGAACGGGTGGGACAGGTCAGCCGCATACTGGCCGCCCATCTGCGTTACTGGGATCTGGACAATCTCGTGGACCCTGTCTGCCGCGGTGCCGAACTGCTGCTGACCGCCATCGACCAGCACGCGACGGACAAGCACACGTCCATCGAGATGTGGTGGAACGGGCAGCACCTCATCACCGCCATCGGCGACGACGACCGGGATCTGCGCCCCGACCAGGATCTGCGCCCCTGCCTGGTGCACCTCGCCGCGACCAGCGACGGCTGGGGCTGTTGTGCCTCGGAGACCGGCAGCAAGATCATCTGGTTCTCGCAGCGGGCCCGGTCCGGGGAGCGCGTCCCGCTGGTCAGGACCGGGCCGGCGCCCCGGCTGCGCCGGGTTCTCCAGGTGCCGCGCGACCTGCCGGTCGCCCAGCTGGCGGCAGCCGCCGACGGTGTCCTGGAGGGCGCCCGGTGACGGCGAGGAAGTCCCGGAAAGGGGTGCCCGTGTGGAGCGGGCACCCCTACCCGTTGGGGGCCTCCTTCGACGGACAGGGCACCAACTTCGCCCTGTTCAGCGAGGTCGCCCAGCGGGTCGACCTGGTTCTCGTGAACGATGCCGGCACCGAGACGACGGTGCCGATGACCGAGGTCGACGGCTTCGTCTGGCACGCCTACCTGCCCGGCGTCGGGCCGGGGCAGCGCTACGGCTACCGGGTGACCGGCCCCTGGGACCCCGAACTCGGCCACCGGTGCAATCCGGCGAAGCTGCTCCTGGACCCGTACGCGCGGGCCGTGGACGGCCAGATCGACAACCACGCCTCGCTCTACGAGCGCACCCCCGGCGGGCCCTCCCCGGCCGACAGCGCCGGGCACTCCATGCTCGGCGTGGTCACCGACCCCTACTTCGACTGGGGCGACGACCGGCCGCCCCGCCGGCCCTACTCCGACTCGGTGATCTACGAGGCCCACGTCCGCGGCCTGACCCTCACCCATCCGGAGGTGCCCGAACGGCTCAGGGGCAGTTACGCCGGACTCGCGCACCCGGCGGTCCTCGACCACCTGACCTCCCTCGGCGTCACGGCGGTCGAGCTGATGCCGGTGCACCAGTTCGTGCAGGACGGGGTGCTCCAGGACCGGGGCCTGTCCAACTACTGGGGCTACAACACCATCGGCTACTTCGCCCCGCACAACGCCTACGGCGCCTTCGGCAGCCGGGGTCAGCAGGTCAACGAGTTCAAGGCGATGGTCAAGGCGCTGCACGCGGCCGGGCTCGAAGTGATCCTCGACGTGGTCTACAACCACACCGCCGAGGGCAACGAGATGGGCCCCACGCTGTCCTTCCGGGGCATCGACAACGCCTCCTACTACCGGCTGGTCGACGGCGACTGGGGGCACTACTACGACACCACGGGCACCGGGAACAGCCTGCTGATGCGGCACCCCTACGTGCTCCAGCTGATCATGGACTCGCTGCGGTACTGGGTGACCGAGATGCACGTCGACGGCTTCCGCTTCGACCTCGCCGCCACCCTGGCCCGCCAGTTCCACGAGGTGGACCGGCTCTCGGCGTTCTTCGACCTGATCCAGCAGGACCCGGTGATCAGCAGGGTCAAGCTCATCGCCGAGCCGTGGGACCTGGGCGAGGGCGGCTACCAGGTCGGCAACTTCCCGCAGCTGTGGTCGGAGTGGAACGGCCGCTACCGGGACGCCGTACGGGACTTCTGGCGGGCCGAGCCGGGCTCGCTCGGCGAGTTCGCCTCCCGGCTCACCGGCTCCTCGGACCTGTACCAGGCCAGCAGGCGGCGGCCGCGGGCGAGCGTCAACTTCGTGACCGCGCACGACGGTTTCACGCTGCGTGACCTGGTGTCGTACAACGACAAGCACAACCAGGCCAACGGGGAGGGCAACCGGGACGGCGAGAGCCACAACCGGTCCTGGAACTGCGGGGCGGAGGGCGAGACCACCGATGCGGCCGTGCTGGAACTGCGGGCCCGTCAGCAGCGCAACCTTCTCGCCACCCTGCTGCTGTCCCAGGGCATCCCCATGCTCAGCCACGGCGACGAACTCGGCCGCACCCAGCGCGGCAACAACAACGCCTACTGCCAGGACAACGAAGTCTCCTGGGTCGACTGGGAACTGACCGCGGAGCAGCAGAACCTCACCGACTTCACCCGGTACGTCATCGGACTGCGTGCCGCCCACCCGGTTCTCCGCCGGCGGCGTTTCTTCCTCGGTGAGACGACCACGCGTCCCGGGCAGCCGCTGCCCGACCTGGTGTGGCTGCTGCCGGACGCCCGCGAGATGACGGACCGGGACTGGCAGCGGCCCGACGCGCACTCGGTCGGCGTCTTCCTCAACGGCGACGCCATCGCCGAACGCGACCCCTACGGGGGGCGGCTGGTCGACGACTCGTTCCTGCTGCTCCTCAACAGCCACTGGGAGCCGGTCGACTTCCGGCTGCCCGACGACTCCTACGGCGAGCGCTGGACGACCCTCATCGACACGGCCGACGTGGACGGGATGCCGGACGAACGCGAACGCAAGGCGAGCACGCGGCTGCGCGTGGAGGCGCGGAGTCTGGTCGTGCTGTCGCGGCCGTCGCGTTGAATCCGCGGGTGCGTCGTGGCCGGTCGCGGGCGCTGGTGATGGCACCGGTCCTGAGCCCGATCCGCCCCACGTCCACGCGGGGGTCGCAGTGCACGGCGATGATCCGCCCCACCCCG
>NZ_JBFBJI010000094.1:0-4096 GCF_040702065.1 Streptomyces sp. NPDC086777 | reverse complement strand
CGATGGCCGATCTGGCCTTCGTCGTCACCGTGCTCGCGGGTTTCGTGCTGGTGGCCCTCGTCGCCAAGGGGGTGACGAAGCTGTGACCGCCGAGAACATCGTCGGCCTCGTCGTGGCCGTCGCCCTGCTGGGCTATCTCGTCCTCGCCCTGATCTTCCCGGAGAGGTTCTGAGACACGACATGGGTCCCGTCCTTGCCGGCTTTCTCCAGCTGCTCGCGCTCATAGGCGCGCTGGCGCTCGCCTACATTCCCCTCGGCACCTACATGGCCAGGGTCTACTCCTCCGACAAGCACTGGCGCGTCGAGAAGTGGATCTACAGGGGCATCGGCGCCAACCCCGACACCGAGATGCGCTGGCCCGCCTATCTGCGCGGGGTCCTCGCGTTCTCGGCCGTCAGCGTCCTGTTCCTCTATCTGCTCCAGCGGCTGCAGGGCATCCTGCCCGGTTCGCTGGGCTTCGACTCGGTCGACCCGGCGCAGTCGTTCAACACGGCCGTCTCGTTCGTGACCAACACGAACTGGCAGTCGTACTACGGCGAGCAGACCATGGGTCACGTCGTGCAGACCGCGGGTCTGGCGGTGCAGAACTTCGTCTCCGCCGCCGTCGGCATCGCCGTCGCGGTGGCGCTGGTGCGCGGGTTCGCGCGCTCGCGCACCGGTGAGCTGGGCAACTTCTGGTCCGACCTGGTGCGCGGCACGATCCGCATCCTGGTTCCCGGCGCGGCGATCGCTGCGATCGTGCTGGTGGCGTGCGGGGCGATCCAGAACTTCTCCGGTATCCACGAGGTCGGCCAGTTCATGGGCGGCTCGCAGCAGTGGAACGGCGGTGCGGTCGCCTCCCAGGAGGCCATCAAGGAGTTCGGCACCAACGGCGGCGGCTACTTCAACGCCAACAGTGCCCACCCCTTCGAGAACCCCACCCCGTTCACCAACCTGTTCGAGATCTTCCTTCTGCTGGTGATCCCGTTCTCGCTGACCCGTACCTTCGGTGTGATGGTCGGCTCGGTGAAGCAGGGCTACGCGATCCTCGCCACCATGTTCACCATCTGGCTGGGCTTCGTCGCCCTGATGATGTGGACGGAGTTCGCCCACCACGGTGCGGCGCTCCAGGCCGCGGGCGGGGCGCTGGAGGGCAAGGAGGTCCGTTTCGGGGTCGGCTCCTCGTCGATCTTCGCGGTGTCGACCACGCTCACCTCGACCGGTGCGGTGGACTCCTTCCATTCCTCCTTCACCGGCCTCGGCGGCGGCATCACCATGCTCAGCATGATGCTGGGCGAGATCGCGCCCGGTGGTACCGGTTCCGGTCTCTACGGCATCCTGATCATGGCGGTCATCGCGGTGTTCATCGCCGGTCTGATGGTCGGCCGTACCCCCGAGTACCTGGGCAAGAAGATCGGCTCCCGTGAGATCAAGCTGGCGGCGATCTACATCCTGATCACCCCGGCCCTGGTGCTGATCTTCACGGCTGCTTCCATGGCGCTGCCGACCCCGCCGCACTCCATGCTCAACCCGGGCGCGCACGGGTTCTCCGAGGTCCTGTACGCCTTCACCTCGGCGGCGAACAACAACGGCTCGGCCTTCGCCGGCCTGAACGCGAACACCGACTGGTTCAACACCATGACCGGACTCGCGATGCTGCTGGGCCGCTTCCTGCCGATGGTGTTCGTGCTGGCGCTGGCCGGCTCGCTCGCCGAGCAGAAGCCGGTCCCGGTCACGGCCGGCACCCTGCGCACCGAGAAGCCGCTGTTCACCGGCCTGCTGGTCGGCGCGATCCTGATCATCACCGGTCTGACCTACTTCCCGGCCCTGGCGCTGGGCCCGCTGGCCGAGGGGCTGGCGTCATGACCACCCGTATAGAGAAGTCAGAGGACTCGATGTCCACAGCCACCCCGACCCGGGCGCCGCACAGCGACGTCCCCACCGGGCACAAGCCGGCCGAAGGCCGTGTCGGTGCGGGCCTGTTCGATCCCAAGCAGCTGGTCAAGTCGCTGCCGGACGCCTGCCGCAAGCTCGACCCGCGGGTGATGGTCAAGTCGCCCGTGATGTTCGTGGTGTGGGTCGGCTCGGTCCTGACCACGGTCTTCTCCTTCAAGGACCCGGGCGACTGGTTCGGCTGGACCATCAGTGCCTGGCTGTGGCTGACCGTGATCTTCGCGAACCTCGCGGAGGCGGTCGCCGAGGGCCGCGGCAAGGCCCAGGCCGACACCCTGCGCAAGGCCAAGACCGACACCGTCGCCCGGCGGCTGACCGGTTCCACCGAGGAGCAGGTGCCCGGCACCGAGCTGAGGATCGGCGACCTGGTCGTCTGCGAGGCCGGCGACGTCATCCCCGGTGACGGCGACGTCGTCGAGGGTGTCGCCTCCGTCGACGAGTCGGCGATCACCGGTGAGTCGGCGCCGGTCATCCGCGAGTCCGGAGGTGACCGCAGCGCGGTGACCGGCGGCACGAAGGTGCTCTCCGACCGGATCGTCATCAAGATCACGACGAAGCCGGGCGAGACCTTCATCGACCGGATGATCAGCCTCGTCGAGGGCGCGGCCCGGCAGAAGACCCCGAACGAGATCGCGCTGAACATCCTGCTCGCCTCGCTGACCATCGTCTTCCTGCTGGCCGTCGCCACCCTCCCGCCGTTCGCCGACTACGCGGGCACCCACCTGACGATGGTCGTGCTGGTCGCCCTCCTGGTCTGCCTCATCCCGACCACGATCGGCGCCCTGCTCTCCGCGATCGGCATCGCCGGCATGGACCGGCTGGTCCAGCGCAACGTCCTCGCCATGTCCGGGCGTGCGGTGGAGGCCGCGGGTGACGTCTCCACGCTGCTGCTCGACAAGACCGGCACCATCACCCTGGGCAACCGTCAGGCGTCCGAGTTCGTGCCGGTCAGCGGTACGACGGAGGCCGAGGTGGCCGATGCCGCCCAGCTGTCGTCGCTGGCCGACGAGACGCCCGAGGGCCGCTCGATCGTCGTGCTGGCGAAGGAGAGGTACGGGCTGCGCGAGCGGCACCAGGGCGAGCTGGCGCATGCCGAGTGGATCGCCTTCACCGCCCAGACCCGGATGTCGGGTGTGGACGTCGACGGACGCAAGATCCGCAAGGGTGCGACCGGCTCGGTCATCGCCTGGGTCCGCGAGCAGGGCGGCACCGTCGCCGAGGACGCGGACACGCTTTCCAGCGCCATCTCGCAGGCGGGCGGCACGCCGCTGCTGGTCGCCGTCAAGGACGGCCAGGGTGCCCGCGTGCTCGGCGTCATCCACCTCAAGGACGTCGTCAAGGAGGGCATGCGCGAGCGGTTCGAGGAACTGCGCCGGATGGGCATCAAGACCGTCATGATCACGGGTGACAACCCGCTGACCGCGCGGGCGATCGCCGAGGAGGCGGGCGTCGACGACTTCCTCGCCGAGGCCACCCCCGAGGACAAGATGGCCCTCATCAAGCGGGAGCAGGCCGGCGGCAAGCTGGTCGCGATGACCGGTGACGGCACGAACGACGCGCCCGCGCTGGCCCAGGCGGACGTCGGCGTGGCGATGAACACGGGTACGTCGGCCGCCAAGGAGGCCGGCAACATGGTCGACCTCGACTCCAACCCGACCAAGCTCATCGAGATCGTCGAGATCGGCAAGCAGCTGCTGATCACCCGGGGTGCGCTGACCACGTTCTCCATCGCCAACGACGTCGCGAAGTACTTCGCGATCATCCCGGCGCTGTTCGCGGCGGTCTACCCGGGCCTGGACAAGCTCAACATCATGGGCCTGTCCTCGCCGGACTCCGCGATCCTGTCGGCCGTCATCTTCAACGCGCTGATCATCATCGCGCTGGTGCCGCTCTCCCTGAAGGGCGTGCAGTACCGGCCGGTGAGCGCCGACAAGATGCTGCGGCGCAACCTGACGATCTACGGCATCGGCGGGCTGATCGCGCCCTTCATCGGCATCAAGATCATCGACCTGCTCATCTCCCTCATCCCCGGGCTGTAATTTCTTGAAAGCGTGCTGATCGCGATGAACAACTCCGTATCCAACACAGCCCGGTTGCTCGGGGCGGGGCTGCGGGCGCTGCTGGTGCTGACCCTGGTGACGGGCGTGGTCTACCCGCTGGTCGT
>NZ_JBFBJI010000093.1:2464-4335 GCF_040702065.1 Streptomyces sp. NPDC086777 | reverse complement strand
ACGGTCGTTGCCTCAGAACTAACACAGTGGACGCGAGCAACTGAGGACAAGCCCTCGGCCTATTAGTACCGGTCACCTCCACCAGTTACCTGGCTTCCAGATCCGGCCTATCAACCCAGTCGTCTACTGGGAGCCTTACCCCATCAAGTGGGTGGGAGTCCTCATCTCGAAGCAGGCTTCCCGCTTAGATGCTTTCAGCGGTTATCCCTCCCGAACGTAGCCAACCAGCCATGCCCTTGGCAGAACAACTGGCACACCAGAGGTTCGTCCGTCCCGGTCCTCTCGTACTAGGGACAGCCCTTCTCAAGACTCCTACGCGCACAGCGGATAGGGACCGAACTGTCTCACGACGTTCTAAACCCAGCTCGCGTACCGCTTTAATGGGCGAACAGCCCAACCCTTGGGACCGACTCCAGCCCCAGGATGCGACGAGCCGACATCGAGGTGCCAAACCATCCCGTCGATATGGACTCTTGGGGAAGATCAGCCTGTTATCCCCGGGGTACCTTTTATCCGTTGAGCGACGGCGCTTCCACAAGCCACCGCCGGATCACTAGTCCCGACTTTCGTCCCTGCTCGACCCGTCGGTCTCACAGTCAAGCTCCCTTGTGCACTTACACTCAACACCTGATTGCCAACCAGGCTGAGGGAACCTTTGGGCGCCTCCGTTACTCTTTAGGAGGCAACCGCCCCAGTTAAACTACCCATCAGACACTGTCCCTGATCCGGATCACGGACCCAGGTTAGACATCCAGCACGACCAGACTGGTATTTCAACGACGACTCCCCCCGAACTGGCGTCCGGAGTTCAAAGTCTCCCAGCTATCCTACACAAGCCGAACCGAACACCAATATCAAACTGTAGTAAAGGTCCCGGGGTCTTTCCGTCCTGCTGCGCGAAACGAGCATCTTTACTCGTAGTGCAATTTCACCGGGCCTATGGTTGAGACAGTCGAGAAGTCGTTACGCCATTCGTGCAGGTCGGAACTTACCCGACAAGGAATTTCGCTACCTTAGGATGGTTATAGTTACCACCGCCGTTTACTGGCGCTTAAGTTCTCAGCTTCGCCCAGACGAATCTGAGCTAACCGGTCCCCTTAACGTTCCAGCACCGGGCAGGCGTCAGTCCGTATACATCGCCTTACGGCTTCGCACGGACCTGTGTTTTTAGTAAACAGTCGCTTCTCGCTGGTCTCTGCGGCCACCCCCAGCTCGAACAGCAAGTGTTCTCACCAGAGCTGGCCCCCCTTCTCCCGAAGTTACGGGGGCATTTTGCCGAGTTCCTTAACCATAGTTCACCCGAACGCCTCGGTATTCTCTACCTGACCACCTGAGTCGGTTTAGGGTACGGGCCGCCATGAAACTCGCTAGAGGCTTTTCTCGACAGCATAGGATCATCCACTTCACCACAATCGGCTCGGCATCAGGTCTCAGCCTTGATGTGCGACGGATTTACCTACCGCACGGCCTACACCCTTACCCCGGGACAACCACCGCCCGGGCTGGACTACCTTCCTGCGTCACCCCATCACTCACCTACTGCAAGTCTGGTCCGTCGGCTCCACCACTCCCCTTTGCCCGAAGGCTCCGGGGCGGCTTCACGGACTTAGCATCGCCTGGTTCGATGTTTGACGCTTCACAGCGGGTACCGGAATATCAACCGGTTATCCATCGACTACGCCTGTCGGCCTCGCCTTAGGTCCCGACTTACCCTGGGCAGATCAGCTTGACCCAGGAACCCTTAGTCAATCGGCGCACACGTTTCCCACGTGTGAATCGCTACTCATGCCTGCATTCTCACTCGTCAACCGTCCACAACTACCTTCCGGTGCTGCTTCACCCGGCAGACGACGCTCCCCTACCCATCACGT
>NZ_JBFBJI010000093.1:0-2369 GCF_040702065.1 Streptomyces sp. NPDC086777 | reverse complement strand
ACGCCCTATTCGGACTCGCTTTCGCTACGGCTACCCCACACGGGTTAACCTCGCAACACACCGCAAACTCGCAGGCTCATTCTTCAAAAGGCACGCAGTCACACCACAAGGATGCTCCCACGGCTTGTAGGCACACGGTTTCAGGTACTATTTCACTCCCCTCCCGGGGTACTTTTCACCATTCCCTCACGGTACTATCCGCTATCGGTCACCAGGGAATATTTAGGCTTAGCGGGTGGTCCCGCCAGATTCACACGGGATTTCTCGGGCCCCGTGCTACTTGGGTGTCTCTCAAACGAGCCGTCAATGTTTCAGCTACGGGGGTCTTACCCTCTACGCCGGACCTTTCGCATGTCCTTCGCCTACATCAACGGTTTCTGACTCGTCTCACGGCCGGCAGACCGCAAAAGAGAGATCCCACAACCCCGTATACGCAACCCCTGCCGGGTCTCACACGCATACGGTTTGGCCTCATCCGGTTTCGCTCGCCACTACTCCCGGAATCACGGTTGTTTTCTCTTCCTGAGGGTACTGAGATGTTTCACTTCCCCTCGTTCCCTCCACACTGCCTATGAGTTCAGCAGCGGGTGACAGCCCATGACGACTGCCGGGTTTCCCCATTCGGAAACCCCCGGATCAAAGCCTGGTTGACGACTCCCCGGGGACTATCGTGGCCTCCCACGTCCTTCATCGGTTCCTGGTGCCAAGGCATCCACCGTGCGCCCTTAAAAACTTGGCCACAGATGCTCGCGTCCACTGTGCAGTTCTCAAACAACGACCAGCCACCCATCACCCCACCAGAAAATCCGGTGAGTTCACTGGGGCCGGCGACTGAAGGAACATCATTCCCTCAGACACCCAACAGCGTGCCCGACACCCTCGCCTCTTCCCTCATCCGTTCCACACCGAAGCAGTACTGGGAGGAGAAGCAATCCGAGTGTGCCGAGTAGTCAACGTTCCACCCATGAGCTGACCACCGTCGGACATTTGCCGACGTAGTGGCTCTGGCTGCCTTGCGACAGCTAGATGCTCCTTAGAAAGGAGGTGATCCAGCCGCACCTTCCGGTACGGCTACCTTGTTACGACTTCGTCCCAATCGCCAGTCCCACCTTCGACAGCTCCCTCCCACAAGGGGTTGGGCCACCGGCTTCGGGTGTTACCGACTTTCGTGACGTGACGGGCGGTGTGTACAAGGCCCGGGAACGTATTCACCGCAGCAATGCTGATCTGCGATTACTAGCGACTCCGACTTCATGGGGTCGAGTTGCAGACCCCAATCCGAACTGAGACCGGCTTTTTGAGATTCGCTCCACCTCACGGTATCGCAGCTCATTGTACCGGCCATTGTAGCACGTGTGCAGCCCAAGACATAAGGGGCATGATGACTTGACGTCGTCCCCACCTTCCTCCGAGTTGACCCCGGCGGTCTCCCGTGAGTCCCCAGCACCACAAGGGCCTGCTGGCAACACGGGACAAGGGTTGCGCTCGTTGCGGGACTTAACCCAACATCTCACGACACGAGCTGACGACAGCCATGCACCACCTGTACACCGACCACAAGGGGGCGCCTGTCTCCAGACGTTTCCGGTGTATGTCAAGCCTTGGTAAGGTTCTTCGCGTTGCGTCGAATTAAGCCACATGCTCCGCCGCTTGTGCGGGCCCCCGTCAATTCCTTTGAGTTTTAGCCTTGCGGCCGTACTCCCCAGGCGGGGAACTTAATGCGTTAGCTGCGGCACCGACGACGTGGAATGTCGCCAACACCTAGTTCCCACCGTTTACGGCGTGGACTACCAGGGTATCTAATCCTGTTCGCTCCCCACGCTTTCGCTCCTCAGCGTCAGTAATGGCCCAGAGATCCGCCTTCGCCACCGGTGTTCCTCCTGATATCTGCGCATTTCACCGCTACACCAGGAATTCCGATCTCCCCTACCACACTCTAGCTAGCCCGTATCGACTGCAGACCCGAGGTTAAGCCTCGGGCTTTCACAATCGACGTGACAAGCCGCCTACGAGCTCTTTACGCCCAATAATTCCGGACAACGCTTGCGCCCTACGTATTACCGCGGCTGCTGGCACGTAGTTAGCCGGCGCTTCTTCTGCAGGTACCGTCACTTTCGCTTCTTCCCTGCTGAAAGAGGTTTACAACCCGAAGGCCGTCATCCCTCACGCGGCGTCGCTGCATCAGGCTTTCGCCCATTGTGCAATATTCCCCACTGCTGCCTCCCGTAGGAGTCTGGGCCGTGTCTCAGTCCCAGTGTGGCCGGTCGCCCTCTCAGGCCGGCTACCCGTCGTCGCCTTGGTGAGCCATTACCTCACCAACAAGCTGATAGGCCGCGGGCTCATCCTTCACCGCCGGAGCTTTACAACCC
>NZ_JBFBJI010000092.1:0-4506 GCF_040702065.1 Streptomyces sp. NPDC086777 | reverse complement strand
TGCTCAACGCCCTGCGCGAGACCCACGCCGCCGAAGCCGCCATCTCCCTCGCCACCCGCACCCTCCACACCGCCCTGCACACCGCCTGAACCCGCGGCGGGGGGGACGCCGAGCGCGGCTCAGAAGGTCCGGAGACGGTACGAGCCGCCCAGCTCACGCACCTCCACGGAGCAGACCACGGGCTGGGTCGTGCCCACTCCCAGGTGCTTCTCCAGCAGGGCGAGCACGTCCTCGGACAGCCGGGCCCTGACCGTGTCGGGCCGACCGGGGAGCAGCCCCACCTCCACGTGCACGAAGGCCGCCGCGTCGCCGTGCCGGTCCGCCACCCGGGCCCCGGCCGCCTGCCGGAACAACATCTTGCAGGTGCCCGCCGAACCGCTCCCCTCCAGAACCGCCGGCTCCAGTTCGGCCGCGAAGACACGTGGGTCGAAGGAGTCGGCGATCCGCGGGGAGTAGTCGACGGTGATGTGCGGCATGGCGACCCTGGTCCTCTTGGCCGGCCGGCTTCCTCGACCGTGTTCCGCTGTGACGGTCGCCTCCCGGCACGACTCGTGTGCTCGTGTGCGGCGAGTCAGTTGTATCAGCCGTCGACCTGCAGACATCCGGCGGAGGGGGGGTCCGCCCGGTCGGGCCCGCCGGCGGTCCGTGGATCGCGCAGCCGCCCCTTCGGCCGAAGGGGCGGCTGCGCGGCGCGCCTCGGCCGTGCGGGCGGGCGGCGGTGCAGGATCGGTGGGGCGGACGGCCCGGGACGGGGCCTCCCGCCCCATCCCCACCACCCGCGAAGGCCCGGCGATGAGACGCTTCGACGCCCCGCTGTTCCCGCTCTCCGAGTCCGGCGGCGGTCCCGGCGCCCGCCGGGCGGCGGCGTGACCGCCGCGCCGGACGGCGGCCGCTACGGCGAGGCCGTCTTCCGTCCCGAACAGGCCGGCGAGGACCGGCGCATCGATCTCGGCGCCCTCACCTACGACGACGTCACCATGGCGCGGCTGCGGGCGCTCGGCGTCGGGCCGGGGTGGCGTTGCCTCGACGTCGGGGCCGGCACGGGCACCGTCTCCGGCCGGCTGCTGGACGAGGCAGGGGTGCGGAGCGTGCTCGCCGTGGACCGCGACGTGCGGTTCCTCGCCGGCCGTCCCGGTCTCGACGTCCTGGAGGCCGACATCACCGCCGGTCTCACCGCCCCGGACCTCGTCCCCGGCCGGTTCCGGCTCGTCCACGCGCGTTTCGTGCTGATGCACCTGCCCGAGCACGAGCGCGTGATCTCGGCGCTGGCCGAACTCGTCGCGCCCGGCGGTGTGCTGGTGCTCGGCGACGCGGTCGACCTGACGAGCGACCGGACGCCCGGCACGCCGTACACCACGGTGATGCGGGCCATGTGGCAGGGGCTGCGGGCCACGATCGGCACCGACGTGTCCTGGGTGCCCTCGTACCCGCAGCTGCTGCGCGGGGCGGGGCTCGGGTCCGTGGCCGCCGAGATCCATGTGCCGCCGCTGCTGCCGGGCAGCCCCGTCAACCGCTTCTGGGCGGACACCTGGGAACGGAGCCGGGCGGCGATGCTCGCCACCGGCCTGGTCGACGACGCCGCCGTGGACGCGGCGGTCCGGTACCTGGCCTCCGAGGAGTGCGCCGCGCTGTCGGCCGGCCTGCTCACCGCCTGGGGCTGGAAGTCCGGCGAGGACGCCTCCCCCTGATCGGGGCGGACCCGGTCAGGGCTGCCGGGGCCCGGGGCGTACGAGGCCGGTCTGGTGGGCGATGACGACGAGTTGGGCGCGGTCGCGGGCTCCGGGCAGCCGGAAGGTGCCGCGCGGCAGGGCCTGGTCGTCGGCGAGCAGGACACGGACACTCACGCGGCGGCCTCCGGTTCCCCCGGTGCGCGGGAGTGCAGCGGGAGGGCGGGATCTCGCTTGGATCACCCAGGCTGTCCCGGCGAGGGCCCCCTCGTCGTCGTGCGGCTGCTGGCACCGCGTGCTGCTGAATCCGGAGGACGGACTACCGAAACCGCGGTACGCGGCGGGGCCGCGGGTCGTGCCCCGGTACGACATCGGGACCGCCGGGCCCCGGCTGCGCAGGCCCGTCCAGAGCCTCCGCGGAGTCAGCAACCCCACTCCCGGGCGGGGTCCCCGCCGCCGTCGGAACCGGGCTGTGCGTGGACGCGGACGGCATCTGCGCAGAAGCGACACACAGGCTGCACACTGCCTGGCCAAAGGCTCGCTACCGTTCTGGCCGTTCGATCCCACGTGCGATCGAGTTCAGGCCACGGCACAGGATGCCGCCGGCGCAGTCGAGTCAGGAAGACGCGGATGGACTACTGCTCCTCGTGCCGTCGGCACCTCAACGGCGCCTTGGCGTGCCCCGGTTGCGGCGCCTACGCCCCGGACGGCGCCACGCGCGGCGTCCCGGCACCGGCACCGTCCGGCGCGGCGGCCTGGCAGGCCCCGGCAGCCACCGCGTGGTCCGACGACACCGCGTGGCCCGACGGCGTCCCGTGGTCCGGCGACACCGCGCCGTCCGGCCCGGACGCGGACGCCGAGGAGGCCGCGGAGAGCCCGTACGACGGCCCCGACGCGGCACCGCCCGCGGCGCAGGGCCGGGCTGCCCGGCGCCGCCAGCGGGCCCGCTGGAAGAAGAACCAGCGGCGTGCCGTGGTGGCCACCGCGGTCGCCCTGGTCGGCGGCGGGCTGACCGTCGCCTCCATGGACCGGCAGGGCGGCGACCGGGCCCAGGCGGCCACGGCCCCCGACAACCGGCCCATGGGCCTCGCCGACGAGCCGGCGGCGGACACCGGCCAGGCGGCGTCGGTGCCCACCGGCCGGCACCGGGCCCCGGACGCCGCGCCCTCCGCCCGTGCGGCGGCCGCGAACGCGCCGCGCGAACAGAGCACCGGCGTCCCCCGTGCCACGGCGACGCCCGGTCAGGACGCGGCCACCTCGCCGACCCGCACGGCGACCTCGGCCGCCGCGCAGCCGTACTCGGCCGCGGCGGTGTCCGGGACCAGCACCGGCGCGGTGGCCGAGCCGACGGCCACGGCCACGGCCACGCCCACCGCCACCACCACGACGTCCGCCGGCACCGGCACCCCTGCGTCGTCTGCGAGCCCCGCACCGACCACGACCGCGTCCTCGCCCTCGCACCTCTGCCTGCTGGTGATCTGCCTCGGCTGACGCCGGGGCGGTGCCGCCCGCCGAGGGACCGCGCCCCGGCCGGTTCAGCGGTGACTCACCAGGGGAGCCGGCCGTTGACGTCGAAGTAGCCGCCGGTCGGTCCGTCCGGGCCGATCTGCGCCATCCTGACCACGATCTCGGCGCCCTGCTCCACGGTCTGGGTGCCCGTGTTGCCGTTCAGGTCCGTCTTGGTGAAGCCGGGCTCGACGGAGTTGATCCGCAGGTCCGGGAACGCCTTGGCGAACTGCACGGTGAGCATGTTGACCGCGGTCTTGGACGTCGGGTAGGCGATACCGGGGTAGAAGTGCGCGGGGTGGTCGGGGTCGGACAGGGCCGTCAGCGAGGCGAGACCGCTGCTGACGTTGACCACGACCGGTGCCGCCGAGCGCTCCAGCAGGGGCAGGAAGGCGTGCAGGACGCGGACCACCCCGAAGACGTTGGTCTCGAAGGTGTTGCGCATCTGGTCGGCGGTCACGTTCCGGGCGGTGGGGACGCTGTTGTCCGCGTTGCGGGTCTCGATCGCGGCGTTGTTGACCAGGACGTCGAGGCCGCCGTCGGCCTCGATCCGCTGGGCCGCGGCCTCGACCGAGGCGTCGTCGGTGACGTCGAGGAGGACGAACCGGGCGCCCAGTTCCTCGGCGGCCCGGCGTCCGCGCTCGGCGTCCCGGGCCCCGATGTACACGGTGTGACCGGCGGCGACGAGTCGGCGGGCGGTTTCGTGTCCGATGCCCTTGTTGGCGCCGGTGATCAGTGTTGTCGTCATGCCTCAAGATTGCTCCGGGGCCGCTGGAGCAACCAGAAGACCCTTCTTCCTGGGACTGCGGGTACCACCGACGCACCTCTCCGCGACCTGTCCCGGGCACCGGCCGACAAGGAGGACTGGATGGGGCTCGTGCTCTTTCCCGCAGACGGCGACGAGACCAGCCCGGACATCTCCTGGTCCTACACCGGCTTCAGCATGTTCAGGCAGTGGCTGGCCGAGGCCGAGGGGTTCGCTCTCGCCGACATGCGCGGCTTCGGCGGAGACCGTGCGTGGAGCGGTGTCTCCACTCCGCTGGCCCCGCTGCTCGACCATCCGGACGACGACGGCCCCGACCTCACGGCCGCTCAGTGCGCGGCCATGCTGCCCCGGCTGGCGGCGATCGTCGAGCGACGTCGGCATGACGGCAGCGATCCCGTTCTGCGACGGCGCGTCGACGACACCCGCCGGCTGGTCACCGTCCTGACGTTCTGCGTGGACAAGGACGTGGGCCTCGTCTTCGGCTGACCGGAACCGGAGCGACGGCTGCCGTGACCGGTGAGGTGGCCGCGGGGGGGGGGGCGGCGGCCCCCGGGGGGGGCCCGTGCC
>NZ_JBFBJI010000091.1:0-4910 GCF_040702065.1 Streptomyces sp. NPDC086777 | reverse complement strand
ATCGTGTGCCGGGCGTTCGCCGAGGTCCTCGGTGTGGAACATGTCGGTGCCGACGACAACTTCTTCGAACTCGGCGGCCACTCCCTACTGGCCGTCACACTGGTACAGCGGCTGCGCGAACAGGGACTGGGCGTCCCGGTCAGGACCTTGTTCGCCACCCCTACCCCGGCTGGAGTGGCTGCGTCGAGTGGTGCTCCGTCGACCGAGGTGCCACCGAACGGCATCCCCGCCGACGCGCGGCACGTCACTCCCGAGATGCTGCCGCTGCTGGACCTGACCGCGGCGCAGGTGGACTCCGTCTGCGCGACGGTGGAGGGCGGCGCGCAGAACGTCGCGGACATGTATCCGCTCGCCCCACTGCAGGAAGGCATCTTCTTCCACCACCTGCTGGTTGAGGCCGGCGACGCGGATCCCTATCTCTTCTCCTTCGCCATGGCCCTCGACACCCGGCGACGGCTGGACAGCCTCCTTGCGGCGGTGCAGCGGGTGGTGGATCGGCACGACATCTACCGCACGGCGGTGGTGTGGGAGGGGCTGCCGGAGCCGGTGCAGGTGGTGTTGCGTTCTGTGGTGGTTCCGGTGACCGAGGTGGTGTTGTCCGAGGGTGGGGATGCGGCGGCTGAGTTGTTGGCTGCGGCTGGTTCGTGGATGGATCTGCGGCGGGCGCCGTTGTTGCGGGTGCATGTGGCTGAGGAGCCGGGCAGCGGGCGGTGGCTGGCGTTGGTGCAGGTGCATCATCTGCTCCAGGACCACACGGCGTTGGACGTGGTCATGGGTGAGGTCGCCGCGTTCATGGCCGGTCGCGGGGACGAGTTGCCGGCGCCGCTGCCGTTCCGCGACTTCGTCGCCCAGGCCCGACTCGGAGTCTCCCGTCAGGAGCATGAGGCGTACTTCGCGGGTCTGCTCGGCGATGTCACTGAGCCCACGCTGCCCTTCGGCCTGGCCGACACCCACGGTGACGGCTCCGGCGCGGTGCAGGAGCACGCGATGGTCGACGACACCCTCGCGCAGCGGGTGCGCGGGCAGGCGCGTCGTCTGGGGGTGAGTCCGGCGACGTTGTTCCATGTCGCGTGGGCGCGGGTGCTGGCGAGTCTGTCCGGCCGCACTGACGTGGTGTTCGGAACGGTCCTGCTGGGCCGCATGAACGCGGGTGCGGGCGCGGACCGCATCCCTGGGCCCTTCATGAACACCCTGCCGGTACGGATGGACGTAGGCGGTCTGGACACGGTGGGCGCGGTCACCGCCATGCAGTCCCAGCTGGCCGGCCTCCTGGTGCACGAGCACGCCCCCCTGACCCTCGCCCAGCAGGCCAGCGGCGTCCCTGGACCGGCCCCGCTGTTCACGTCCCTGTTCAACTACCGGCACAACCGCCGGCCGGGCGATGCCTCTCGCGCGCGTGACCGCCGGACCCCGGACATGGGCGTGCTGTTCGTCCAGGAGCGCACCAACTACCCCCTCGCCGTGGCCGTCGACGACAACGGCTCGGACTTCCGGCTGACCGCCGAGGCGGTGGCACCGGGAGAGCCGGGAACGGTGCTGGCGGCACTGCACACCGTGATCGGGGAACTCGTGGCCGCCCTGGAGGACGCGCCCGCGACTCCCCTGCGGCACTTGAGGACGCTCTCCCCGTCCAGCCATGAGCTGATGGTGGCGGGCTGGAACGACACGGCACGGCCCGTCGCCGACGTCACCTGGCCGGCACTGTTCGCGGAGCGGGTGGCCGCTGATCCCGACGCCGTGGCGGTGGTGTGCGGGACCGAAGAACTGACGTACGCCGAGTTGGACGAACGGGCGGCCGGGCTGGCCGAGGTCCTGAACGGGCTGGGGGTGGGTCCCGAGTCCGTCGTGGCGCTGATGATGGAGCGCTCCGTGGACGTGGTGGTGTCCGTGCTGGGCGTGTGGAAGGCCGGGGGCGCATACCTGTTCGCCGAGCCCGGCCTGCCGGCCGAGCGGGTGAGCTTCATGCTCACGGACGCCGCGGCGGTGTGCGTGGTGACCGGCACCGCACCGACGGACGCGCTGCCCAAGCAGCCGGCTGTGCCGGTGGTGTGCCTGGAGGATCTCCGGGTGACCAGTCACGGGAACACGGACATCGCGCGGCCGGCGCCCCCGCGGAGGGCGACGGGGGCGAACGCGGCGTATGTGATGTACACGTCCGGATCCTCGGGGGCGCCGAAGGCGGTGGTGGTCAGCCAGCGCAGCGTGGTGAACCTGGCCGTGGGCCTGGACCCGGTGGTCGGAGCCCGGCCGGGCACAGGCATGTTGCAGTTCGCGTCGTTCGGCTTCGACGGCTCCGTGCTGGACATGGCCGTCGCGCTGGCCGCGGGCGCACGACTGGTGATGGCGACCGCCACGGAGCGCGCCGACCCCGGACTCCTCACCGACCTGATCAACGGGTCGCAGGTGACCATGGCCAGTGTGGTCCCGTCACTGCTGTCCGCCCTGGACGCGAGCGCCCTGTGCGGCCTGAGGCGAGTGCTGGTCGGCGGCGAACTGCTCACCGGTGAGCTGGCCCGGGCCTGGTCGTCGAACGGCCGTGAGCTGGTCAACACCTACGGGCCGACCGAGGCCACCGTCATGGTCACCACCACCTCGGTGGATCCCGCACAGCCCGGCCTCCCGCCGATCGGCCGCCCACTGGCCAACACCCGGGTGTACGTCCTCGACGCCTCCTTGTCACCGGTCCCGCCGGGCGTGGTGGGCGAGGTGTACGTGGCCGGCGAGCAGCTGGCACGCGGCTACCACGGCCGGCCGGCCCTCACGGCGGAGCGGTTCGTGGCCTGCCCGTTCGGCACACCGGGCGAGCGGATGTACCGGACGGGGGACCTGGGACGCCGGACCACGGACGGCCGGCTCACCTTCGCCGGCCGAGCGGACGACCAGGTGAAGATCCGCGGATTCCGGGTCGAGCCGGGCGAGATCGAGGCCGTCCTTGCCGGCTGTCCCCTGGTCGCCCAGGTCACGGTCATGGCGCGGGAGGACACCCCCGGCACCATGCGCCTGGTGGCCTACGTCGTGCCGGACGACGCCACCGAAGTCGACGACCTGCCCGGTGAACTGCGCACCTTCGCGGGCGAGCGGTTGCCCGAGTACATGGTGCCCGCCGCCGTCACGATCCTGGACCGGCTGCCGCTGACCATGAACGGCAAGGTGGACCGGGCCGCCCTGCCGGCCCCGGAGTACGTGGGCCCCGCAGGCGGGCGAGGCCCTGCCACGGTGGTCGAGGAACTCATGTGCGGAGCCTTCGCCGAGGTGCTCGGTGTCGACCGGGTGGGGGCCGACCAGAACTTCTTCGACGCGGGCGGCCACTCACTGCTGGCTGCCCGGCTGGTGTCGCGGGTGCGCGCGCTGTTCGGCATCGAGGTCGGTGTGCGGACGCTGTTCGAGGCGCCGACGCCGGCGGCCATGGCGGCTCGGATCGGCGGTGCGGGTCCTGCCCGGGCGGGCCTGACCCGACGGGACGAGCGACCGGCTCGGGTGCCGTTGTCGTTCGCGCAACGCCGGTTGTGGTTCCTGGCGCAGTTGGAAGGGCCGAGCCCGACGTACAACATGCCGACGGTGCTGCGGCTGGACGGCGAACTGGACGTCGACGCGCTGCGCTCGGCAGTGACGGACGTGGTGGTGCGGCACGAGGTGCTGCGCACGGTGTTCCCGGTGGTGGACGGTGAGCCGTTCCAGCGGGTGTTGGCACCCGAGGGGGTGGGCGAGGTGCTGCGGGTCGTCCACGCCGCCGAGGAGCAGGTGGCGGGGCTGGTGGCGGCCGAGGTCGGGCATGACTTCGACCTGGCGGGCGAGGTCCCGCTGCGGGCGTTGCTGGTCGAGACGGGCCCGGATGCGCATGTGCTGGTGGTGGTGTTGCATCACGTGGCGGGGGACGGCTGGTCGATGGGGCCGTTGGCCCGTGATCTCTCCCTGGCGTATGCGGCGCGGTATGAGGGACGCGCGCCGGGCTGGGAGCCGTTGCCGGTCCAGTACGCGGACTATGCGTTGTGGCAGCGGGAGTTGCTCGGTGATGAGGACGATCCTGGCAGCCTGCTGGCCGCCCAGGTGTCCTATTGGCGGGAGGCGCTGGAGGGCGCGCCGCAGGAGCTCGCTCTGCCGGTGGACCACGTGCGCCCGACGACCGCATCGCACCGGGGCCACACGGTGGCCCTCGACATTCCGGCCGACGTGCATGCGCGGTTGGCCGCGTTGGCCCGTGAGCGGGGCGTGACACTGTTCATGGTCGTGCAGGCCGCGTTGGCGGTGCTGTTGTCGCGGCTGGGCGCGGGAGAGGACATCCCGGTCGGCGTGGCGGTGGCGGGCCGGACTGACGAAGCGCTGGACGACCTGGTCGGGTTCTTCGTCAACACGCTGGTCCTGCGCACTGATCTGACAGGCGATCCGACGTTCGCCGACGTCCTGGAGCGGGTGCGGGAGACGAGTCTGACGGCGCTCGACCACCAGGACGTGCCGTTCGAGCGACTGGTCGAGATCCTGGCTCCGGACCGGTCGATGTCCCGCCACCCGCTCTTCCAGGTCATGCTCACCGTCCAGAATCTCGGACGAGCCCACCTGGAACTCCCCGGCCTCGCCGCCACGCCGATGCCCGCCGGTCCGGGAGCGGCCAAGTTCGATCTCGATGTGACGTTGAGCGAGGTCTCCGCCGACGACGGCCGGCCGCTCGGGCTACGGGGCTCACTGACCGGATCGGCGGACTTGTTCGACCCGGCCAGCGTGCAGGCGTTCGCCCAGCGGTACGCCCGAGTGCTGTCGGCCGTGGCAGCGGATCCTGACGCGCGGGTGGGGCAGGTCGGGGTGTTGTCGCGGTCTGAGCGTGAACAGCTGGTGGTGGGTTGGAACGACACGGGTGTGGCGGTTGCGGATGTGTCGTGGCCGGTGTTGTTCGGGGAGTGGGTGGCTGCCGCTCC
>NZ_JBFBJI010000090.1:0-5276 GCF_040702065.1 Streptomyces sp. NPDC086777 | reverse complement strand
ACACCCAACAACCCCCGATGACCCGCCACCAAACCCCCAAACCCCCCATGCGACACCACCACACCCTTCGGCACCCCCGTCGACCCCGACGTGTAGATCACATACGCGGCGTTGCCGGGAGAGCCCGCACGAGACCCCGTCCACGTCGCCGCCCCCGCCACGGCCGGATCGTCCACACACACCACCGGAACACCCACACCCTCAGGAACACCGGACGCCAGAGCCCCGGACGTCACCACACAGACCGGCCCCGCATCCTCCAGCATGAATTCCACCCGCTCGGCGGGATACGACGGATCCACCGGCAGATACGCACCACCCGCCTTCAGCACCGCCAGCAGCGCCACGATCAGCTCCACCGACCGGTCCAGCATCACCGCGACCACGGACTCCAACCCCACCCCCCGCGCCACCAGCACACCCGCCAGACGCGACGCACGATCGTCCAACTCCCCGTACGTCACCTCCTCATCCCCACACACCACCGCCAACGCACCCGGATCACGCGCCACCTGCTCCGCAAACACATCCGGCACCCACACCCCCGCCACCGACCCGGTGTCATTCCACTCCGACACCATCCGCCGACACAACTCCTCCGACAACACCCCCACCCCACCCAACCCCACCCCGGAACCCACCCCACCCAATACCGCCACCAACCCCTCCACCGCCCTCTCCAACAACCCGCACACCACCCCCGCATCCCCTGGATCCACCACATCCACCGTCACCCCAAAACCAACCCCCAGATCATCGACCGCCACAGCCAACGGATAGTTCGTACGCTCCTGCGTCAGGAACATGCGCATTCCCTGACCGCCGGCCGACCTTCCGGTGTCATGGGCGCGGCCACCGTGCCGGTAGTTGAACAACGCGGTGAACAGCGGGGCCGGCGCGGGCACACCACTGGCTTGCTGCGCCAGCACCAGCGGCGCGTGCTCGTGCACCAGGAGCCCCGCCAGCTGGGACTGCATCGCCCGCACGGCCTCGACGGCGTCATGAGCCGCGACGTCCAGCCGTACGGGGAGGGTGTTCATGAACGGCCCGGGAACCCGCTCCGCGCCCCGCCCACCAGTCATCCGTCCCAGCAGCACCGTCCCGAACACCACGTCACTGCGCCCGGACAGACTCGCCACGACCCGCGCCCACGCCACGTGGAACAACGTCGCCGGACTCACCCCCAACTCACGCGCCCGCTCCCGCACCCCCGCCGCCAGGCCCTCCCCCAACGTCAGCCGTGCCCGCCTCAGAGCGGAGCCGTCACCCCGCGCATCGGCCAGACCGAACGGCAACGTCGGCTCCACCACATCACCCAGCACGCCAGCGAAGTACTCCTCATGCTCCCGACGGGAGATACCGAGCCGGGCCTGGGCGACGAAGTCACGGAACGGCAGCGGCACCGGCAACTCGTCCTCGTGGCCGGTCATGAACGCGGCCACCTCAGACATCACGACCTCCAGCGCCGTGTGGTCCTGAAGCAGATGGTGTACCTGCACCAACGCCAACCACCGTCCGCCGTCCGGCTCCTCGGCCACGTGCACCCGCAGCAACGGCGCCTGGCGCAGGTCCAGCCACGAGCCCGCCACCGCCAGCAGTTCAGCCGCGGCGTCCCCGTCACCGGAGAGGGTCACCTCGGTGACCGGCACCACCACCTGCCGCCGCACCACCTGCACCGGCTCCGGCAGCCCCTCCCACACCAACCCCGTCCGATAGATGTCGTGCCGATCCACCACACACCGCAACGCCGACAGAAACGAGTCCAGCCGTTCCCGGTCGTCGAAAGCCATCGTCATCGGAGCCAGATACACATCCGCGGCACCAGGCTCGGCGAGCAGGTGGTGGAAGAAGATGCCCTCCTGCAAGGGGGCCAGCGGATACACGTCCGCCACGTTCGCCGCCCCGCCCTCCACCGACGCGCATACCAACTCGATCTGCGCGACCGTGAGATCGACCAGCGGCAGCATCTCCGGCGTGATCAGCTCGGCCCCGTCCGGAATGCCGTTCGGCGGCACGTCCACCGCCCCACCACCACCGCGGGCGTCACCGGCCGCGGCCACCCCCGCAGGCGTCGGCGACTCGAACAACGCCCGCACCGACACCCCGAACCCACGCTCACGCAACCGCTGCACCAACGACACCGCCAACAGCGAATGCCCGCCCAACTCGAAGAAGTTGTCATCAGCGCCCACCCGCCCCAGGTTCAGAACCTCGGCGAACACCTCACACACGACCTCCTCGGCCACCGAGGCAGGACCCCGCCCACCACCGGACGCCACGTACTCGGGCGCGGGCAGCGCAACCCGGTCCACCTTCCCGTTCACCGTCAACGGCAGGGCATCCAGCACCACCACCGCGGACGGCACCATGTACTCCGGCAACCGCCCAGCCACGAACGCATACAGGTCGTCCCCCACCCGGCTTCCGCCGACCGGAACGACGTAGGCAACCAGCCGTTTGTCACCAGGCGCGTCCTCGCGAGCGATCACCACCGCCTGCGCCACCCCCGGGTGAGTGGTCACCACCGCCTCGACCTCGCCCGGTTCGACACGGAAGCCGCGGATCTTCACCTGGTCGTCCGCCCGCCCCACGAACACCAGCCGACCGTCCACCGTCCACCGGACCAGGTCGCCGGTCCGGTACATCCGCTCACCCGGCCCCCCGAACGGGCACGCGACGAACCGCTCCGCCGTCAGCGCCGGCTGCGCCTGGTAGCCACGGGCCAGACCGGCTCCCGCCAGGTACAGTTCCCCGGCCGCCCCAGGCGCCACCGGTCGCAGCCAACGGTCCAGCACATACACGCGCATGTTCGCCACCGGCCTGCCGACCGGCGGGGCCGTCACGGGATCGTGCTCCACCGACGTGGTGGTGACCATGACCGTCGCCTCGGTCGGCCCGTAGGTGTTCACCAGGTCCAGGCGGTCGGCCCACACCCGCGCCAGGTCGCCGGTGAGCAACTCACCGCCCACCAGGATGCGTTCAAGGCCCGGCACCGTGTCGGGATCCATCACGGCCAGCAGCGAGGGGACCACGCTCGCCACGGTGACGTCCGCCCTGTTCAGCGTCGCCGCCAGCAAGGTGGGATCGCCGCGCTCCGCCGTGGTCGCCACCACCAGCCGACCGCCCGACGCCAGCGTCACCGCCAGGTCCAGCACCGACCCGTCGAAGCCGAACGACGCGAACTGGAGCATGCCCGTTCCCGGTCCGACTCCGGTCACCGGGCCCAGGGCCGCGACCAGATGGACCACGGCCGTGTGCGGGACCACCACGCCCTTCGGCCGTCCCGTGGACCCCGAGGTGTACATCACGTACGCCGCCGCACCAGGCGGTATCGCCACCGGCTCCCTGGCCGCTTCCGTCGCCCCCGTCGCTTCCCCGAGCTCGGCCATCCGCAGCACCGGTACGGAGAGCCCTGCGGGGATCGTCTCCGCGGGACCACCGCCGGTCACCACACACGCCGGTCCCGCGTCGGCCAGCATCGCCGCCACCCGCTCGGCCGGGAGCTCGGGATCAACGAACAGATACGCGGCTCCCGCCTGCCACACCCCCACCACCGCGGCCACCACGTCCACCGAACGCCGCATCACGAGGGCCACCATCGACTCGGGGCCTACCCCCAGGTCCGTCAATGCCTGTGCCAGGCGTGTCGCGCGCTCGTCCACCTCCGCGTACGTCAGGTGCTCAGCACCGCAGACGACCGCCACCGCATCCGGGGCCTCGACCACCCGCCGCGCGAACATCGCCGGCCAGGTCAGCTCGGTCACCGGCACCGCCGTGTCGTTCCAGCCCGCCACCACCTGTTGCCGTTCGATGTCCGACAGCACCGGCACCTGGCCCACCCGCACATCGGCGTCGGCGGCCACCGCTTCCAGCACCCGCACCAGGCGTTCGGCGAGCACCGCGACCGTCTCCGCGTCGAACAGGTCCGCGGCCCCGGTCACAGACCCCCGCAGACCGAGCGGGCGGCCGCCCCCGTCGAACACCTCACCGACCGCCACATCCAGGTCGAACTTCGCCGGCGCAGGGCCGGCCGGCATCGGCGTCACCTGGAGGCCGGCCATCTCCAGGGCCGTCCGGTCCAGGTTCTGTACGGTGAGCATGACCTGGAAGAGCGGGTGCCGGGACATCGACCGGTCCGGGGCCAGCAGTTCCACCAACCGCTCGAACGGCACGTCCTGGTGCTCCAGAGCCGCCAGACCGGTCTCCCGCACCCGCTCCAGCACGTCGGCGAACGTCGGATCACCTGACACGTCGGTGCGCAGCACCAAGGTGTTCACGAAGAACCCCACGAGGTCGTCCAGCGCCTGGTCGGTCCGGCCCGCCACCGCCGTCCCGACCGGGACGTCCTCCCCCGCGCCCAGCCGCGACAGCAACACCGCCAACGCGGCCTGCACCACCATGAACAGCGTCACGCCCCGCTCACGCGCCAACACGGCCAACCGCGCATGCACGTCGGCCGGTATGTCCAGCGCCGCCGCATGTCCCCGGTACGACGCCACCAGCGGACGCGGCCGGTCCACCGGCAGCTCCAGCTCCTGCGGAGTCCCCGCGAGCGACTTCCGCCAGTACGTCACCTGCCGGGCCAGGAGACTCTCTGGTTCTCCCTCGCTGCCGAGCAGGCCGTGCTGCCAGAGGGTGTAGTCGGTGTACTGGACCGGCAGCGGCTCCCACCCCGGCGTACGCCCCTCCGACCGCGCCGCGTAGGCGACGGACAGATCCCGGGCCAACGGGCCCATCGACCAGCCGTCCCCCGCGATGTGATGAACGACCACCACCAGTACGTGCTCATCCGGGCCGGTCTCGATCAACAGGGCCCGCAACGGGATCTCCGCCGCCAGGTCGAACCCGTGCCTCGTCTCGGCCGCCACCAGGTCCGCCACCTCGTCCTCGGTGCCGGAGGTGACGGTCCGCAAGGTGTCTCCCAGTCCGTCCACAGCCAGCACACGCTGGAACGGCTCCCCGTCCGGGGCGGGGAACACGGTGCGCAGGACCTCGTGCCGCGCCAGCACATCAGCCACCGCCGCCCGCAGCGCCCCCGTGTCCAACTGCCCGGTCAGCCCGAGCGCGACCGGCATGTTGTACGTGGGGTTGGAGCCCTCCAACTGCGCCAGGAACCACAACCGCCGCTGGGCGAACGACAACGGCACCCGCTCAGGACGCTCCACCTGCCGTACCAGACCCGCCCGCGCCGACCCCGCACCACCGAGCCGGGCCACCAGACCCGCCGGCGTCGGCGCCTCGAACAACACACGGACACTGAACTCGACGCCGAACAG
>NZ_JBFBJI010000089.1:0-5700 GCF_040702065.1 Streptomyces sp. NPDC086777 | reverse complement strand
AAACTCCCCCAACCCCACACCCCACCGCACCTCATCCGGCACCACCACCAACACCGCACCCGTCAACAACCCCATCGACCACTCCCACCCGAACGTGTCAAAACTCGGCGACGCAAACTGCCCCACCCGACACCCCGGACCCACACCCAACAACCCCCGATGACCCGCCACCAAACCCCCAAACCCCCCATGCGACACCACCACACCCTTCGGCACCCCCGTCGACCCCGACGTGTACAGCACGTAGGCCGCCGACTCGGGCCGCCCCCGCACCGGCAACGCCGACCCGACGGCAGCCGCCGACTCCGCGACGACCTCCGGGTCGTCCACCGCGATCACCGGCACACCCGCCGAAAGCCCCGCGGCACCCTCCCGAGTCGTCACCACGCATGCCGGCGCCGCGTCCGCCAGCATGTACGCCACGCGCTCCGCCGGGTAGGAGAGGTCGAGCAGCAAGTAGGCCCCGCCGGCCTTCAACACCGCCAGCAGCGCGACGATCAGCTCCACCGACCGGTCCATCGCCACCGCGACCACGGACTCCAACCCCACCCCCCGCGCCACCAGCACACCCGCCAGACCCGACGCACGATCGTCCAACTCCCCGTACGTCACCTCCTCATCCCCACACACCACAGCCAACGCACCCGGATCACGCGCCACCTGCTCCGCAAACACATCCGGCACCCACACCCCCGCCACCGACCCGGTGTCATTCCACTCCGACACCATCCGCCGACACAACTCCTCCGACAACACCCCCACCCCACCCAACCCCACCCCGGAACCCACCCCACCCAACACCGCCACCAACCCCTCCACCGCCCTCTCCAACAACCCGCACACCACGCCCGCATCCCCCGGATCCACCACATCCACCGTCACCCCGAAGCCAACCCCCAGATCATCGACCGCCACAGCCAACGGATAGTTCGTACGCTCCTGGGTGAGCAGGGCCCTCATTCCGGCCAGTCCACCGGCTGTGTCGCCGCGCCTGCGGCCGGCCTGCCCGGGCGCGTGCCGGTAGTTGAAGAGGGAGGTGAACAGAGGCGCCGGTGGTTTGACGCCACTGGCCTGCTGGGCCAGGGCCAAGGGGGCGTGTTCGTGCACGAGAAGCCCCGCCAGCTGGGACTGCATCGCCCGCACGGCCTCGACGGCGTCATGAGCCGCGACGTCCAGCCGCACCGGCAGGGTGTTCATGAACGGCCCCGGAACCCGCTCCGCCCCGGCCCCTGCGTTCATCCGCCCCAGCAGTACCGTCCCGAACACCACGTCACTGCGCCCGGACAGACTCGCCACCACCCGCGCCCACGCCACGTGGAACAACGTCGCCGGACTCACCCCCAACTCACGCGCCCGCTCCCGCACCCCCGCCGCCAGCTCGTCCGCCAACAACAACCGCCCCTGCCCCAGACCAGAACCGTCACCGCGGGCATCCGCCAGACCGAACGGCAGCGTCGGTTCTGTGACGTCGCCGAGCAGACCCGCGAAGTAGTCCTCGTGCTCCTGACGCGAGACGCCGAGTCGCGCCTGGGCCACGAAGTCGCGGAACGGAAGCGGCGCCGGCAACTCGCCCCCACGGCCCGCCATGAACGCCGCGACCTCGCCCAGCACCACGTCCAACGCCGTGTGGTCCTGGAGCAGATGGTGCACCTGCACCAACGCCAACCACCGGTCACTGCCGGGCTCCTGCGCCACATGCACGTGCAGCAACGGCGCGTGCCGCAGGTCGAGCCACGCCCCCGCCACCCTCGACAGTTCAGCCGCGGCATCGCCTTCTGCGCCGAGGACCACCTCGGTGACCGGCACCACCGCGTGCCGCCGCACCACCTGCACCGGCTCCGGCAGCCCTTCCCACACCACCGCAGTGCGGTAGATGTCGTGCCGATCCACCACCCCCTGCAACGCCGACACGAACGCGTCCAACCGTTCCCGGCCGTCGAAGGTCACCACGGTCGGAACCAGGTAGACGTCCGCCTCGCCGGGCTCCGCCAGCAGGTGATGGAAGAAGATGCCCTCCTGCAAGGGGGCCAGCGGATACACGTCCGCCACGTTCGCGGCACCACCCTCCACCGACGCACACACCAACTCGATCTGCCCGACCGTGAGATCCACCAGCGGCAGCATCTCCGGCGTGATCAGCTCGGCCCCGTCCGGAATACCGTTCGGCGGCACCACCACCACACCACCGGCGTCACCGGCCGCGGCCACCCCCGCGGGCGTCGGCGACTCGAACAACGCCCGCACCGACACCCCGAACCCACGCTCACGCAACCGCTGCACCAACGACACCGCCAACAGCGAATGACCGCCCAACTCGAAGAAGTTGTCATCAGCGCCCACCCGCCCCAGGTTCAGAACCTCGGCGAACACCTCACACACGACCTCCTCGGCCACCGTCGCAGGACCCCGCCCACCGGACGCCACATACTCGGGCGCGGGCAGGGCAGCCCGGTCCACCTTCCCGTTCACCGTCAGCGGCAGGGCATCCAGCACCACCACCGCGGACGGCACCATGTACTCCGGCAACCGCCCAGCCACGAACACCCGCAGCTCAGCGGCCAGCTCATCGCCAGAGTCCCCGTCGGCGTCCGGAACGACATAGGCCACCAGCCGTGGGTCGCCACTGACGTCCTCCCGGGCGAGCACCACCGCCTGCGTCACCGCCGGATGGGTCGCCAGAACGGCGCCCACCTCGCCCGGCTCGATCCGGAAGCCACGGACCTTCACCTGGTCGTCGACACGCCCGACGAACACCAGCTCACCGTCGGCCGTCCACCTGGCCACGTCCCCGGTCCGGTACATCCGCTCACCCGGCCCCCCGAACGGACAGGCCACGAACCGCTCCGCCGTCAGCCCCGCACGCCCCTGATACCCCCGTGCCAGGCCCTCCCCCGCGATGAACAACTCCCCCGCGACTCCGGCCGGAACCGGTTTCAGCCACCGGTCGAGGAGGTAGAGGCGGGTGTTGTCGACGGGCCGGCCGATCGGAACGGTCCCGGTGTTCTCGACCGGACCGGCGTGCCGGGAGGTCGCGTCGACCGTGGCCTCGGTCGGCCCGTACAGGTTGTGCAACCGCGCCGGCAGCAGAGCCGTGACCCGCTCGTACAGCCCACTCGTCAGCGCCTCCCCGCCGGAGAACACCATCCGCAGACTCGTGCAGCCCACCACCGTCGGCTCGGCCACGAACGCCGTCAACGAGGAGGGTACGAAGTGCGCGACGGTGACACTCTCCCGCCGGATCAGGCCCGCGAGATACGCCGGATCACGGTGCTCTCCGGGCGCGGCGACCACCAGTGCCGCCCCGGCCGTCAGTGGCCACCACAGCTCCCACACCGAGGCGTCGAACCCGAACGGCGTCTTGTGCAGTACCCGGTCCCGCTTCTCCAGACCGAACTCCCGCTGTGCCCACGCCAGATGGTTGGCCAGTCCGGCGTGCGTGATCACGACGCCCTTCGGGCGCCCCGTCGACCCCGACGTGTACATCACATACGCCGCATGTTCCGGCCCCGGCACCACCGACTCCGCCGGTTGAGCGGCCGCCTCCGCACCATCGACGACCACCCCGAGCCCGTCCGGCAAACTGCCCGCCGACGCGCCGTCCACCACCACGCACACCGGTCGGACGTCCGCCAGCATCAGTTGTACACGCTCCGCGGGATAGTCCGGATCGATCGGCAGGTAGGCGGCGCCCGCCTTCCACACCGCCAGCAGCCCGACCAGCAGCTCGACCGAGCGGTCCAGCATCACCCCCACCACCGACTCCGGCCCCGCCCCTCGCTCCACCAGCAAACCCGCCAGACGGGTCGCGCGCTCGTCCAACTCCCGGTAGGTGAGCCGCTCTTCACCACACACCACCGCGAGCGCGCCGGGTGTGCGCGTCACCTGCTCGGCGAACCGCACCGGCACGACACCCGGCGTACCCACCACACCGGTGTCGTTCCAGGTCTCGACGACCCGCTCCCGCTCGTCCTCCGACAACACGTCGACCTCGTGAACCCGTAGCCGGGCATCGGCCGCGACCGCCGTCAGCACCCGTACGTACCGCTCGGCGACGGTCTCCACGGTGAGCCTGTCGAACAGATCCGCCGACCCGGTCAGCGAACCCCGCACCCCGCGGGGACGGCCGTCCACGGTGACCTCACCCAAGGTCACGTTGAGGTCGAACCGCGCCGCCATCGCCCCGGCCGCGAGCGGTACGGCCCGCACGTCACCCAGGTCGAGGGCGGCGCCAGCCGTGTTCTGCACGGTGAGCATCACCTGGAACAGCGGATGGCGCACCAACGAGCGGTCGGGGGTGAGCAGTTCCACCAGCCGCTCGAACGGCACCTCCTGGTGGTCGAGGGCCGCGAGGCTCGTCTCCCGCACGCGGCTCAGCAGCTCCTCGAACGTCGGGTCGCCCGACACGTCGGTGCGCAGCACCAGGGTGTTCACGAAGAAGCCGACGAGGTCGTCCAGCGCCTGGTCGGTCCGGCCCGCCACCGCCGTGCCGATCGGGATGTCCTCCCCCGCGCCCAGCCGGGACAACAGCACCGACAGACCGGCCTGGAGCAGCATGAACATCGTCACACCCTGCGCGCGGGCGAGCGCGGCCAGTTCCGCGTGCACCTCCGCGGGGATGTCGAGGGCCACGGTATGGCCCTGGTGGGAGGCGGTGGTCGGGCGGGGCCGGTCCAGCGGCAGGGTCAGTTCCGCGGGCGCTCCGGCCAGTGCCTCCTGCCAGTACTCCACCTGACCCGCGAGCAGGCTCTCCGGATCCGTTTCGCTGCCGAGCAGGTCGCGCTGCCACAGCGTGTAGTCGGCGTACTGCACGGGCAGCGGCTGCCATTCCGGCGCCCGCCCCGCACGGCGTGCCGCGTAGGCGCGGGACATGTCGCGGGCCAACGGTCCCATCGACCAGCCGTCTCCGGCGATGTGGTGCAGCACCACCACCAGCACGGCGGAGTCCGGTTCCGTCCGGATCAGCAGTGCGCGGACCGGTATCTCCTGCGCCAGGTCGAAACCGTGCCGGATCTCGGCGGCCACCAGTTCGTCGGCCTCCTGCCGGCCGGCGGTCCGCGCAACCCGCACGAGCCGACCGATCTCGGCCACGTCCCGCACCTTCTGGTACGGCTCGCCGTCGTCGGCCGGGAACACGGTACGCAGCACCTCGTGCCGCGCCACCACATCCAGCAGAGCCGCGTCCAGCGCACCGGCGTCCACCGCACCGTCCAGCCGCAGCACCAGGGGCATGTTGTACGTCGGAGTCGGCCCCTCCAACTGCGCCAGGAACCACAGCCGCCGCTGGGCGAACGACAACGGCACCCGCTCAGGACGCTCCCACCGGGCCAGACCGGCCCGCGCCGATCCCGCACCGCCGAGCCGGGCCGCGAGCTCCATCGGCGTCGGAGCCTCGAACAGCTCCCGGACGCCCAGTTCGACACCGAAGACCGACCGTGCCCGCGACACCAGTCGTGTCGCCAGCAGCGAGTGGCCGCCCAGGTCGAAGAAGTCGTCCTCCGCCCCGACCTGCTCAAGGCCGAGGATCTCGGCGAACACCCCGCACATCAGCTCTTCGGCCACTGTCACGGGCCCGCGCCCACGGCCGGTCCCCGAGTGCTCGGGCATCGGCAGTGCGGTGCGGTCGGTCTTGCCGTTCGGGGTCAGGGGAAGCTCGTCCAGGACCACGACCGCCGACGGCACCATGTACTCCGGCAACCGCCT
>NZ_JBFBJI010000088.1:0-5805 GCF_040702065.1 Streptomyces sp. NPDC086777 | reverse complement strand
GGGAGGGTGAGATGACGGCCGTGGAAGAGAGGCCGAAGCGGCTGACCAGTGGGCCGGGGACGCTGCTGGTCTGGTCGGCGGCCCGCCCGCACCGTGCGGGCGGCCCGTCACCGGAAGGCCGACGTCACGAGGGTCTTCTGCTCCACGGCGTGCCGGCGGGCCGAGCCGACCGCGGGGGCGGGGGCTTCGGGCCGGGCCACGCACTCCACGGCGCGCCGGGTCAGCCGGTGCAGACGCGGCGCGACGAACGACCACGCGCCCTGGTTCTCCGGCTCCTCCTGCACCCACCGCACCTCCGCGGCCGCGGGGAAACGGGCGAGTTCCGCGGTGAGTTCCTCGTCGGGGAACGGGTAGAGGCGCTCCACGCGGACGATCGCCGTGTCGGCCGAGCCCGCGGTGTGCCGGTGCGAGTCGAGGTCGTAGAAGACCTTGCCCGAGCACAGCAGCACGCGCCTGACCAGGGCCGGGTCCGTCGTGTCGTCCGGCAGGACCGGACGGAAGCCGCCCTGCGTGAACTCGGGCAGGGCGGAGACGGCCGCCTTCGAGCGCAGCATCGACTTCGGGGTGAAGACCACCAGCGGCCTGCGGCCGTCCAGCGCCTGCCGCCTGAGCAGATGGAAGTAGTTGCCGGGCAGGGAGGGCATGGCCACGGTCATGTTGTTCTGGGCGCACAGTTGCAGGAACCGTTCGACCCGGGCGGAGGAGTGGTCCGGGCCCTGGCCCTCCAGGCCGTGGGGCAGCAGCAGCGTCACCGCGGAGCGCTGGCCCCACTTCTGCTCGGACGAGGCGATGTACTCGTCGACGACCGTCTGCGCGCCGTTGACGAAGTCACCGAACTGGGCCTCCCACAGCACCAGGGCTTCGGGACGGGCCTGCGCGTAGCCGTACTCGAAAGCGAGCGCCGCCAGTTCGGACAGCATCGAGTCGTACGGTGCGAAGCTCGCGGCCTGCGGGCCGAGGGAGCCGAGCGGGGTGTGCTCCGCGCCGGTGCGCCGGTCGGTCAGGACGGCGTGGCGCTGGCCGAAGGTGCCGCGCCGCGAGTCCTGCCCGGCCAGCCGCACCGGGACGCCCTCCAGCAGCAGGGAACCGATCGCCAGGGTCTCGGCGGTGGCCCAGTCGACCGTGCCGGCGTCGAGCGTCTCCGCGCGCCGGCGCAGCTGCGGCAGGACCCGCGGGTGCACGGTGAAGCCCGGGGGCAGGCCGGTCTGCGAGGCGATGACCCGCCGGGCCGTCGCCTCGTCGATCGCGGTCGCCGTGCCCGGGACGGCCGCCGGTCCGGCTCCGGTGCCGGGAAGGTCCTCGGCCGGTGCGGGAGCGGGCAGCGCCCGGGTCTCGGCGAAGGCCCGTTCCAGGTGATCCCGGTAGTTGCGGCGGGCGCCGTCCACCTGCCGCTCGCCGATGTCCCCGCGGCGGACCAGCGTCCCGGCGTACAGCGTGCGCACCGAGGCCTTGGCGTCGATGCGGTCGTACATCACGGGCTGGGTGATGGACGGGTCGTCGACCTCGCTGTGCCCGTGGCGCCGATAGCAGATCAGATCGACCACGACGTCCTTGTGGAACGTCCGGCGGTAGTCGAAAGCCAGCCGTGCGACGCGGTCGACGGCCTCCGGGTCGTCGCCGTTGACGTGGAGGATCGGCGCCTCGACCATCCGCGCCACAGCGGTGGCGTACGTGCCCGAGCGGCCGTTGGCGGGCAGCGTGGTGAAGCCGACCTGGTTGTTGACGACCACGTGGACCGTCCCGCCCGTGCGGTAGCCGGGCAGCTGCGACATGTTCAGGGTCTCGGCGACCACGCCCTGGCCGGCGAAGGCCGCGTCGCCGTGGACGGCGACCGGCAGCACGGGGAAGGGGCCGTCCTGGTCCGCGGCCCTGTCCTGCTTGGCGCGCACCACCCCCTGGGCCACCGGTCCCACGATCTCCAGGTGCGAGGGGTTCGCCACGACCGAGACGGCGATCGTGCCGCCGTCGAGGGCCTGGTAGGTGCCCTCCGCACCCAGGTGGTACTTCACGTCCCCCGATCCCTGCACCGACCGGATGTCCACGGCGTCCTCGAACTCGTGGAAGAGCTGCGCGTAGGACTTGCCGACGATGTTGGCCAGCACGTTGAGCCGGCCGCGGTGCGCCATCCCGATGACCGCTTCCCGCACGCCGTCCTTGATCGCGCGCCGCAGCAGGGCGTCGAGCAGCACGATCGCCGACTCGCCGCCCTCCAGCGAATAGCGCTTGTGGCCCACGTACTTGGTCTGCAGGAACGTCTCGAAGGCCTCCGCCGCCCCCAGCCGGTAGAGGATCTGCAGTTGTTCGGCCCGGTCCGGCCGGTGCTGTGGGCCTTCGGCCCGCTGCTGGATCCAGCGGCGTTCGCGGGCGTCCTGGATGTGCATGTACTCGAAGCCGACCGTGCGGCAGTAGGACTCCCGCAGGGCGTCCAGCACCTCGCCCAGACGCATCGTGGCGTGCCCGGCGAACCCGTCGACGGTGAACTCCTCGGCCAGGTCCTCGTCGCGGAGCCCGAATGCCGCGATGTCCAGCTCCGGATGCCCGGCGGCCGGCCGTGGCGTGAGCGGGTCGGTGTCGGCCACCAGGTGGCCGCGTACCCGGTACGCGTGGATGAGCGCCGCGACCCGCACCGCCCTGACGGCCGCCTCGTCCCCGCCGTCGGGGCGGTGCGCCGTGGCGGTGCGTACCCGCTGGGCCGGCAGGGTGGCCGGGGCGGCGAAGAAGTCCCGCCACGTCTGATCCACCGAGGCGGGGTCGTGCAGGTACTGCTGCCACTGTTCGTCCACGACCCATGCGTTGAGCCCGAATTCCAGGACCTGGGGCACCGGTCGGCCGGTGCGTGACTTCGACTCCACAGCGAAGAACGCCTTCTTTCCTCATTCGGAGTTGGGCTGGCCGACCGGATCCGCTCTGGAGCGATCCCCTCGGCCACGTCGCACCGGCAACGCTAGGACGCCGGGAAGGTCGTGACAGAGGGACTGATATGACGCAACTGCCTCATGTTGGGACATCGGGCTGCATGGTCCCGGCGGTCCCGGCGCCTACGGCGTGGTCGTCCCGGTGCGGTAGAACTCGGCCGCGGTGACGCCGGCGGGCACCCCGAGCTCGGCGGCGACCGCGGCGATCGCCTCGTCGCCGACGGTGAGGTCGGCCTGGCCGTCCGTGGTGAAGTACGGCGCGATGAACGTGTCGTAGTGGGCCCGGGCCTCCTGCGCGGTCTGTCCGCCGAGGAACGTCTGCATGTGCCGCACCGTGGTGTCGGGGTCGTCGTGGATCACCCGGAGGGCGCGCCGGTGGGCGCGTACGACGGCCTGGACCGCGGGGGCGTCCGGTGAGATGAAGGTCGGGTCGACGGCCACGCCCACGGTGGGGATCCGGAAGTGGTCGCCGACCCAGGCCGGCACGTTCCAGCCGTGCTCGGCGGCCACCGCCTCCGGTGCCATGGTGCTGCCGACGTAGGCGGCGTCGATGCTGCCGTCGGCGAGGTGGCGCAGGTCCATGCCGTAGTCGCCGGGAGAGCGGACGACGGTCCGCACGTCGCGGTCCGGGTCGAGGCCGGCCTTTCGCAGCACGATCCGGGCGAACACGCCGGGCGCGGTGTGCGGGGCGTGGACGGCCAGCCGTCGGCCGGCGAGGTCGGACAGGGACGTCAGGCCGGGACGGGCCAGGAACCAGAACAGCGGACGATGGGTGTTGACGCTGAGCGCGACCCACGGGGTGCCGTTGGCCAGCCGTGACAGCAGTGCCCGGCCCAGTCCGATGGTGGCGCAGCGGCGCAGCCGCTCGTCGTCCCAGGTGCAGCCGTCGCGCAGCGCGACGTGGACGCCTTCGTCGGTGTAGAAGTCCTGCTGGTCGGCGATGTAGGCCGCCAGCTCCTCGTGCAGGCCTCGTCCGACGTAGGCAAGGTCGATCGTGTGCATGAACGTTTGTCCTTGATTGTTTGAGGGTGCGGCCGTGGGTGCGATGGTCGGCGGGGCCTCAGTACATGGCCATGCCGCCGTTGACCGCGGCCGTGGTGCCGGTCATGAAGGAGTTCTCCTCGGCGGCGTAGAAGGCGACCGCCTGGGCGACGTCGGCCGGGTGGGCGAGGCGGCCCAGGGGGGTGGCGGCCACCTGCCGCTGCCTCGTCGCGTCGTCGAGGACGGCGTCGGCCGTGCGGGACTCCACCGGGCCGGGTGAGACGACGTTGACCGTGATGCCCTGCGGGCCGAGTTCCTGGGCGAGGTACCGGGCGAACTGTTCCATGGCGGCCTTGGAGACGCCCAGCGCGATCATGCCCGCCCGCGGCCGGCGGCTGAGTCCGGTGCCGATGTAGACGAGGCGTCCGCCGCCCCGCCCGGTCATGACCGGCAGGACGGCCTTGGTGACGGCGAACGCCGCGTGCATCTCGGCGTCGAGCTTGCCGCCCAGCTCCTCCCAGGTCATGTCCTCGAAGGACTTGACCGCGTACGGGATGAGCGCGTTGTGCACGAGCACGTCGACGCCGTCCCAAGCCGCTCGGACCTGTCCCACCATCCGCTCGACGGCCGCCTCCTCGCGCACGTCGGCCTGCACGGCCATGGCCTGCCCGCCCGCGGCCTCGATGTCGGCCACGACCTCCTCGGCCGCCTTGCCGTTGCTGAGGTAGTTGACCGCCACGCGCATGCCGCGTGCGGCCAGAACCCGCGCCGTCGCCGCGCCGATCCCGCTGCTGGCCCCGGTCACCAACGCCACCCTGCCGGTCGTCCCGGTCATGGGGTCACCTCCTGATCGTCGTCGCGGGCCGTCGGGATGACGGCCCGGGGTTGTTCGTCGTCGGCGCCCCGGGCTTCGGGGCGGATCGCTCCGTGCAGCACGGTGTCGACGGTCGCCCGCAGCAGATCGGCGGCGGTCCAGTCCAGTTCGTGCGGCAACCGTGAGGTGAGCAGACGCTCCAGCGCACCGCGGGTGATCTCGCTCAGCAGCTCGGGCGGCGCCTGCAGCAGGCCCTGCCGGTGTCCCTCCCGGAACAGGTCGTCGAGCCGCCGGTAGACCACCGCGTCCACCCGCTGCTCCACGTACTGGCGCAGCATCGCGTCGCCGCCCCGCCCTGTCGCCAGCTGAGGTGCGCCGATCCGCCCGAGCTCACTGCCCGCCGCGATCAGGAACCGCTGCACCCGCACACCGAAGGACTGCTTTTCCGCGCCCTCGGCCGCCGCAACCAGCGTGCGCTCCACCGCGGCGAACTGGCGGTCCAGCACCGCGGCCAGCAGACTGCGCTTGTCCGGGAAATGCCGGTAGATCGTCTTCTTGCTCATCCCGAGCTCGCGGGCCAGATCGTCCATGCTCACCCGCGCCGAGCCGGACCCGAGGAACAGCCGGCCGGCCGCCTCCACTATCACGTCGGCCCGCTGGCCATCACTGTCGGAAACTCTAGAAACCGGATTCGTTTCCATGGTTCCTATCGTTGACCTCCGTATCTGAGCTGTCAAGGCATGTCACACGTGCCCGCCACCCCTTGGGCGGGGTCCGCCGAGTGCGGGCTGGACGAAGGGGCGGGACAGGTGCTCGTGCGGTGTGCGGTCAGCGTTCGAGAACGAGCGCGAGGCCCTGCCCGACGCCGATGCAGAGGCTGGCGACACCGGTACCGCTGCCTCGCCGTGCCAGCTGATGCGCCACGGTCCCGGCGAGGCGGGCACCGGAGGCGCCGAGGGGGTGGCCGAGCGCGATCGCGCCGCCTTGTGGGTTGAGGATCGCGGGGTCGAACTCGGGCCATTCGGCGAGGCAGCCGAGTACCTGGGCGGCGAAGGCCTCGTTGAGTTCGAGGACGTCGAGGTCGGCGAAGGTCTT
>NZ_JBFBJI010000087.1:0-6073 GCF_040702065.1 Streptomyces sp. NPDC086777 | reverse complement strand
CACGAAGGCCTCCGTGCGGTGAAGATTCGACACCTCCACCACACACGGGGGCCTTCGCCACGATCAAGTCCGACCCGCGTTAACAACGCTCGTGATCAATACACCTAGTCGCCCTCACCACAGCCCGCACCGGACCCCGGCCGCGGTCGAACAGCAGGTCGTGCACCTGCGGCGCGAGCACAGGATCGGGCCGGTGCGGCTGGCCGCCGACGCCAACATCGCCGCCTCGACTACGCACAGGATCCTGGTCCGGCTCGGCCTGCCCGCTCCGGCCGCCTGCGACCGGGCCCCAGCGAGCCCGTGCACCGTTACGAGCGCGACCGGCCCGGTGAACTGGTCCACGTGGACGTCAAGAAGCTGGGCCGCATCCCCGACGGCGGCCGCCGCAAGGTTCTCGGCCGGGCGGCCGGCCGGGCCAACCAGGACCGCAGTGGCACCGGATATGCCTACCTGCACACCGCCCCGGACGACCACACCCGCCTCGCCTACACCGAGGACCTGCCCGACGAAAAGGCCGCGACCTACGCCGGCTTCCTGCGCCGGGCAACCGCCTGGTTCGCCCGGCAGGGCATCACCGTCGAGCGGGTCCTGACCGACCATGCCTGTGCCTACACCAAGAACGCCTGGCGCGACACCTGCCGCGAGCTGGGCATCAGCCCCCGCTGGACCAGGCCCTGGCGGCCCCAGACCACCGCCAAGGTCGAACGCATCCACCGCACCCTGCTCGAGGAATGGGCCTACATCCGGGCCCTACACCTCAGACCGCGAACGACAGACCGCGTTTCCCGACTGGCTGGACTGGTACAACTACCACCGACCCCACACCGGCATCGACGGCCAACCACCAGCCAGCCGCGTCACTCACCTGCCGGGACAGCAGAGCTAGAGGCTCTCGCTCCACCGCGGTCCGTGCCACAGAGCGGCCCGCCGCGGTGGAGCGGTCTTCCGTCAGCCTCTGTCTGACAGGACGGCGGACGGCCGAAGGCGATCGATCATGCGGGACCACGAACGCGGCTGCATAGTCGGTGGGAGCATCGCGTTGGCAAAACTGTCACCGCGCCATACCTCCCAAGCGTGATGCCGGCCGAGGCTGAGGTCCTGCGACAGTGGACCGGCAGCACAGACCGGTCGTAAGGGCGGGGGCCTCGCCGACGCCGGTTTTCGTAGTCCATGCCGAGGAGAGTTCCCGACCTGCACGCGGATCACCGAGGGCATGCTGAACGAACTGCGGCCACCGTCGCCCACGCCGGACGGGGCACCGTCGTGCAGGCCGCACACCTCGGATATCGCACCGGGACCAGGCCGCCGTAACGCCGCAGTCCGCTTCCGGGAGTTCTGCACCGCTCGAAACGCACGGAAGCGCTGTACCCGAAGCATGTGCACCGCCGCCCAGCGGGCTTCCGGTGGCGGCAGAGGGGCCCAGTTCACCGGCGGCAGGGTGCGGTGTGCGGGCGGCAGTCGGTTCGGCTGCACATCCACACCCTGGCCGCCCACGAACGATCAGCACGCGACATGCGAGGCGCACGGCGAATTGACGGTTGCCATCCTCGGGTTCCTCACCAGCGCCGGGCGTGGCACTCCGCACTGCCACGGAGCGGCACCGGCCTCCCCCGGGGCCGGTCCGGGGCAGTGCGTACCGGCTGCTCCTGTCCCAGCAAGGAGAACTGCACCGATGGGCCGTCTAGGAAGTGGGCCTGCAGACGTCTCACGGGGTCTTTGAACATCCCCGGGTGCGGGCCGGGCTGCAGCGCCTGGTCCTCGGCGAGCCCGAGGCCCGCTGTGCGCTTGTCTCCGTTGGCGTGCAAGGCTCCGATCAGGGGAAGTGTCTGCCTCGAATCCTGGGGACCTCACACAGGTACGGCTCGCGGCGCATCGCACCTCGGATCGCGGGGAGGGGAACGAGCCCCAGCCGGCGGCACGAGCTCCCTGGGCCATCGGAGCATCACGGGTCCGGTGTGCTGGTGTCGGTGCCTGCGCCGAAGCCACGAACGCGGCGCAACGACTTCATGGTCTTCCCCGGTGGGGTCCGCGCTCTCGTCGGCTAGCGCACATCGGCCCGTTGGTATGACCTGGCCGGGAGGGTTTCCGGTTACCTCACCTCGGTGCGGACGCGGCGATCGTGCCTCAGCTCTGCCCGATGGAGCAGAGCGATCGCAAGTGCGGTGAGAGCAGAGAGAACCGTGGCAGCGGCCATCACCCAATGGAAGGCGTCCGCGTAGACAGAGGCATGGCCGGTTGCGCCTGCGGCCACGTCGTTGGCGGTTTCTGGATCGGCGATGGTGCGGCTGATCAGCCAGGTCAGGGCTGCTGAGTAGGCACCGATGACGACAGCTTCGCTTCCCAGGCGCAGAAAGTTCAGGACGCCGGCCGCGGTCCCGCTGTTCTGGGGAGGTACGGAACCGATCGCCTCGCCGTCGACCAGTCCGATGGGGAGGCCGAAGGAGAAGCCCAGAAGAATCATGGGCAGTACGAGCAGGACGAGCGGCTTGTGGGGGTCGAGCAGAAGCAGTCCGATGTCCCCGACAACCATGAACACCAGCGAGACGTAGATCATCGTCATGGGAGTGGCCCGACGCACCGACTTGATCAGACGCCCTGTCAGCAGCGGTCCGAGGAGCACGGGGACCGACATGGGCAGCATGAACAAGCCTGCTTGTGCGGGGCTCATGCCGCGTATTGCGCTCAGGGCGACCGGCAGGTAGGTCATCAGCGTGACGAAGCCGATCGCGGCGGCCACGGGCACCAGGCTCATCGCCAGGAAGCGGTAGTTGCGCAGAAGCGAGAAGTCGACGACCTTCTGACCCGGAGCACGTTCGTGGCGGATGTCGGGAAGCGCCTTGCTCAGGACAAAGGAAACCGCCACCAGGACGCCGTAGATGAGGAAGATCCCGCGCCACCCCGTCCAGTCGACGATGACACCCGCGATGCTGGGTCCAAGGGCAAGACCCAGGCCGATCGTCGCGCCGAAAATCGCGAAGTTGCGCATCCTCGCTTCGGGGTTGGTGTGGGCGTTCGACAGGATCGCGGACGAGCCGGTGAATATTGCGGCGCCTGCGACACCTGCCAGGGTTCGCGCGACGTCCACCGTGACCATGTTGGTCGCTGCCGCACTGATGACGGACGCCACGACCATCAAACCAGCGCCGGCGATGAAGGTGCGCTTGTAGCCCATGCGGTCCGAGAGGACGCCCCAGACGAGCGTGAAGACGGCGAAGGCCGCGTTGAAGCCGTTGACGACCCATTGCAGGAGCGTGGGACTGGAGCCCAGATCGGAGGCGATCTGCGGCAGCGCGACTGCCGTCCCAGAGATCCCCATGGGCAGGACGAATACCGCCAGAAGGATCACTGGCATGGTGAGTTTCGACGGAGCTGCAGTCCGGTCCGATACTGCCGTGTTCTGTGACAGCTGTTCAGTGGTGGAACTCATGGTCTTCCGTAGGTTCCTTGAGAGGTTTTTCGTGCTGGTGTGCGGCCCGGCGGTGCGGTGCACGCTCCGGTCCGTTCCCGGCGCGCGGGCGGACGGAGCAAAAACGCAGGCGGGGCGCCGCAACCGCAGATGTCGGGTTGGCGCACGCCCCGGTGATGCGACTTGTCTACTCGCCCCACGGTCCGGCAGCGACGGCGCGCTCCATGAACGTCATTCCTTCGGCGGCGCGCTCGCGTACCAGCTCCCACGCGATGCCGTAGCGGGGTGCGGCGCCCTCGGACAGGGCAGCATGCGCGAGGACCATGTCGGTGAGCGTCCGGGCCATCTTGAGGCGCGGGTAGGTGTCGTGGATGCGCTCCGCCCACTCGGACACCAGATCCGCGTTCTTGCCGAAGTCGATGTAGATGCCCTCGTAGGCGAGCACCGTGAGCAGTCCGCGCTTCTCCGCGATCTGGGGCGAGGTGTGCAGGGCGATGGCCTCCCACACCCGGTCGGCGTCGGCCGCGGAGACACCGAGGCGCGTCACCAGCGCTGCCGCCAGGTCGGCGCCCTCCACCTCGAAGCGGAGTTTGCCCTGGGCGAGGGGGCTGGTACCCAGATCGTGCGCTACGCAGGCCGCGAAGAGGAGGTCCTCGTCATAGGCGGCGTCATTGAGTGCTCCGAGGTACTCACCGTACAGGCGGGCCCACAGGAAGCTACGGACGCAGTGGTTGACCAGAGAGGGGTGTACGAGGGACCGGACCTCTGACATGACAGCGGTGGCGAGAGGGCTGCTGGGGAGTGCAAGTGCATCGTTCATAAGGGGAACGTATGACTGCACACCATCGACCGAAAAGTGGCCCGGACGCCATGCACCGCTACAATCGTGCCATGAAGGTGTTTGAGTCGAGGCATACCGTCGCAGTGCTCGTTCTCCCCGGCGTGCTGCCTCTCGAGTTCGGGATTGCCGCACAGATCTTCGGCATGGAACCCCAGTACGAGCTGGTGGTGTGCACTGACGATCAAGCCGGACCGGTGGTGGGTCCGGGTTACATGATCACCGCCGAGTCGGGCCTGGAAGCTTTGACCAGGGCAGATACTGTGATCATCCCGGGCTACGAGGACATCGACGCCCGCCCTTCGGTTCAGGTGATCGACGCACTGCGAGCCGCCCATGCGCGGGGGGCGCGTCTGGTGTCCATTTGTACGGCTGCCTTCGTCCTGGCGGAGGCCGGGCTTCTCGACGGGCGGCCGGCGACCACCCATTGGCAGAACGCCGATCAGCTGAGGAGACGGTTCCCCAAGGTCGATGTGCAGCCGGACCGGCTCTACGTGGACGACGGTGACATCCTCACATCGGCAGGGGTGACCGCAGGCGTGGACCTGTGCCTCCATCTCATCCGAGTGGACAAGGGTGCGGCGGCGGCCAACACCCGTGCTCGGGTACTGGTCGCTCCGCCACAACGGGTCGGTGGTCAGGCTCAGTTCATCGAGCAACTGCGACCGGAAGCCGTGGGGGAATCCCTGGCCCCCCTGCGCACGTGGATGCTCGGCAATCTTGAGCTTTCCCACACGGTCGACGACCTCGCGCGCCGTGCGCACATGTCGCGGCGGACGATGCTCCGGCGGTTCCGGGAGGAGACCGGAACCTCTCCCATAGCCTGGCTGGTCGACGCGAGAATCGACAAGGCACGGCAGTTGCTGGAGACGACGGACACCCCCGTGGAGCAGATCGGTCGTCTGACTGGTCTCGGCGCGCCGGCTTCCGTTCGCGCGGCCTTCCATCGGCACCTGGGTACATCACCGCAGGAGTATCGCGCCATGTTCTTGCACCGGACCATGGCCGCTCCCGGCTGAGGCGAGTGGCGAGTGGCGAACCGTGCGGCGTCCCGTGACCGGGGTCGAGCGTCATGCGCTGTCCACGGCCGGCGGCGAGTACGCCACCACGATCGTCGCCTTGGCTCCGATCCTCGGCCGTACCCTCCTGGTTGTCGGACATGGCCGAGGAGCACTCCCGACAGGCGTTCACGGCCTGTCCGCCGGTCAGGATGCAGTCGGGCGCGACGCCGTGAGGCTGCGGTGGACCGTTTCACCGGGCGCAGGTCTGTCTCGGGGAATTCTCGCGCGCGGCCGCAGTCATGGGGCCCTTCCATGTCGTCCGCCCGCTGGCGACGCACTCGATCGGTGTCGTCGTCGCGTTCAGTTCGCGATCCATGGACACCGCGATCTCATGGACGAACCGCTCTGCACAGCCCGGCAGATACTCCGCGCCGGCGAGCTGTGTATGGATCGTCAGTGGCCGCGGCCCACCTGCCTGTTCACTGGTGACCGCCGCACTGAGACCGAAGCGACCATGGACGTCCACGGACGCGTGATCACCGCCTACCGCGATCCAGGCCGTGTCCTGATCGGGAAGCTGACCAAGGGCATCCGCACCGGCGTCCCGAAGCCACCCGCCGAGATTGGCGCTCCGGGCCGGACGCTGACGAAGCGCGTCGCCGGCGGCCTGGCCTACTAGGCCGCACCGGGACCTCCATCGGGCCCATCGAGGCGATCAACAGACATCGCGGATGCTTGTGCGTCGCCACTCTCGGCACCCTGTCCTGTGCAGCTCGGCGTGAGGACAACGGTTGTGCGGTTGTGGGGTGCCGAACCGTACGGTTCGGC
>NZ_JBFBJI010000086.1:0-7209 GCF_040702065.1 Streptomyces sp. NPDC086777 | reverse complement strand
GCCAGGCCAACTACGCCGCCGCCAACGCCGCCCTCGACGCCTACGCCCACCACCTCCGCACCCAACACGTCCCCGCCGTCTCCCTCGCCTGGGGCTACTGGTCGGACGTGAGCGGCATGACCGCGCACCTGGACGAGACGGCGCTGCGCCGTCATCGGCGGGACGGCATGCTGGGCCTGTCGGCCGGTACCGGGATGGCGCTGCTCGACGCGGGTATCCGGGCGGGCGACGCGGCCTTCGTGGCGGCGCGCCTGGATCTGGCCGGACTGCGCGCCCGGTCGGCGACGGAGCCGGTGCCGTGGCTGCTGCGCTCGCTCGTGCGTCCGTTGCGGCGCGCGGCCGCGCAGGGCGAGGCGGAACAGGCCGCGGCCGTCGGCTCGCTCGGGCAGCGGCTGGTGAGCCTGCCGGCGGCCGAACGGGAGCGCACGCTCGTCGATCTGGTGCGCGCGGAGGCGGCGGCCGTCCTCGGCCACGGCTCGCCCGACGCGGTCGGCGAGACCCGTGCGTTCAAGGACGCGGGCTTCGACTCGCTGACCGCCGTGGAGCTGCGCAACCGGATCGCCAAGCGCACCGCGCTGACCCTGCCGACGACGCTGGCCTTCGACTATCCGACCCCGGCCGACCTGGCCCGCAAGCTCCTCGGTGATCTGGTCGGCGAGGTGTCCGGACCGGTCGCGGACGGGGCCGGGGAGCGACGGCGGGTGGCGGCGGACGACGACGATCCCGTGGTCATCGTCGCCATGGGCTGCCGGTTCCCCGGCGGGGCGGACGGGCCCGAGGAGCTGTGGCGCATCGTCGCCGACGGCGTCGACGTGGTCGGGGGCTTCCCCGAGGACCGCGGCTGGGACCTGGAGGGCATCTACGACCCCGATCCGGAGCACCTGGGGACCTCGTACGCGAGGAGCGGGGCGTTCCTGGACACGGCGACCCGGTTCGACGCGGGTTTCTTCGGGATCTCCCCGCGCGAGGCCGTCGCCATGGACCCGCAGCAGCGGCTGCTGCTGGAGGTCACCTGGGAGACGTTCGAGCGGGCCGGGATCGACCCGACGGCACTGCGCGGCGAGCACGTGGGCGTGTTCGTCGGCGTCAACGACCGTGACTACACGCTGCGGTTGCAGCACGCGGCCGGTGAGCTGGAGGGCTACCGGCTGACCGGCACCTCCGGCAGCGTCGCCTCCGGCCGGATCTCCTACACCTTCGGACTGGAGGGCCCGGCGCTGACCGTGGACACGGCCTGCTCCTCGTCGCTCGTGGCCCTGCACCTGGCCGCGCAGTCGGTGCGCTCCGGCGAGTCGACCATGGCCCTGGCCGGAGGCGTGGCGGTGATGACGACCCCGGACGCGTTCGTGGAGTTCTCCCGCCAGCGCGGGCTGTCCGCCGACGGCCGCTGCAAGGCGTTCGCGGACGCGGCCGACGGCACCGGCTGGGCCGAGGGCGCGGCTCTGCTGCTGGTGGAGCGGCTGTCCGACGCGCGCCGGGCCGGGCATCCGGTGGTCGCGGTGGTGCGCGGTTCGGCCGTCAACCAGGACGGCGCCTCCAACGGGCTGACCGCGCCCAACGGACCGTCCCAGCAGCGCGTCATCCGCGCCGCGCTCGCGGATGCCGGTCTGCCGGAGTCGGAGGTCGACCTGGTGGAGGCGCACGGCACGGGCACCACGCTGGGCGACCCGATCGAGGCCCAGGCGCTCCTCGCGACCTACGGCAAGAACCGCGCGCGGCCACTGGGACTCGGGTCCCTGAAGTCGAACATCGGGCACACCCAGGGCGCGGCCGGCGCCGCCAGTGTGATCAAGGTGGTGCAGGCGATGCGGTACGGCGTCCTGCCCGGGACCCTGCACGTGGACCAGCCGTCGACGAAGGTCGACTGGAGTGCCGGGGCGGTCGAACTGCTCACCGAGGCCCGGCCCTGGCCCGAGCTCGACCGTCCCCGCCGGGCCGCCGTGTCCTCCTTCGGCGTCAGCGGCACCAACGCCCACGTCATCCTCGAACAGGCCCCCGTGGACACGCCCGCGGAGGACGGACCGGCCGCCACCGAACCGTCGGACACCACCGAACCGTCGGTCACCGACGAGCCGTCGGCCGCCGCCGGTCACCCCGCCGTGCTGCCGTACGTCCTGTCGGCGAAGACCCCCGAGGCGCTGGCCGGTCAGGCGGCCCGACTGGCGGCCGGACTCCGGAGCGGCGGCACCCCGCTGGGCGACGCCCCGCTCGGCGACGTCGCGCACTCCCTGCTGACCTCACGGGCCGCGCTGGACCGGCGTGCCGTCGTCGTGGCGGGCGACCGTGCCGAACTGCTCGCCGGGCTGGACGCGCTGGCCGCGGGCGGGGCGGCCGGGTCCGTGGTGACCGGTGGCCCGGCGTCGGGCCGGACGGCGTTCCTGTTCACCGGACAGGGCAGCCAGCGGGCCGGGATGGGCCGTGAGCTGTACACGGAGTATCCCGAGTACGCGGCCGCGTTCGACGCGGCGTGCGCGGAACTGGACCGGGCGCTGGCAGGGCACGTGCCGCTGCCGGTGCGCGAGGTGGTGTTCGCCGAGGACGGCACGGAGGCGGCCGCGCTGCTGCACCGCACGGTGTACACCCAGTCCGCCCTCTTCGCCCTCCAGGTGGCGCTGTACCGCCTGGTCGAGGCGTGGGGCGTACGGCCGGACTTCGTGGCTGGGCACTCGATCGGCGAGCTGGCCGCGGCCCATGTGGCGGGCGTGTACTCGCTCGCCGACGGCGCCCGGCTGGTCGCCGCGCGCGGCCGGCTGATGCAGGCGCTGCCCGAGGGCGGCGCGATGGTCGCCGTCCAGGCCTCCGAGGACGAGGTGCGCGCGCTGCTGCCGGCCGACGGCCGGGCCGGTGTCGCCGCCGTCAACGGGCCCGACGCCCTGGTGGTGTCCGGCGACGAGGACGCGGTCCTCGCGGTCGCGGCGGCGCTCTCGGAGCGCGGCCGGAAGACGAAGCGGCTGCGGGTCAGCCATGCGTTCCACTCGGCGCGCATGGAGCCGATGCTGGCGGAGTTCCGGGCCGTCGCGGCCACGGTCACCTGCGCGGAGCCCACCGTTGCGGTGGTGTCCACACTGACCGGGGCCGGGATCGGGCTCACCGAGCTCGGCTCCCCCGACTACTGGACGCGGCACGTGCGCGAGGCCGTGCGGTTCGCGGACGCGGTGCGCTGGGTCAGGGAGCGGGGCGCCGGTCACTTCCTGGAGATCGGACCGGACGCGGTGCTCACCGCGATGGCCCGGGAGACGGTGGACGCGCTCGGCGAACCGGCCGACGCCGCCTTCCTGCCGGGGCTGCGCCGCGCCCGCCCCGAACCGGCCACGCTGCTCACCGCGGTCGCCGGGCTGTGGGTTCGGGGCGTGCCGGTCACGCCCGTCCCGCGGACCGGGGCCCGTCGGGTGGCGCTGCCGACCTACGCCTTCCAGCGGGAACGCTACTGGGCCGAGACCGGCCCGGGCACCGCCGACCTGGGCTCCCTCGGGCTCGCCGAGGCCGCGCACCCGCTGCTGGGCGCCGTGGTCGAACTCCCGGACGGCGCGGGGGTGCTGGCGACCGGACGGCTGACGGCCGACGGGCCGGGCCGGCTCGCCGACCACGCCAAGTCCGGGGTCGTCCTGGTGCCGGGCACCGGTCTTGTGGAACTCGCCCTGCACGCCGGTGACCGGGCCGGTACCGGGACCCTGGAGGAACTGGTGCTCCAGGAGCCGATGGTGCTGCCGGAGCGCGGCGGCGCCGAGGTGCGCGTCCAGGTCGGCCCGGCCGAGAACGGCACCGGTCGGCGCCCGGTGAGCATCCACTCGCGTCCCGGCGGCGACGCCGACTGGGTACGGCACGCCACCGGGCACCTCACACCCGGCCCCGGACCGGCCGGCACACCGCTCGCCGAGTGGCCGCCCCAGGGCGCGCAGCCGGTCGCCGTCGACGGCTTCTACGAGCGTCAGGCAGCCGCCGGCCACGACTTCGGGCCCGCCTTCCAGGGCCTGCGGAAGGTATGGCGGCGCGGCGAGGAGACGTACGCGGAGGTCGCCCTGCCCGAGGCGGCCGTCACCGGGGCGGACGCCTACGGGCTGCACCCGGCGCTGCTGGACGCGGCCCTGCACGCCACCAGTTTCGGCGCGGTCGCCGAGACCGAACCCGGTCAGGTGCTGCTGCCGTTCGCGTGGAACGGGGTGACCCTGCACGCGACGGGTGCCACGGCCCTGCGGGTGCGGATCGCGCGGCTCGGCAACGACACGGTGGCCGTCAGTGCCGCGGACATGACGGGCGCGCCGGTCGTGTCGGTCGGTTCGCTGGCCTTCCGGGCCGTGGACCCGCGGCGGCTGGACGCCGGGGACGGCGCCCTGCGGGACGCGTTGTTCCGGGTGGCGTGGCAGGAGGTCCCCACGCCCGCGGAGAGCACCGGAGCGGACTGGCCGGTGCTGGACCTGACCGGTCGTACCGGCGCGGACACCCGGGAACTGACCGGTGACGTCCTGGCCGCCGTGCAGAGCCACCTCGCCGACAGGGCAGCGGGCACCCCGCTGGTCGTCCTGACCCGGGACGCCCTCGACGACCCCGCGCAGGCCGCCGTCTGGGGCCTCATCCGCACCGCCCAGAACGAGCACCCCGACCGGCTCGTCCTCGTCGACACCACCGAGAACAACCGGCACCTGCTGCCCGCCGCTCTGGCGACCGGCGAACCCCAACTCGCCCTGTCCGACGACCGGATCCGCGTCCCCCGGCTGGTCCGCGCAGAGCCCGCCGACGGCCCCGGGCCGCTCGATCCGCGCGGTACGGCCCTGGTCACCGGCGGCACCGGTACCCTCGGGGCCCTGGCCGCACGCCACCTCGTCACCGCCCACGGCATCCGCCACCTGCTCCTCCTGAGCCGCCGTGGCCCCGACGCCCCCGGCGCCGGCACCCTCACCGAGGACCTCACCGCCCTCGGCGCCCACGTCACCATCGTCGCCGCCGACGCCGCCGACCGCGGTCAGCTCACCGCCGCCCTCGCCGCCGTCGACCCCGCACACCCCCTCACCGCCGTCATCCACACCGCCGGCGTCCTCGACGACGGCATCTTCACCGCACAGACCCCCGAACGACTGGACACCGCCCTCCGCGCCAAGACCGACGCAGCCCGGGTGCTGCACGAGCTGACCAGGGACCACAACCCGGCCGCCTTCGTCCTCTTCTCCTCCGCCGCCGGCACCCTGGGCAACCCCGGCCAGGCCAACTACGCCGCCGCGAACACCTCGCTGGAGGCGCTGGCGCGGGGCTTCCGGAGCGCGGGCTCGCCCGCCGTCGCCCTGGCCTGGGGCCTGTGGGCGGAGGCGAGCGGCATGACCGGCGCCCTGAACACCGCCGACCTGGAACGCGGCCGGCGGACCGGTATCACCGCGATGCCCACCGAGCAGGCCCTCGCCCTGCTCGACGCCGGTCTCGGGTCCAGCGAGCCCGTCCTGCTGACGGCACGTCTGGACCTGGCCGGAGTACGTCGCCGGGCCACGACCGACGACGACGTACCGGTGCTGCTCCGCGGGCTGGTGCGGGCCCCGCGCAGGGCCGCGAAGGCCGCGGCGGCGTCCGAGACCTCGCTCACCGACCGGTGGGGCGCCCTCCCTCCGGCCGAACGCCTGGCCGACGTGGTGGAGTTGGTGCGCACCCAGGCGGCCGCTGTCCTGGGCCACGCCACCGCCCGTGCGATCGGTGCCGACGCCGCCTTCAAGGACGCCGGGTTCGACTCGCTCGCCGCGGTCGAACTGCGCAACCGGCTCACCACGACGACCGGCGTACGGCTGCCCGCGACGCTGATCTTCGACCACCCGACGCCGGTGGAACTCGCCGAGCGCCTCATCGAGGAACTGGGCCTCACCGGCGGCGGTTCGGACGAGTCGGCCCTGAGCGCCGGTATCGACTCCCTGGAGCAGGCCCTGGACGCGCTGTCCGAACCGGACGACACCGTACGGGCACAGCTCGGGGCACGGCTGCTCGACCTGGCGGCGCGGCTCGGCGCGACCCCGCTCACCACGGCGTCCTTCGACACCGGAGGCGGTACGGCCCTCGACCTCGACACGGCCACCGACGAGGAGATCTTCCAGCTCATGGACGGCGAACTGGGTCTGTCCTGACGACATCGCCGCAGCCACTCCACTCACCGACGAGCCCCGAAGGGACCGACCGGGCCATGCCCAACGAACCCACGGCCACACCCAGTTCACCGACCCCGTCCGCCGGATCGACAGGTACCTCAGGCTCCGCCGGTTCCGCCGGTTCCGCCGGTTCCGCCGGTGAGCGGAAACTGCGGGACTACCTCAAGCGGGCCCTCGTGGACCTGCAGCAGGCCAACCAGCGGCTGCACGACATCGAGGCCGCCCGCTCCGAGCCGATCGCGATCGTCGGCATGGCGTGCCGGCTGCCCGGCGGGGTGACCACCCCCGACGAGCTGTGGCGGCTGGTCGACGAGGGCCGCGACGCGGTGTCCGGCTTCCCCGTGAACCGCGGCTGGGACCTGGAACGCCTCTTCGACCCGGACCCGGACCGCGCCGGCACCTCCTACGTCGGCGAGGGCGGCTTCCTGCACGACGCGGACGGGTTCGACGCGGCCTTCTTCGGCGTCAACCAGCGTGAGGCCCTGGCGATGAACCCCCAGCAGCGGCTGCTCCTGGAAACCTCCTGGGAGACCTTCGAGCGCGCCGGTCTCGACCCGACGAAACTGCGCGGCCGCCGCGTGGGGGTCTACACGGGGGTGATGTACCACGACTACGCCACGGACATGGAGAACGCGCCGCCGGAGGTCGAGGGCTATCTCAGCACCGGGACCGCGGGCGCGGTCGCCTCGGGACGCATCTCGTACACGCTGGGGCTGGAGGGACCGGCCGTCACTCTCGACACGGCGTGCTCCTCCTCGCTGGTCGCGCTGCACCTGGCGATCCAGGCGCTGCGCGGCGGCGAGATCGACATGGCGCTGGCGGGCGGTGCCGCCGTCATGGCCACCCCGGGCGTCTTCGTGGAGTTCTCCCGGCAGCGCGGGCTGTCCCCGGACGGGCGCTGCAAGGCGTACGCCGAGGCGGCCGACGGCACCGGCTGGGCCGAGGGCGTCGCGACGATCCTGGTCGAGCGGCTGTCGGACGCGGAGCGGCTGGGTCATCCCGTCCTCGCCGTGGTCCGCGGCTCCGCGATCAACCAGGACGGCGCCTCCAACGGCCTGACCGCCCCCAGCGGCCCCGCCCAGCAACGCGT
>NZ_JBFBJI010000085.1:0-7983 GCF_040702065.1 Streptomyces sp. NPDC086777 | reverse complement strand
GCGGTGTCGTTGGTGCAGCGGTTGCGTGAGCGTGGGTTCGGGGTGTCGGTGCGGGCGTTGTTCGAGTCGCCGACGCCTGCGGGGGTGGCCGCGGCAGGTGACGGCGGCAGTGGTGGTGGGGCGGTGGACGTGCCGCCGAACGGCATTCCGGACGGGGCCGAGCTGATCACGCCGGAGATGCTGCCGCTGGTGGATCTCACGGTCGGGCAGATCGAGTTGGTGTGTGCGTCGGTGGAGGGCGGGGCGGCGAACGTGGCGGACGTGTATCCGCTGGCCCCCTTGCAGGAGGGCATTTTCTTCCACCACCTGCTCGCCGAGCCTGGTGCGGCGGATGTGTATCTGGCTCCGATGACGCTGGCTTTCGACGACCGGGAGCGGCTGGACTCGTTTCTGTCGGCGTTGCGGTGTGTGGTGGATCGGCACGACATCTATCGGACGGGGTTGGTGTGGGAGGGGCTGCCGGAGCCGGTGCAGGTGGTGCGGCGGCAGGTGGTGGTGCCGGTCACCGAGGTGACCCTCTCCGGTGACGGGGACGCCGCGGCTGAACTGTTGGCGGTGGCGGGCTCGTGGCTGGACCTGCGCCAGGCGCCGTTGCTGCGGGTGCACGTGGCCGAGGAGCCGGACGGCGGCGGCCGCCTGCTCGCCGTGGTGCAGGTGCATCACCTGGTGCAGGACCACACCGCGTTGGAGGCGGTGTTGGGCGAGGTCGCGGCCCTCATGACAGGCCGCGCCGAGGAACTCCCGGCGCCGCTGCCGTTCCGCGACTTCGTCGCCCAGGCCCGACTCGGAGTCTCCCAGAAGGAGCACGAGGACTACTTCAGCCGTCTGCTGGGCGATGTAGCGGAACCGACGCTGCCGTTCGGTCTGTCCGATGCCCGCGGGGACGGCACCGGTGTGCGGCGAACCCGGCGGACAGTCGACGACGGGCTGGCGGCGCGGGTGCGGGAGCAGGCGCGTCGTCTGGGGGTGAGTCCGGCGACGTTGTTCCATGTCGCGTGGGCGCGGGTGCTGGCGAGTCTGTCCGGCCGCACTGACGTGGTGTTCGGAACGGTCCTGCTGGGCCGGATGAACGCGGGCGTGGGCGCCGAGCGGGTTCCGGGGCCGTTCATGAACACCCTGCCGGTACGGATCGACATCGCGGACCTGGATGTCGCCGAGGCGGTGCGGGCGATGCGCTCACAGCTGGCCGCCCTGCTGGTCCACGAGCACGCCCCTCTGTCACTGGCCCAGAAGGCCGGCAACGTCCCGTCCGGCACGCCGCTGTTCACCTCTCTCTTCAACTACCGCCGGAGCAGTCGGTCTGTCGTCCGGCCGGCTGACGGCGGGCGACAGGGCCTGGCCGGTGTGGAGCTGGTGCACAACCAGGAGCTCACGAACTACCCGCTGGCCGTGGCCGTGGACGACAACGGTGTGGGGTTCGCCCTGACCGCCGACGTGATCGCCCCGGGCGACCCGGACGTGGTGTGCTCGTCGTTGCACACTGCTCTGGAGGGTGTCATCACCGCTCTGGACGAGGCGCCGGACAGCCCGGTGCGCGGCGTTGCGGTGCTGCCGAACGCCCGGCGCGAGCAGATGCTGAACGACTGGAACGACACCGCCACGCCGACAGCGCATGTGACGCTGCTTCAGCTGGTCGAGAAGTGGGCGGAGCGTACCCCCGGGGCGCCTGCCGTGGTGTGCGGCGACGAGCGGGTCACGTACGCGGAGTTGGACGAACGGGCGAACAGGCTCGCGCGGCGGCTGACCGCTCGTGGCCTGGGTGCGGACGCAGACGCGGACACGGTCGTGGCGGTGGCGATGGACCGTTCGGTCGATCTGGTGGTGGGCTTGCTGGCGGTGTGGAAGGCCGGAGCCGCCTACCTGCCCGTCGATCCGGACTATCCCGGTGAGCGGCTGGCGCTCATGTTGGCCGACGTCCGTCCTGCCTGTGTGCTGACCACCGTCGAGCATTCCGGTGCCCTTGGCATAGGGGATGACGTTCCGGTAATGGTCCTGGACGGACCGGAGTCGGTATCCGGCGGCGTTGGTGGAGGCGTCGGCGGGGGCGGTGAGCCGGAGGAGCGGGCGGAGCGCCCGGTGCCGTGCGGCGGAAGCGCCGCGTACGTGATGTACACCTCGGGGTCGACCGGGCAGCCGAAGGGCGTGGTCGTCACGCAGGGCGCGCTGGCCAACCATATGGCGTGGATGCAGCGGGAGTTCGGTCTGGAGCAGCGCGACCGCGTGCTGCACAAGACGCCGTTCGGGTTCGACGCGTCGGCGTGGGAGTTGTGGTGGCCGCTGACGGCCGGGGCGGTGCTCGTGGTCGCCGCACCGCAGGGGCATCGCGAACCGGCGTATCTGGCAGAGCTGATCCGGCGTGAACGGGTGACCGTCGCGCAGTTCGTGCCCTCGATGCTGGCGGCGTTCGCGGCCGAGCCCGCGGCGGCGGACTGCGACAGCCTGCGGATGGTGTTCAGCGGAGGTGAGGCGCTCTCCGTCGACCTGCATCGCCGCGTGACGGACCTGTTGGGCGTGGGGCTGCACAATCTGTACGGGCTGACCGAGACCACCATCGACTCCACCTTCTGGCGGTCGGGACCCGGTGCGGACGGGACGAGTGTCCCGATCGGCCGGCCTATCGACAACACCCGTGTCCACCTGCTCGATCGCTTCCTGGAGCCGGTTCCGTCCGGAGTGGTGGGGGAGGTGTACGTGGCGGGCGCCGGGCTCGCCCGTGGCTATCACGGCCGTACGGGACTGACGGCGGAGCGGTTCGTGGCGTGCCCGTTCGCCGGGCCGGGTGAGCGGATGTACCGGACCGGCGACCTGGCCCGCTGGACGGTGGACGGTCGGCTGGTGTTCGTGGGACGCGCGGACGACCAGGTGAAGGTCCGTGGGTTCCGCGTCGAACCGGGCGAGGTCGAGTCGGTGCTGACCGCGCATCCCGGAGTCGCTCGGGCGTTCGTCGTCGCACGTGAGGATGGGCCCGGCGACGGCCGGCTGGTCGCCTATGTGGTGCCCGCGGACGCGGGCGTCGCCGGCGCGGATCTGCGTGCCTTCGCGGGGCGGCGGCTGCCGGAGTACATGGTGCCGTCTGCGGTGGTCGTGCTGGACGCGCTGCCCTTGTCGGTGAACGGGAAGGTGGATCGGGCGGCGTTGCCGGTTCCGGAGTACGCGACCGCCGGTCGTGGGCGGGGCCCTGCCACGGTGGCCGAGGAGATCGTGTGTGAGGCCTTCGCCGAGGTGCTGGGCCTCGAACGGGTGGGGGTGGAGGACAACTTCTTCGAGTTGGGAGGGCATTCGCTGCTGGCGGTCTCGTTGGTGCAGCGGCTGCGTGAGCGGGGCTTGGGCGTTTCGGTCCGGGTGCTGTTCGAGTCGCCGACTCCGGTGGCACTGGCGGTGGCGGGCGCGGGGACCGAGGTGGACGTACCGCCGAACGGTATCCCGGACGGGGCGCAGGCGATCACGCCGGACATGCTCCCGCTGGTGGATCTCACCCCGGCGCAGGTGGAGTCGGTGTGCGCGTCGGTCGAGGGCGGGGCCGCCAACGTGGCGGACGTGTACCCGCTCGCCCCGTTGCAGGAAGGGATCTTCTTCCACCACCTGCTGGCGGAGCCCGGCGAAGCGGACGTGTACCTCGTACCGATGGTCATGTCGCTGAGATCCCGTGAGCGGCTGGACGCGTTCGTCGCGGCGTTGCAGCGGGTCGTGGACCGGCACGACATCTACCGGACCGGAGTGCTGTGGGAGGGGCTGCCCGAGCCGGTGCAGGTGGTGTGGCGGTCCGCGGTCGTCCCCGTCACGGAGGTGACGCTGCCGGCGAGCGGAGCCGATCCGGTCGCGGAGCTGCTCGCGGTGGCCGGGCATTGGATGGACGTGCGGCGGGCGCCGCTGATGCGGGTGCACGTGGCGGCGGATCCCGGCAGTGACCGGTGGCTCGCCCTGGTCCAGGTACATCACCTGCTGCAGGACCACACCGCGGCGGACGTGGTGCTCGGCGAGGTCGCCGCGTTCATGGCGGGCCGTGGGGACGCGCTGCCGGCGCCGCTGCCGTTCCGTGACTTCGTCGCCCAGGCCCGGCTCGGTGTCTCCCGCCAGGAGCACGAGGAGTACTTCGCGGCCCTGCTGGCGGACGTCACCGAGGCGACGCTGCCGTTCGGCCTCTCCGACGCCCACGGTGACGGCACCGACGTGGCACAGGGGCGGCTGGCCGTGGACGACGCCCTGGCGCAGCGGGTACGGGAACAGGCGCGCGTGCTGGGGACGAGCCCGGCGACGCTGTTCCACGTGGCGTGGGCGCGGGTGCTGGCCTCTCTGTCCGGGCGCGGTGACGTGGTGTTCGGGACGGTGCTGCTGGGCCGGATGAACGCGGGCATGGGCGCCGAGCGGATCCCCGGCCCGTTCATGAACACCCTGCCGGTACGTGTGGACGTCGACAGCCTGGACGTACTGGGCGCGGTCCAGGCGATGCGGTCCCAGCTGGCGGGCCTGCTGGTGCACGAGCACGCGCCGCTGTCGCTCGCCCAGAAAGCCGCCGCCGTCCCGCCGTCCGCTCCCCTGTTCACCTCCCTGTTCAACTACCGCCACAGCCGCCGGACCGCGGCGGACACCGGCGACCGGCGGGGCACGGCGGGCGGCGCCGCACTGCTGTTCGCCGAGGACCGGACGAACTATCCGCTCGTCCTGGCGGTCGACGACCTGGGAACCGGGTTCGAGCTGACGGTCGACGTGGTCGCCCCGGTGGACCCGCACCCGGTGTGCGCCCTGCTGAACACCGCCCTCCAAGGACTGATCGCGGCCCTGGAGGACGCGCCGCAACGGCCCCTGCGGGGGATCGAGATCCTGCCCGGCACGGAACTCGCGGAACTTGTGACGGGCTGGAACGACACCTCCACCCCCACGGTGGACGCGACCCTGCCCCGGCTGGTCGACCAGTGGGTGACCGACACCCCCGGCGCCGTGGCGCTGGTGAGCGGGAACGACCGACTCCCGTACGCGGAGCTGGACCAGCGGGTGTCGCGCCTGGCCGGGGTGCTGGCGGCACGGGGGGTGGGTGCGGAGACGGTCGTTGCGGTCATGCTGGAGCGGTCGGTCGACCTGGTGGTGGCCCTGCTGGCGGTGTGGAAGGCGGGCGGCGCCTATCTGCCCGTCGATCCGTCGTACCCCCGGGACCGGGTCGGCTTCATGCTGGCCGACGGTGGGCCGGTGTGTGCGGTGACCGTGAGCGGCCTGGCCGGAATGGTCCCGCACGAGCTGGACGTGCCCCTCCTGTGTCTGGACGACCCGGACGTGGTCGCGGAGACGGCGGCGGCGGTCCCGGTGTCCGCCGGACCTGGCCGCCCCGACGCGGCCGCGTACGTGATGTACACGTCGGGATCGACGGGACGGCCCAAGGGCGTGGTGGTCTCCCAGCGGGACGTGGTGGCCCGTGCCGTGGACCGGTGCTGGGAGGAGTCGGCACCCACCCGCGTCCTGGCCTACGCGCCCTACGCGTTCGACGCGTCGGTTTTCGAGCTGTGGGTGACGCTCGCCGTCGGCGGCACGGTGGTGCTGGCCCCGACCGACGAACTGGACGGAGGACTGATCCGGGACCTGGTCGGCGCCCATGGGCTCAGCCACGTCTGGGTGCCCGCCGGCCTGCTGCGCGTTCTCGCGCAGGAGGACCCCGAGTGCTTCACCGGCCTGCGGGAGGTGCTGACCGGGGGCGACGTGGTGCCCGCGCAGGCGATGACAGCGGTGCTCGAGGCATGCCCGGGAGTGACGGTACGACCCGTGTACGGGCCGACGGAGACCACGTTCTGCGCGACCCAGTACGCCGTCGCGGACGGCCCGGCGGTGCCCGAGACGCCACCGATCGGCCGCCCGATGGACAACACCCGGACCTATCTCCTCGACGGCCGACTGCGGCCGGTACCGCGTGGGGTGGTGGGCGAGCTGTACGTGGCCGGCGCGGGTCTGGCCCGCGGCTACCACGGCCGGCCGGGGCTGACGGCGGAGCGTTTCGTCGCCTGCCCGTTCGGTGCGGTGGGCGGACGCATGTACCGGACCGGCGACCTGGCCCGCTGGACGGCCGACGGCCGGCTGGTCTTCGCCGGCCGCGCGGACGAACAGGTGAAGGTCCGCGGCTTCCGGGTCGAGCCGGCCGAGGCCGAGGCTGTCCTGTCCGACTGCCCGGGCGTCGCCCAGGCCGTGGTCGTCGTCCGCGAGGACACCCCGGGCGACAAGCGCCTCATCGCCTACGCGGTGCCCGAGGACCGAGGCCCCTCCGCCGGGGACGCGGACCTGTCGGCAGAAGCGTCCGCCTTCCTGGGACAGCGCCTGCCGGAGTACCTGGTGCCGACCGCGGTGGTGGTGCTGGACGAACTGCCGCTGACGGTGAACGGAAAGGTGGACCGGGCGGCCCTGCCCGCGCCGGAGTACAGCCTGCACGCCGGCGGCCGCGGGCCCGCCACGGCCGACGAGGAGATCCTCTGCCACCTCTTCGCCGACGTCCTGGGCCTGGAGCGGGTCGGGGCGGAGGACGACTTCTTCGCCCTCGGCGGCCATTCGCTGCTCGCGATGCGGTTGGTGTCCCGGGTCCGAAGCGTCTTCGGGGCCGAGGCCGGGGTCCGGACACTGTTCGAGGCGCCGACCCCGGCCGCTCTGGCGGCGCGGATCCGCGCCAGTGGTCCGGCCCGGGCGGCCCTGCTGCCGTGGGAACGGCCCGAACGCGTCCCGCTGTCGTTCGCGCAGCGCAGGTTGTGGCTCCTGGCCCAACTGGAGGGGCCCAGCCCGGCCTACCACATCCGGGCGGCGCTGCGCCTGACGGGGCGAGTGGACGCCAGTGCCCTGGGCGCCGCGCTGTCGGACCTGGTCGCCCGGCACGAGGTGCTGCGCACGGTGTTCCCGGTGGTGGACGGAGAGCCGTTCCAGCACGTGCTGGCACCCGAGGAGGTGGGTGAGGTACTGCGGGTCGCCCATGCTGCCGAGCAGCAGGCCGAGGGCCTGGCGGCGGCGGAGGCGGAGCGGGCGTTCGACCTGGCGGCCGAGATCCCGTTGCGGGCGCTGTTGGTCGGGACGGGTCCGGACGAGCACGTGCTGGTGGTGGTGTTGCATCACATTGCCGGGGACGGCTGGTCGATGGGGCCGTTGGCCCGTGATCTGTCCCGGGCGTACGCGGCGCGGTGTGCGGGGCGCGCGCCGGAGTGGGAGCCGTTGCCGGTCCAGTACGCGGACTACGCCCTGTGGCAGCGGGAACTGCTCGGCGACGAGAAGGACCCGGACAGCCTGCTGGCCGCCCAGGTCGGTTACTGGCGGGAGACGCTCGCGGGGGCGCCGGAGGAGCTCGATCTGCCCACCGACCGGAAACGCCCGGCGGTCGCCTCGCACCAGGGCCACACCGCCACTCTCGACATACCGGCCGATGTGCATGCGCAGTTGGCCGCGTTGGCGCGTGAGCGGGGCGTGACGCTTTTCATGGTGGTGCAGGCGGCGTTGGCGGTGTTGTTGTCGCGGTTGGGTGCGGGGGAGGACATCCCGATCGGGACGGCGGTGGCGGGCCGGACCGACCAGGCGTTGGACGATCTGGTCGGGTTCTTCGTGAACACCCTGGTCCTGCGCACGGACCTGAGTGGCAATCCCACTTTCGGCGATCTGCTGGCCCGGGTGCGTGAGGACAGCCTGCAGGCACTGGACCACCAGGACGTGCCCTTCGAACGGCTGGTGGAGACCCTGGCACCGACCCGGTCCCTGGCCCGGCACCCCCTGTTCCAGACGATGTTGACCTGGCAGAACAACGCCACGGTGGGCCTGGACCTGCCGGGTGTCCAGGTACGGCCGATGGCGGCAGGAGCCACGCCGGCCAAGTTCGACCTCGACATCACGCTGGGCGAGGTCGTCGACGAGGACGGCCGGACCTCGTTGTCCGGGACGGTGACGGCGTCGGTTGATGTGTTTGGTGGGGGGTGGGTGGAGGGGTTTGTGGGGCGGTTGGTTGGTGTGTTGGGTGTGGTGGGGGTGGATGCG
>NZ_JBFBJI010000084.1:0-8775 GCF_040702065.1 Streptomyces sp. NPDC086777 | reverse complement strand
GCGAGGGTGGTGGGGGCGTGTCCGGGTGTGGTGGTGCGGCATCTGTACGGGCCGACGGAGGTCACGTTGTGTGCGACCCAGCATGCTGTCGTGGATGCCGGGGGGGTCGGGTCGGTGCTGCCGATCGGTCGGCCGTTGGACAACACCCGCGTGTACGTCCTGGACGGTGGCTTGTCGCCTGTTCCGCCTGGGGTGGCGGGGGAGTTGTATGTGGCGGGGGCCGGGCTGGCGCGTGGCTATCAGGCGCAGCCCGCGCTGACGGCGGAGCGGTTCGTGGCGTGTCCGTTCGGGGGGCCGGGTGAGCGGATGTATCGGACCGGTGATCTGGTCCGGTGGGCGGGTGACGGTCGGCTGGTGTTCGTGGGGCGGGCGGACGACCAGGTGAAGGTCCGTGGGTTCCGGATCGAGCCGGGCGAGGTCGAGGCGGCGCTGGCGGCGCATCCGGGGGTTGCTCAGGCGGTGGTGACCGTTCGTGAGGACACGCCGGGTGACAAGCGCCTCGTCGCCTACGTGGTGCTCGAAGACGTGGACGTGGCTGCTGCGGATCTGCGTGCGTTTGTGGGGCGGCGGTTGCCGGAGTACATGGTGCCGTCGGTGGTGGTGGTGCTGGACGTGTTGCCGTTGTCGGTGAATGGGAAGGTGGACCGGGTTGCGCTGCCGGCACCCGAGTATGTGGCGTCCGGTGGGCGGGGTCCTGCGACGGTGGCCGAGGAGATCATGTGTGGGGCGTTCGCCGACGTCCTGGGCGTTGGACAGGTGGGAGTGGACGCCAGCTTCTTCGAGTTGGGTGGGCATTCTCTGCTGGCGATGCGTTTGGTGTCGCGGGTGCGGTTGCTGTTCGGCGTCGAGTTCAGTGTCCGTGTGTTGTTCGAGGCGCCGACGCCGGCGGGTCTGGTGGCCCGGCTCGGTGGTGCGGGGTCGGCGCGGGCCGGTCTGGCCCGGTGGGAGCGTCCTGAGCGGGTGCCGTTGTCGTTCGCCCAGCGGCGGTTGTGGTTCCTGGCGCAGTTGGAGGGGCCGAGTCCGACGTACAACATGCCGCTGGTGCTGCGATTGGACGGCCAGGTGGACGTTGGCGCGCTGCGGTCGGCGCTGACGGATGTGGTGGGGCGGCACGAGGTGCTGCGCACGGTGTTCCCGGTGGTGGACGGTGAGCCGTTCCAGCGGGTGCTGGCGCCTGAAGAGGTCGGCGGGGTGCTACGGGTCGCCCATGCTGCCGAGGAGCAGGTGGCAGGTGTGGTGGCGGCCGAGACCGGACACGGCTTCGACCTGGCGGGGGAGATTCCGCTGCGGGCGCTGCTGGTCGAGACGGGTCCGGAGGCGCATGTGCTGGTGGTCGTGTTGCACCACATCGCGGGGGACGGCTGGTCGATGGGGCCGTTGGCCCGTGATGTCTCCCGGGCGTACGCGGCGCGGCGGGCCGGAGACGCGCCCGGCTGGGCGCCGTTGCCGGTGCAGTACGCCGACTACACCCTGTGGCAGCGGGAGTTGCTGGGCAGCGAGGAGCAGCCGGGAAGCGTCCTGGCCGAGCAGGTGGCGTACTGGCGGCAGAAGTTGGCGGGCGCGCCGCAGGAACTCGCCCTGCCGGTGGACCGGCCGCGTCCGGCGGTGGCGTCGCACCAGGGTCACGTGGTGGGCCTGGAGGTACCCGCCGAGGTGCACACACGGTTGGAGGTACTGGCCCGTGAGCAGGGCGTGACCTTGTTCATGGTGCTCCAGGCCGCGTTGGCGGTCCTGTTGTCGCGCCTGGGCGCGGGGGAGGACGTCCCGGTCGGGACGGCGGTGGCGGGCCGGACCGACCAGGCGCTGGACGACCTGGTCGGGTTCTTCGTCAACACGCTCGTCGTCCGAACCGATCTGACGGGGGACCCGACGTTCGCCGGCCTGCTCGAGCGGGTGCGGGAGACGAGTCTCGCCGCGCTGGAGCAGCAGGACGTGCCGTTCGAGCGGCTGGTGGAACTGCTGGCCCCGGAGCGGTCGATGTCGCGGCACCCGCTCTTCCAGGTCATGCTCACCTTGCAGAACAACACGATGCCCACGCTCGACCTGGACGGTCTGCAGGCCACGTCGGCCCCGGCCGGGCCGATGGCCTCACGGTTCGACGTGAGCGTGAGCCTGAGCGAGGCCACCGCGGGCGGTCGTCCCGGTGGGCTGCGTGGATCGTTGACCGGGTCGGCGGATCTCTTCGACCGGGCGAGCGTGGAGGCGTTCGCCCAGCGGTACGCGCGAGTGCTGGCAACCGTGGCAGGCGATGTACGGCTCCGGGTGAGCGAGATCGACGTACTGTCGGCCGATGAGCGGCAGCGGGCGCTGGTCGCCTGGAACGACTCCGGTACGACCGTCGACGAGTCGACCGTCGTACCGGAACTCTTCGCGGCACAGGTGGCGCGGGCCCCGGAGGCGATTGCCGTCGTGGCCGCGGACGGCGAGCTGAGCTACGCGGAGCTGGACGAGCGGGCGTCCCGCCTGGCCGAGGTGTTGGTGTCGAGGGGAGTCGGAGCGGAGTCGGTCGCGGCGGTGGTGCTGGAGCGATCGGCTGATCTGGTGGTGGCGCTGCTGGCCGTGTGGAAGGCGGGCGGTGCCTATCTGCCGATCGATCCGTCCTATCCGGACGCGCGGATCGCGTTCATGTTGGGTGACTGCCGGCCCGTCTGTGTGGTGACGTCCCGTGATCTGGCCGAAGGTCTTCCACTGGACCCTGGTGTTGCGGTGGTGTGTGTGGATGACCCGCGTGTCGCCGACGCGACGGTGCGATCGATGGTGGTGCGGCCGGCGGCTGGGCAGGCGGCGTATGTGATCTACACGTCGGGGTCGACCGGGCGCCCGAAGGGCGTGGTGGTGTCCCACGGGGCACTGGCCGGGTACGTGGCCTGGTGCGTGCGGGCGTATCCGGCGGTGCAGGAGAGCAGCCTGCTGCATGCGCCGGTGTCGTTCGACGCGGGTGTGACGGGTCTCTTCGGGGGGCTGGCCAGCGGTGGTTGCGTGTTCGTGGGTGCGCTGGACGAGGGGCTGCCCGCGCTGTTGGGCGACCGGCGTCTGGCGTTCCTCAAGCTGACGCCGAGCCATCTGCCGGTCCTGGCGGAGCTGCCGGAGCAGTGTGTGCCGACGAAGCAGTTGATGGTGGGCGGGGAGGCTCTGGGCTGGGGGCAGGTGCGGCGGTGGCGTGACCGGTGCCCGGACGTGGCGGTGGTGAATCACTACGGTCCCACCGAGGTCACGGTCGGCTCCGCGCACTACCCGGTCGGTGCCGATGCGACGGACGGGGGACCGGTTCCGATCGGCCGTCCGTTCGCGACCACACGGGCGTACGTGCTGGACGGATTCTTGCAGCCCGTGCCACCTGGTGTGGCCGGTGAGCTCTACATGGCGGGCGTTCAGCTGGCACGGGGCTATCACGACCGCCCTGGGCTGACCGCGGAGCGCTTTGTGGCGTGTCCGTTCGGAGCGTCCGGCGAGCGGATGTACCGCACCGGTGATCTGGCCCGCTGGACCTCCGACGGTCAGCTGGTGTTCGTCGGGCGTGTCGACGACCAGGTGAAGGTGCGGGGCTTCCGGATCGAACTGGGCGAGGTCGAGGCCGTTCTGGCGGCTCATCCTGGTGTGGCCCAGGCGCTGGCGGTCGTACGAGAGGACGCCCCCGGCGATGTGCGGTTGGTCGCCTACGTCGTTCCGGCCGACGGAAGCCGGGCGGATGAGGACCTGCGGGTGTTCGTGGCTGGGCGGTTGCCGGAGTACATGGTGCCGTCGGCGGTGGTGGTGCTGGATGCCCTGCCGCTGACGGTGAACGGGAAGGTGGACCGGGCTGCCCTGCCCGCGCCCGAGTACGTGGCGTCCGGTGGTGGGCGGGGTCCTGCCTCGGTGGCCGAGGAGCTGGTGTGTGGGGTGTTCGCGGAGGTGCTGGGTCTGGGGCGGGTGGGCGCTGATGACAACTTCTTCGAGTTGGGCGGGCATTCGCTGTTGGCGGTGTCGTTGGTGCAGCGGTTGCGTGAGCGTGGGTTCGGGGTGTCGGTGCGGGCGTTGTTCGAGTCGCCGACGCCGGCGGGGGTGGCCGCGGCCGGTGACGCCGGTGGAGTGGTGGTGGTGCCGCCGAACGGTATTCCGGACGGCGCGACGCTGATCACGCCGGAGATGCTGCCGCTGGTGGATCTCACGGTCGGGCAGATCGAGTTGGTATGCGCGTCGGTCGAGGGCGGTGCCGCGAACGTCGCGGACGTGTATCCGCTGGCCCCCTTGCAGGAGGGCATCTTCTTCCATCACCTGCTGGCGAAGCCCGGCGAGGCGGACGTCTACCTGGGGCCCACGGTCGTGGCCTTCGACGTCCGCGAGCGGCTGGACGCGTTCGTGTCGGCGTTGCAGCGGGTGGTGGATCGGCACGACATCTACCGCACTGCGGTGGTGTGGGAGGGGCTGCCGGAACCGGTGCAGGTGGTGTGGCGCCGCGCCGTCGTTCCGGTGACCGAGGTGGTGTTGTCCGAGGGCAGCGACCCGGCGGCTGAGCTGTTGGCTGCGGCGGGTTCGTGGATGGACCTGCGTCGAGCGCCGCTGTTGCGCGTGCATGTGGCGCAGGAGCCCGGCAGTGACCGGTGGTTGGCGTTGGTGCAGGTGCACCATCTGCTCCAGGACCACACGGCGTTGGACGTGGTGCTGGGCGAGGTCGCGGCGTTCATGGCGGGCCGTGGGGACGAACTGCCGGCACCGCTTCCGTTCCGCGACTTCGTGGCCCAGGCGCGACTCGGCGTCTCACGTCAGGAGCACGAGGACCACTTCGCGGGCCTGCTCGGCGACGTCACAGAACCGACGCTGCCGTTCGGTCTGTCCGATGCCCGCGGTGACGGGACCACCGTGAAGCGGGCCCGGCTCATGGTGGACGAAGACCTGACGCGGCGCGTTCGGGACGGGGCGCGCGACCTCGGGGTGAGCCCGGCGACGCTGTTCCACGTGGCGTGGGCGCGGGTGCTGGCGACTCTGTCCGGGCGTTCGGACGTGGTGTTCGGGACGGTGCTCCTGGGCCGGATGAACGCCGGGATCGGCGCCGAGCGGGTTCCGGGGCCGTTCATGAACACGCTGCCGGTGCGGCTCGACACTTCTGGCCATGAGGTGGGCAGCGCGGTCACCGCGATGCAGTCTCAACTGGCCGGCCTGCTGGTCCATGAGCACGCCCCCCTCGCGCTGGCGCAGAAGGCCAGCGGCATCCCGACCTCCGCTCCCCTGTTCACCTCCCTGTTCAACTACCGGCACGGCCGCCGAGCAGCTGGTCGGTCGGCCGACGAGCTGGCCGGAGTGGAACTGGTCCACGACACGGAGCGCACCAACTATCCGCTGGCTGTGTCGGTCGACGACATGAACAGCGCCTTCGGGATCACCGCCGATGCGGTGACACCGGGAGATCCGGATCTGGTGTGCGCGATGCTGCGCACAGCGGTCGAACACCTTGTAGAGGAACTGCAGGGAGACACCCGCACACCGTTGCGCGCGCTTGAGGTGCTACCACCGGCCAACCGTGAACAGCTGGTGGTGGGTTGGAACGACACGGGTGTGGCGGTTGCGGATGTGTCGTGGCCGGTGTTGTTCGGGGAGTGGGTGGCTGCCGCTCCGGGTGCGGTGGCGGTGGTGTGTGGGGATGAGGAGGTGACGTACGGGGAGTTGGATGATCGTGCGTCGCGTCTGGCGGGGGTGCTGGTGGCGTGTGGGGTGGGTGCGGAGTCGGTGGTGGGGGTGCTGCTGGAGCGTTCGGTTGATCTGGTGGTGGCGTTGTTGGCGGTGTGGAAGGCGGGGGGTGCGTATCTGCCGATCGATCCGTCGTATCCGTCGGACCGGGTGGCGTTCATGCTGGCGGATGCTGCTCCGGTGTGTGTGGTGACGGCTGCTGGTGTGGCGGGGGTGCTGCCGTCGGAGGGGGTGGTTCCGGTGGTGTGTGTGGACGATCCGGCTGTGGCGGCGGTGGATCCGGTGGGGGTCGGGGCGGGGCCCGATTGCGCGGCGTATGTGATGTATACGTCGGGGTCGACGGGGGTGCCGAAGGGTGTGGTGGTTACTCAGCGGGATGTTGTGGCGCTGACGGTGGATGGGTGCTGGGGTGGTGGGTTGGGTCGGGTGTTGGCGTGTGCGCCGTTTGCGTTTGATGCGTCGGTGTTTGAGTTGTGGGTGACGTTGGGGCGTGGTGGGTCGGTGGTGTTGGCGTCGGCTGGTGAGCTGGACGGTGGGGTGGTCCGCTCGTTGGTTGCGGGGTGTGGTGTGGATCGTGTGCATGTGACGGCGGGGTTGTTCCGGGTGCTGGCGGATGAGGATCCGGGCTGTTTTGCGGGGCTGGTGGAGGTGCTGACGGGTGGGGATGTGGTGCCTGCGTTGTCGGTGGCGAGGGTGGTGGGGGCGTGTCCGGGTGTGGTGGTGCGGCATCTGTACGGGCCGACGGAGGTCACGTTGTGTGCGACCCAGCATGCTGTCGTGGATGCCGGGGGGGTCGGGTCGGTGTTGCCGATCGGTCGGCCGTTGGACAACACCCGTGTCTACGTCCTGGACGGTGGCTTGTCGCCTGTTCCGCCTGGGGTGGCGGGGGAGTTGTATGTGGCGGGGGCAGGTCTGGCCCGTGGCTATCACGGCCGTACGGGACTGACGGCGGAGCGGTTCGTGGCGTGTCCGTTCGGGGGGCCGGGTGAGCGGATGTATCGGACCGGTGATCTGGTCCGGTGGGCGGGTGACGGTCGGCTGGTGTTCGTGGGGCGGGCGGACGACCAGGTGAAGGTCCGTGGGTTCCGGATCGAGCCGGGCGAGGTCGAGGCGGCGCTGGCGGCGCATCCGGGGGTTGCTCAGGCGGTGGTGACCGTTCGTGAGGACACGCCGGGCGACAAGCGCCTGGTCGCCTACGTGGTGCTCGAAGACGTGGACGTGGCTGCTGCGGATCTGCGTGCGTTTGTGGGGCGGCGGTTGCCGGAGTACATGGTGCCGTCGGTGGTGGTGGTGCTGGACGTGTTGCCGTTGTCGGTGAACGGGAAGGTGGACCGGGCTGCGCTGCCGGCACCCGAGTACGTGGCGTCCGGTGGGCGGGGTCCTGCCACGGTGGCCGAGGAGATCGTGTGTGAGGTGTTCGCTGAAGTCCTGGGCATTGGACAGGTGGGCGCTGATGACAACTTCTTCGAGTTGGGCGGTCATTCGCTGTTGGCGGTGTCGTTGGTGCAGCGGTTGCGTGAGCGTGGGTTCGGGGTGTCGGTGCGGGCGTTGTTCGAGTCGCCGACGCCTGCGGGGGTGGCCGCGGCCGGTGACGGCGGCAGTGTCATGGTCGTTCCGCCGAACGGTATTCCGGATGGCGCGGAGGTGATCACGCTGGAGATGCTCCCGCTGGTCGATCTGACCGCTGTGCAGGTGGAGTTGGTGTGCGATGCGGTGGAGGGTGGTGCCGCGAACGTGGCCGACGTGTATCCGCTGGCGCCGTTGCAGGAGGGCATCTTCTTCCACCACCTGCTGGTTGAGCCAGGCGAGGCGGACGTCTACCTCGTGCCGATGACGCTGGCCTTCGACGGTCGGGAACGGTTGGACGTGTTCCTGTCGGCGTTGCAGGGGGTGGTGGATCGGCATGACATCTACCGCACGGCTGTGGTGTGGGAGGGGCTGCCGGAGCCGGTGCAGGTGGTGTTGCGTTCTGTGGTGGTTCCGGTGACCGAGGTGGTGTTGTCCGAGGGTGGGGATGCGGCGGCTGAGTTGTTGGCTGCGGCGGGTTCGTGGATGGATCTGCGGCGGGCGCCGTTGTTGCGGGTGCATGTGGCTGAGGAGCCGGGCAGCGGGCGGTGGCTGGCGTTGGTGCAGGTGCATCATCTGCTGCAGGATCACACGGCGTTGGACGTGGTGATGGGTGAGGTCGCCGCGTTGATGGCGGGTCGTGGGGACGAGTTGCCGGCGCCGCTGCCGTTCCGCGACTTTGTCGCCCAGGCCCGGCGCGGGGTCTCCCGTCAGGAGCATGAGGCGTACTTCGCGGGTCTGCTCGGTGATGTCACGGAGCCCACGCTGCCCTTCGGCCTGGCCGACACCCACGGTGACGGCACTGGTGTGCGGCGAGCGCGGTCGGCGATGGACGACGGGCTGGCGGCGCGGGTGCGCGGGCAGGCGCGTCGTCTGGGGGTGAGTCCGGCGACGTTGTTCCATGTCGCGTGGGCGCGGGTGCTGGCGAGTCTGTCCGGCCGTACTGACGTGGTGTTCGGAACGGTCCTGCTGGGCCGGATGAACGCGGGCGTGGGGGCCGAGCGGGTTCCGGGGCCCTTCATGAACACCCTGCCGGTACGGATCGACATCGCGGACCATGACGTCGCCGCTGCGGTGGAGGCGATGCGGTCCCAGCTGGCAGGTCTGCTGGTCCACGAGCACACGCCCTTGGCCGTCGCACAGCAGGCCAGTGGCGTTCCCGCGCCGACCCCTCTGTTCACAGCCCTGTTCAACTACCGACACAGCGACCGCGCACGTACGACGACAGGCCGGCCCGTCGAACCGAGCGGGATAACGGTGCTGTCGGGAGAGGACTTGACGAACTATCCGGTGACGGTGTCGGTGGATGATTCGGGGTCGGGGTTCTGGGTGAGTGCTGATGTGGTTGCTCCGGGGGATCCGGAGTTGGTGTGTGGGTTGTTGGAGGTTGCGGTCGAGGGTGTGGTGGGGGCGTTGGAGGGTGGGGTGGAGGTGTTGTTGGCCGGGGTTGAGGTGTTGTCGGGGGTGGAGTGGCGGCGGGTGGTGGAGGTGTGGAACGAGACGGGTGTGGTGGTGGCGGGGGTGACGTTGCCGGAGTTGTTTGCG
>NZ_JBFBJI010000083.1:0-9072 GCF_040702065.1 Streptomyces sp. NPDC086777 | reverse complement strand
GAAACCGCTCGGACCGGGCAGGGCGGACGATCCGTCGTCTGCCGACCGCGGCAGCGTGGTGGCTCCTCGCGCCGTTCCCCGCGCCCCTGTCGGGGAGCTGCCCAACCCGGGGTGACACCGAAACCGCTCGGACCGGGCAGGGCGGACGATCCGTCGTCTGCCGACCGCGGCAGCGTGGTGGCTCCTCGCGCCGTTCCCCGCGCCCCTGTCGGGGCGCTGCCCAACCCGGGGTGACACCGAAACCGCTCGGGACGGGCGGGGTGCGCGATCCGTCGTCTGCCGAGCGCGGCAGCGTGGTGGCTCCTCGCGCCGTTCCCCGCGCCCCTGTCGGGGCGCCGGCCGGCCGGGGGTGACGTCGAACCCGCTCGGGCGGGGCGGGTCAGGCCGGGGTGTGGGTGAAGCGGAGGGTGGCGGTGACCGTGGTTGGGCCGCCCATCATGCGCATCTGGTTGAAGGTGATGCCGAACTCCTCGCGGACCACCGTGAACTCGGCCTCCAGGGTGAGCCCGTCGGCGTCCGCGGCGACCAGCTTCGCGGTGACCTGCTGCGGCCTGCTGATGCCCCGGACCGTGAGCTGCCCGTCGACCCGCACCGCGTCGCCCGCGCCCCGCTCGGCACCGCGTACGGCGAGGGTGATCTCCGGGTGGTTCGCGACGTCGAAGAAGTCGGCCGAGCGCAGGTGCTCGTCGCGCTTCCTGTTCCCGGTGTCCAGGGAGGCCGCGTCGATCGTCACGGTTCCGGCGGCGGCGCCGTCGGCGGTGACCTCGCCCCGGCCGGTGACACCCGCGAAGGTGCCCTTGACGGTGACCAGGCCCCAGAGGGTCTTGTGCCGGACGGCGACGGTGGAGGCGGTCGGGTCGAGCTGCCAGAGGCCGGTTTCCACGGTGACGGTCATGGCCGTACTCCGATCCGTTGATGGTTCAAATTTGGATGACTGGGTGGACGACCGCACGCTAGCCCAATATCCAAATTTGGACAACAGGTAGACTCGATGCCATGGCCGCCACCCAGGAACACTCCGCAGAGCTGCCCCGATGTCCGTCCCAGGAGGGCGGCGGGCTGCTCCCGGCCGAGCTGCGCGCCTGGATGCTGCTGCTGGCCGCGACAGGCGCGGTGGAGCAGCGGCTGCGGTCGGTCGTGAAGGAGACCCTGGACGTCTCGCACGACGAGTTCCTGATCCTGTGCCTGCTGGCCGAACAGCCGCGCGAGGGTCTGCGGATGACCCGGATCGCCGAGCTCCTGGGCCGCCCCAAGACCCGCCTCACCTACCAGATCGCCTGCCTCCAGCACGCCGGTCTGGTCACCCGCAAGGCCGCCTGCGGAGACAAGCGGGGCATCGAGGTCGCCCTCACCGACAAGGCCCGGCGGCAGATCCAGGACGCCTCCGCCGCGCTCGCCGGGACGGTCGGGCAGGCGGTCGGGCACGTCATCGGCCCGGAGCAGCGCGAGGCGCTGTGCGCGCTGATCCCGGAGCTGGCCGACGACACGCCCTGACCGTACGAATCCGGCCACTTCATCCCCGGGAGGCGCAGGTCACAGCCACGGGGAGGGCAAGGTCACAGCCCTGCCATCAGCGCGGCTCAAGCGGTCTGCCCTAGCATCCGAGCATGACGGTCCTGCCTGACGACGGGCTCTCACTGGCCGCCGAGTTCCCTGACGCGACGCAAGAGCAGTGGCAACGCCTGGTCGAGGGTGTGCTGCGCAAGTCCGGCAGGGAAGTCTCGGGCGAGGCCGCCGAGGACGCCCTGTCCACGACGCTGGAGGACGGGCTGCGCACCCGTCCCCTGTACACCGCGCGCGACTCCGCACCCGACCCCGGTCTGCCCGGCTTCGCGCCGTACGTGCGCGGCGGCCGTCCGGAGGGTGGGGTCGCGGACGGCTGGGACGTCCGGCAGCGGCACACGGCGGCCCCCGACGGCGCGCTCCTCGCCGACCTGGAGAACGGCGTCACCTCGCTCTGGCTGCTCGCGGGCCGGGGCGGCATCCCGGTGTCCGCCCTCGCCGGTGCCCTGGACGGCGTCTACCTGGACCTCGCCCCGGTGGTCCTGGACGCCGGCCCGGACACCGAGGCGGCGGCGGCCGAGCTGTTCCGGCTGTACGAGGAGAAGGGCGTCGACCCCAAGGCGGTGCGCGGCAACCTGGGCGCCGACCCGCTGGGGTACGAGGCCCGCACCGGTACCGCCCTGCCCTTCGCCCCCGTCGCCGACCTGGCGAAGCGCTGCGCGGCCGAGTTCCCGGGCCTGCGCGCGCTGACCGTGGACGCGCTGCCGTACCACGAGGCGGGCGGCTCGGCCGCGCAGGAGCTGGGTGCCTCCCTGGCCACCGGCGTGGCCTGCCTGCGCGAGCTGACCGAGGCCGGTCTCGGCATCGAACAGGCCCTCGGGCAGCTGGAGTTCCGGTACGCGGCGACCGCCGACCAGTTCCTGACCATCGCCAAGCTGCGCGCGGCCCGCCGCTTGTGGGCACGGGTCGCCGAGGTCAGCGGGGCCGCCGACGCGGGCGCGCAGGTGCAGCACGCCGTCACCTCACCGGTGATGATGAGCCGCCGCGACCCGTCGGTGAACATGCTCCGCACGACGGTCGCGACGCTGGCCGCCGGGGTGGGCGGCGCCGACTCCGTCACCGTGCTGCCGTTCGACCACGCGATCGGCCTGCCGGACGCGTTCGCCCGCCGGATCGCCCGCAACACCTCGACGATCCTCATCGAGGAGTCCCACCTGGCCCGGGTCATCGACCCGGCGGGCGGGTCCTGGTACGTGGAGCGGCTGACCGACGAACTCGCCCACGCCGCCTGGGAGTTCTTCCGGAGCATCGAGCGGGACGGCGGCCAGGCGGCGGTGCTGCGCTCCGGGCGCCTGCGCACCGACCTCGCGACCACCTGGGCCGAGCGCTCCAAGCGGCTCGCCAAGCGCCGTGAACCCGTCACCGGAGTCAGCGAGTTCCCGTTCCTCGCCGAGAAGCCGGTCGTGCGCGAACCCGCGCCCGAGCCGCCGTCGGGCGGCCTCCCCCGGGTCCGCCGTGACGAGGCCTACGAGGAGCTGCGCGCCCGCTCGGACGCCCATCTCGCGGCGACCGGCAGCCGCCCCCGGATCTACCTGGCCACGCTCGGCCCGGCCGCCGCGTACACCGCGCGCGCGGGCTTCGCCGCCAACCTCTTCCAGGCCGGTGGCATCGAACCCGTCACCGAGGGCGGTTTCGAGGAGAGCGGCGCCACCGAGGCGGTGCTCTGCTCCAGCGACGCGCTCTACACCGAACAGGCCGCGCAGACCGCCGCCTCGCTGAAGGCGGCCGGTGCCCGGCACGTGGTCCTCGCGGGCCGGGGCGAGTTCGCCGGTGTCGACTCCTACGTCTTCGCGGGCTGCGACGCCGTGGCCGTGCTGTCCGAGACCCTCGACCGCATGGGAGTGTCCTGATGGGAATCCCCGACTTCTCCGGCATCGAACTGGGGACCCCCGTCACCGACGGCAGCCCCGGGGAGTGGCGGGCGGCCGGCGGTGACCTGCCGCTGTGGGAGACCCCCGAGGGCATCCCGGTGAAGCCGCTCTACACCGGCCGTGACCTGGAGGGCCTCGACTTCCTCGGGACCTACCCGGGCATCGCGCCGTACCTGCGCGGCCCGTACCCGACGATGTACGTCAACCAGCCCTGGACCATCCGCCAGTACGCGGGCTTCTCCACCGCCGAGGAGTCCAACGCGTTCTACCGGCGCAACCTGGCGGCCGGCCAGAAGGGCCTGTCGGTCGCCTTCGACCTGCCCACGCACCGGGGTTACGACAGCGACCACCCGCGGGTGACCGGCGACGTCGGCATGGCGGGCGTGGCCATCGACTCGATTCTCGACATGCGGCAGCTGTTCGACGGCATCCCCCTCGACCGGATGACCGTGTCGATGACGATGAACGGCGCGGTGCTCCCCGTGCTGGCGCTCTACATCGTGGCGGCGGAGGAACAGGGCGTCGCGCCCGAGAAGCTGGCCGGGACCATCCAGAACGACATCCTCAAGGAGTTCATGGTCCGCAACACCTACATCTATCCGCCGAAGCCGTCGATGCGGATCATCTCCGACATCTTCGCCTACACCTCGCAGCGGATGCCCCGCTACAACTCGATCTCCATCTCCGGGTACCACATCCAGGAGGCGGGAGCGACGGCCGACCTGGAGCTGGCGTACACGCTCGCGGACGGGGTCGAGTACATCCGGGCGGGCCGCGAAGCCGGCCTCGACGTGGACGCGTTCGCGCCCCGGCTCTCGTTCTTCTGGGCGATCGGCATGAACTTCTTCATGGAGATCGCCAAGCTGCGCGCGGCCCGGCTGCTGTGGGCCAAGCTGGTCTCGCAGTTCGAGCCGCAGAACACCAAGTCGCTGTCCCTGCGCACCCATTCGCAGACCTCGGGCTGGTCGCTGACCGCGCAGGACGTCTTCAACAACGTCACGCGTACGGCGGTGGAGGCGATGGCGGCGACCCAGGGCCACACCCAGTCGCTGCACACCAACGCCCTCGACGAGGCCCTCGCGCTCCCGACGGACTTCTCGGCGCGGATCGCCCGCAACACCCAGCTGCTCATCCAGCAGGAGTCGGGCACCACCCGGGTCATCGACCCGTGGGGCGGCAGCGCCTACGTGGAGCGGCTGACGTACGACCTCGCCCGCAAGGCCTGGGCGCACATCCAGGAGGTCGAGGCGGCGGGCGGCATGGCCAAGGCGATCGACGCCGGCATTCCCAAGCTGCGCATCGAGGAGGCGGCGGCCCGCACCCAGGCCCGGATCGACTCCGGGCGGCAGCCGGTGATCGGCGTCAACAAGTACCGGGTGGACAGCGACGAGCAGATCGAGGTCCTCAAGGTCGACAACTCCTCGGTTCGCGCCCAGCAGATCGAGAAGCTGCGGCGGCTGCGCGCGGAGCGCGACGAGACGGCCTGCCGGGACGCGCTCGACGCGCTGACCCGGGCCGCGGACGGCGACGGGAACCTGCTGGAACTGGCGGTGCACGCGGCCCGCGCCAAGGCGACCGTCGGCGAGATCTCGGACGCCCTGGAGAAGGTGTACGGCCGGCACGCGAGCCAGATCCGTACGATCTCCGGTGTGTACCGCAACGAAGCAGGCGAGTCCCCGAACGTGGACCGCACCCGGGCTCTGGTCGACGCGTTCGACGAGGCCGAGGGGCGCCGCCCGCGCATCCTGGTCGCCAAGATGGGCCAGGACGGTCACGACCGCGGCCAGAAGGTGATCGCGACCGCCTTCGCCGACCTCGGCTTCGACGTCGACGTCGGCCCGCTGTTCCAGACCCCCGAGGAGGTCGCCCGCCAGGCGGTGGAGGCGGACGTCCACGTGGTCGGCGTCTCCTCGCTGGCGGCCGGCCACCTCACCCTCGTACCGGCGCTGCGCGAACAACTCGCCGAGGAGGGCCGGGCGGACATCATGATCGTGGTCGGCGGGGTGATCCCGCCGCAGGACGTCCCGACCCTCCTGGAGATGGGCGCCACGGCCGTGTTCCCGCCCGGGACGGTGATTCCGGACGCGGCCTACGACCTGGTGAAGCGGCTGTCGGCGGAACTCGGGCACGAGCTGTGATCGATGTCGACGCCTATGTGAAGGGTGTGCTCGACGGACGGCGCGCGGTGATCGCCCGCGCCATCACCCTCGTCGAGTCCACCCGGCCACAGCACCGGGCGTCGGCGCAGGAGTTGCTCACCGAGCTGCTCCCGCACAGCGGCCGGGCCCGGCGGATCGGCGTCAGCGGGGTGCCCGGCGTGGGCAAGTCGACGTTCATCGACGCGTTCGGCACGCTGCTGACGGGGCTGGGCCACCGGGTCGCGGTCCTGGCCGTGGACCCGTCGTCCACGCGCACCGGCGGCTCGATCCTCGGCGACAAGACGCGCATGGAGCGCCTCGCCGTCGACCCGAACGCCTTCGTCCGCCCCTCCCCCAGCGCGGGCACCCTCGGCGGGGTCGCGAAGGCGACCCGCGAGTCGATGGTGGTCATGGAGGCCGCCGGATACGACGTGATCCTCGTCGAGACCGTCGGCGTCGGCCAGTCGGAGACCGCGGTCGCCGACATGGTCGACTCCTTCCTGCTGCTCAGCCTGGCCCGTACCGGTGACCAGCTGCAGGGCATCAAGAAGGGCGTCCTGGAGCTGGCCGACGTGATCGCCGTCAACAAGGCGGACGGCCCGCACGAGCGCGACGCCCGGTCCGCGGCCCGGGAACTGGCGGGCGCGCTGCGCCTGATGCACGGCAAGGACGCCTTCTGGACTCCCCCGGTGCTGAGCTGCAGCGCCCGGGAGTCGACCGGCCTGGAACTGGTCTGGGAACGGCTGGAACAGCACCGCGCGTTGCTGGACTCCACCGGGCGGCTCGCCGGCAAGCGCCGTGACCAGCAGGTGGGGTGGACCTGGTCGATGGTCCGGGACGACCTGCTGGGCCGGCTGGCCGCCCATCCCGCGGTGCGGGCGGCCGCCCCCGGCCTCGAACAGCAGGTCAGGGACGGCACGTTGACGGCGACCCTGGCCGCCGAGCGCATCCTGAAGGCGTTCGGCGAACCGGCCGAGGGCCCTCAGACCAGCTGATCCTGGAGCGCCTCGCGGGCCCTGGCCACCCGGGAACGGACCGTGCCGACGGGGCAGTCGCTGACCTCGGCGGCCTCCGCGTACGGCAGGCCGACGAGCTGGGTGAGGACGAACGCCTCGCGCCGTTCGTCGGGCAGCGCCGCCAGGAGGTCGAGGAGCGCGACGCCGTCGTCGAACCCCGGCAGCCCGAACGGCTGGGCCCGCTCGACGGCCTGCTGCCAGTCGGGGACGTCCGCCGGGCGGGGCCTGGCGGCGGCGTACCGGTGACTGTCCACGACGGCCCGGCGGGCGATCGACAGCAGCCAGGAACGGGCCGAGCCGTGGCCTTCGAAACGGTGCAGGCTGCCCAGCGCGCGCAGGAACGTGTCCTGGGCGAGGTCGTCGACGGCCTGCGGGTCGGCGCAGAGATGGGCGACGTACCTGAGGACGTCGCGGTGCAGGGCCCGTACGAACGCGTCCACGGCGGCCGTGTCGCCGGACCGGGCGGCAAGTGCCCAGGCCGTGATCGACGCGTCGCGTTTCTCGGTCGCCTCGGCGCGTGCGGGCAGGACGGAAGTGATCACTCGGTGTCCTTGCGAGAAAGGTGAAAGGGGGAGACGGCCGAGTCCTCGAACGGGCGTGCGGCCGCCGTGTTCGTCCGGGGCGCGCGCGGGCGGCCCCGGAACACCAGCTGTCGTCAGGCGACAGCCGTCCGCACGGGCGGACCCCGGGAAGTGATCGCGTGGACGAGGAGCAGCAGCCGCGGCGCCCGCTGCGAACGGCGGCGGCGCAGGCGGGGACGCGGCCGCTCGGGGGTGACGGGCCGGGCGAGCAGCAGCCGCAGCGGAGCGACGAGGCGGCCGGCGACGGCCCGGACGATGCGGAACGCCGCGCGTTCGCCGTGGCCGAGCCAGAGGCCGCACAGCAGCGCGGCGAGGAGGTGGGCCGCGAACATGCCGGTGGAGGCGGTGCCGCCGGTGCCGAAGCCCAGGTATTCGACGGGGTCGGTGTGGGCGGGGCCCATGTGCATCGACCCCATGTCCATGGCGGCCGTGTTCCCGGCCGTGTTCCCGGCCATGTCCATGGGCGCGGTGTGGGTGGTCCACGCCTGGGCAGCGGAGAAGCCGGAGTGCAGGGCCGTCTGGGCGCCGACGGCGGCGGACACGACCAGCGGCAGCCCGCGTTCGCGGCCCGACAGGGTCCAGCCGAGGGCGCCGGTGAGCGCCAGAGCCGCGGCCAGCGCCCAGGCGGGCAGCCGGCTGCCGGACATCAGGACGTGGCCCAGGGCGGCGAGCAGCACGCAGACGGCCGCGAACACCGCGGACCGTATCGTGCGTGCGCACCATCCTGCCGTCATGGCGCATCATCCTCGCAGCCGGTGCGGACCTGTCGGGGAGTGGTACGGCAATCCACCGCCGGTGCGCTCAACTCACAGGTGATGTGGGCCGGTTCACAGCGGGCGCGGGTCGGCCGCGGGCCGGTGGGGGCCGGTCGCGCGGTTCCCCGCACCGCTACGGGGCGCCACCCAGCCGCGGGCAGGCGTGCCGCACCGCGGCACGGGTGGGGGCTGGGGGTACCCCCGGCCGAAGGCTGGGGGAGGCACCCCGCGAGCGCCGGTGAGCGTCGCCGCCTCCCCCGGTCCGCCTCAGCTCTTCGCCCATGGTTGCTCCGGCACCGGCGTCCGTACCCGCGCCCCCGTCACGTCGACTTCGATCGTGCGGTCGTCGTCCAGGTCCTCCCTGACCCGGCGCAGTCGTCCCGCCCCGTCGATCCAGTACCTCAGCGGGGCGTCGCCGGCGGAGAAGACGTCGTAGCGGCGGCCGTCGATCCGGTCCGTGCCCAGGTGGCGGCGGCCCGAGCGGGCGATCCGGTGCGCGTCGTCCGGGCGGGCGGCGGCCAGCGACAGCGTCAGCCGCAGGGCCGTGTCCAGCGAAGCGGGCCCGTAGCGGCGGCGGATCCACGCCGCCGGCCGCAGCCGCGCCGCGTCCCGCACCGCCTCCGCCGTCGACGCCGGCCGTGCCAGCGGGCCCGCGCTGCCGTCCACGCGGGGGCGGGCGACCTCCAGCCCGGCACCGTCCCACGCGAGCAGCCCCCGCTCCGCCGCGTCCCCGGTGTCGAACCAGCCCACCGCCCGGCGCCGGTGCTCGTCGACCACCGCGCGGACCACGGCCGTACCGCCGGGCAGCGGAGCCCGGACCGTCACCTCGGCCGGGCTGTCCCGGTACGCGCGGAGCGGGGTGAGGGCCACGCGCCGTGCCTCGTCGGCGGAGAGCGGGCGGGGTCCGTCGCCGCCGGCGAGGAGGAACGGCAGCGCACCGCACACCCCTGTCACCGCGGCGAGGGCCGCCCAGGTCCAGGGGGATCGCATTCGTGCTCGTACGCTCGTCGCCGCTGTCCGCATGACATGTACCTACATGCGAGCGGGGCGGGGCGCCGGAGGGGGCGCGGGGCGCCGGCGCCGCCGCCCCCCCCCCACGCGGCCGGGGGGTGGAAGGGTGAACTCGGGCCCACGGCCCGCCCCACGCG
>NZ_JBFBJI010000082.1:0-10139 GCF_040702065.1 Streptomyces sp. NPDC086777 | reverse complement strand
CCGCCGGAGAAGAGGATCACCGGCCGTTCGAACTCGCCCGCGACCTCGCGGAAGATGTGGACCGCCTCGGACTCCAGCGCGTCCAGGTGCGACAGCGTGAAGGCGCTCATGCAAGTCCCCGCCCCACCAGCAGCGCGTGCACCGCGTCCGCCGACTCCCGCGGGCTCTGGTCCTGGGTGTGCAGCACGAGCGCCGGGTCGACGGGCGGCTCGTACGGGTCGTCGACGCCGGTCAGGCCCGTCAGCCGGCCCGCGGCCTGCCTGGCGTACAGGCCCTTCACGTCCCGTTCGCTGCACACCTCGACGGGGGTCGCCACATGCACCTCCAGGTACGGCGTCCCGCTCTTCTCGTGCCGGGCCCGGACCGCCTCGCGGCTGTCGGCGTAGGGGGCGATGACCGGGACGACGGAGAGCACGCCGTTGCGCGCGAGGACCTCGGAGACCAGGCCGATGCGCTGCACGTTGGTGTTGCGGTCCGCCCGGGAGAAGCCGAGACCGGCCGAGAGGAAGCGGCGGATCTCGTCGCCGTCGAGGACCTCCACGCGATGTCCCTCGGCCTTGAGCCGGTCGCCGAGGAGACGGGCGATCGTCGTCTTGCCCGCGCTCGGCAGCCCCGTCAGCCAGACCGTGGCTCCCTGAGCCCTTGGCGTGGTGGTCATGCGCAACAGACCTCTTCCTTACCTTCTCGGCGAACTCGTGTACGACCCGTCGAAGAGTAGGTAAGAAGTCTGAGGGGAGTGGTTGAGGAACCTGAGGTTTGACTGAGTGACTCCTGGTACGCAAGAGGTCACAGCATCCTGCAATGAACATTTCACAGAGGGTGGCCTGTTCACAGAAGCCGGTCACCGGTGTCACCAGGGGCGTTCACAGGCCAGCGAAGACGCCCCCGGGCTCGCGCAGCCGTTCGTGCAGGGCGTGGAAGACGGCCGCCGAGCGGGTGCCCGGCCAGTCGGCGGGCAGCAGGTTCGTCGGCAGCCCCGGGTCGGTGTACGGCAGGTGCCGCCAGGTGTCGAGGGCGCGGAGATAGTCCCGGTAGGCGTCCTCGGGCGGGGTGTCGGCGCGCTGCTCCCAGCCGCGCAGCACCGGCTCGTGCGCGTCGAGGAACTGCTCGTGCGCCTTGGCGATCGCCGTCAGATCCCACCAGCGGGCGACGGCCTCGGCGGTGGGCTGGAAGCCGAGGTGGTCACCGCGGAAGAAGTCCACGTACGGATCGAGGCCGAGCCGGCGCAGGGTGTGCCTGGTCTCCTCGAAGAGCCGGGCCGGGGCGATCCACACGCCCGGCGCGGCGGTGCCGAAGCCGAGTCCCGCCAGCCGGGAGCGGAGCACGTGCCGCTTCTGCCGCTCCGACTCGGGCACCGAGAACACCGCGAGCACCCAGCCCTCGTCCTGCGGCGGTGCGGCGGCGTACACCCGGCGGTCGCCGTCGTCGAGCAACTGCCGTGCCTCCGCGGAGAGCTCGTACCCGGCGGCGCCCTGCGCGGTCCGGGCCGGTGCCAGCAGCCCGCGTCGTTTCAGCCGGGACACCGACGAACGTACGGAGGGGGCGTCCACGCCCACGGCGGCCAGCAGCCGGATCAGCTCGGCGACGGGCACCGGGCCGGGCAGGAAGCGGCCGTACGCGCCGTAGAGCGTGACGATGAGGGACCTCGGGGCGTGTTGCTCGGGCACGTTGATCATTTTAGGTCCCCGGCATCGCTGCTGGTCACCTTCGGTGCACGGCTGAATGAGAGTCAGGATTCCGGGGCGTGTCCCGGATGCCCCGTGCGGGCCGGCGGGGTCCGGGTCACGCGGCGACGGCGAGGCGGCCGGCCGGGCCGCGGTGCGGCGGGACGACGCTGCCGTCGGCGTGCAGCTCGCCGGTGTCGTCGAAGACGATCGCCCCGTCGCACAGCAGGGTCCAGCCCTGCTCGGGGTGGGCGGCGACGATGTGCGCCGGGCCGCGGTCGGCCGTCGCGCTCGGGGACTGGTGGGAACACATGGCGCACCTCCACGGGTCTGCCTCCGGCACGGTCGCCGACCGGCATGACCAGACCATGCTCCCGCCGTGAACGCCGGGGAACCACCTGCCGCGACCTGTGACAACACGCGGACAACTCCCGGACGCTCCGACGACGGCCGCCGCGGCTCCGGGACACGCCCCGGGGCCTTCCCCCGTGCGGCGGGACGCGCCACCGAAGGGGTGACGGTCACGCTCCGGGACCCGGCCGCCCGGTATCCAGGGCGTGCCCCCTCACGATCCGGGAAGGAAACCATGCCCCTACGTCCCGCCCTCGCCGCGGCCCTCGGTGCCGCCGCCCTGGCGTGCGCCGCCGTCGCCCCCGCGACCGCCGCACCGGCCGGAGCCCCCGCCGAGTCCGTCACCGTCGACCCCACCGGCCGTCTCGCCGCCGACGGCACCGTCACCCTGTCCGGCACCTACACCTGCACCGACGCCACCGGCCCCGTGTTCATCAGCGCGTCGCTCAGCCAGGACTCCCCGAACCTCCGGCACGGCATCGGCGGCACCCAGGCCGTCTGCGACGGCGCCGAGCACCACTGGGAGAACACCGGCGAGGTCGCCCCGGAGAAGCTCAAGCCCGGCGCGGCCAACGTCGAGGCCACGATCCTGGAACTGCGCAACACGGGCGGCCTGCCGCTGCCGTCCTTCCATGCCGTCAGCCGGCAGGACATCACCCTCACCAAGGCCTGAGCCGCGTCTCCGGGCGCTCCGGCGCCGCACGGGTGCCGGAGCGCCGGACGCGGGCGGCGTCCGTCAGCGGCCCAGCAGCTTCCGCAGCGCCGCACCCACCTCGTCGGGCGCCTCCTCCGCCATGAAGTGCCCGCAGTCCACCGTGCGGTGCTCCAGATCCGGCGCCCAGGCCCGCCAGAGCGCCGCCGCGTCGTAGCCGAGGGCGGCGCCCCAGTCCTGCTGGAGGACGGCGACCGGCATGCGCAGCACGTTCCCGGCGGCCCGGTCGGCCCGGTCGTGCTCGGTGTCGACGCCCGCCGAGGCCCGGTAGTCGGCCACGATCGAGGGCACTGCCGCCCGGCAGGCCGCCAGATAGGCGGCGCGGACGTCGGCCGGGACCGCCCCGGGGTCGCGCGTCCACAGGTCGAGGAAGTGACCGAAGAACAGGTCCGGTGCCGCGCCGATCAACTCCTCCGGCAGACCGGGCGGTTGCGCCATCAGGTACAGGTGGAAGGCGACCGCGGCCGTGGCGCCGTGCAGCACCTCCCACATGTCCAGGGTCGGCAGCACGTCCAGCAGCGCCAGGTGCGTGACCGCGTCCGGATGGTCGAGACCGGCCCGGAAGGCGACCAGCGCGCCCCGGTCGTGCCCGGCCAGCGCGAACCGTTCGTGGCCCAGAGCCCGCGCGAGCGCCACGACGTCGGCGGCCATGGTCCGCTTCGCGTACGACGTCCCGTCGACGTCGGCCGGCTTGTCGCTGGCGCCGTAGCCGCGCAGGTCGGGACAGATCACGGTGTGCTCCGCCGCGAGGTCTGCGGCCACGTGCCGCCACATCAGGTGGGTCTGGGGGAAACCGTGCAGCAGGACGACCGGACTGCCGGTGCCGCCGACCGCCGCGTGCAGGGCGACGCCGTCCGCGACCGGGACGCGGTGCTGCCGAAAACCGGGGATGTTCATGTTCATGCGCCGAGGCTCCCGCGCCCGGATCAGCAGCCGATCAGCAGCACGTACGGTGGGCGGGTGAGGATCGACCAGGTCGCCTTCGGGGTGCTCGGACCCGTGACGGCCGAGCGTGCCGGCCTCCCGCTCGCACTGAAGGGTCCCAGGCACCGCGCCGTGCTGGCCCGGCTGCTCGTCGCCCGCGGGCGCGTGGTGCCCGTCGCCCGGCTGGTCGCCGACCTCTGGGAGGAGCCGCCGCCCGCCGCCGTCGGTGCGATCCGCACCTTCGTGGGCGACCTGCGGCGGGCCCTCGAACCCGACCGGCCGCCCCGCACCCCGGCCCGGCTCCTGGTCACCGACGGCCCCGGCTACGCGCTGCGCGCTCAGACGGTCGACGCCCGGCTCTTCGAGCAGGCCGTGGAGGCCGCCGCGCAGCAGGAGCCCGCACGGGCCGCGCACCGGCTGCGGGAGGCCCTGGAGCTGTGGCGGGGGCCCGCCTACGCCGAGTTCGCGGACGAGCGGTGGTGCGAGGGCGAGCGGGTGCGGCTGACCGAGCTGCGGCTGCGGGCCGTTGAGCAGCGGGCCGGGGCGCTGCTGGCGGCGGGCCGGGCGGCCGAGGCGGTGCCCGACCTGGACGCCCACCTCACCGGACACCCGTGGCGCGAGGACGCCTGGCGGCTGCTGGCCCTCGCCCTCTACCGGACCGGCCGCCAGGGCGACGCCCTCGCGGTGCTGCGCCGGGCCCGCGCGACCCTCGCCGACCGGCTGGGCCTCGACCCGGGCCGGGCGCTGCGCCGCCTGGAGGCCGGCATCCTCGCCCAGGACCCGGGCCTGGACGCGGAACCGGCGGCCGCCGCGGCCAGGGTCTGGTCGCGGGCGGCCGAGGCGTACGACCGCAACGTCGCCGCCGGTGCCCGGGCCCGGCTCGAATCGACCGTCGGACTGCTGCGCACCCTCGCGGTGACCGGCTCGGGCGGGCTGACCGCCGCCCGCGAACACCGGCTCGCGGCGATCACCGCGGCCGAGGAGTCCGGTGACCCGGAACTCACCGCCCGGGTCATCGGCGCCTACGACGTCCCCGCGATCTGGCCCCGGTCCGACGACGAGCCGGGCGCCGCCCGCATCGTCCGGGCCGCCGAACGGGCGCTCGCCCGACTCCCCGCCACCCCGGCCCAGGACGCGGCCCGCTGCCGATTGCTCGCCACCGTCGCCCTGGAGACCCGCGGCACCGGATCCGGCCGCGCGCTGGCGGCCGCCGCCGAGGCCGAGCGTCTCGCCCGCCGCCTCGACGACCCGGCGCTGCTCGCCTTCGCGCTCAACGGCGTCTTCCTGCAGTCCTGCAACCGGACCGGCCTCGCCCCGCGCCGGGACACCGTCGGCACCGAACTGGTCGCCCTCGCCGCCCGCCACGGCCTGGTCACCTACGAGGTACTCGGCCACCTGATCCGGACGCAGGCCCGCGCCGCCCTCGCCGACTTCGCCGCGGCCGACGCGCACGCGACGGCGGCCGACCGGCTGGCGGACCGTCATGAACTGCCACTGACAAAGGTGTTCACGGACGGATACCGGGCGCTGCGCCTGGCGGCGACGGGCGAGACCGCGCACGGCGGCGGAGGAGCCGGTGCCGCCGAGGCCGCCTATCGCGAGGTCGGCCGGCTCCTCGACGGGGCCGGCATGCCCGGGGTGCGCGACGGGCTGCTTCCCCTCGCGCTGCTCTGCCTCCGCCTGGCGGGGCGGCCGTACGGCGTCCGGGACGCCGTCGACCCGGCGGTCGACTGGGGCCCGTACCTCCCCTGGATCCGGCCCGCGCTCGCCCTCGCCGCCGACGGCGAAGGGGCCGCCCGCGACGCGCTGCGCGCCCTGCCCGACCCGCCTGCCGGCCTCCTGCAGGAGGCGCTGTGGTGTGTCACGGCGGCCGTCGCCCTGGAACTCGGCGACCGTCCCGCCCTGCACCGCTGCCTGGCCGCGCTCCGCCCGGCCGGCGGCCAACTCGCGGGTGCGGGGAGCGGGTTGCTGACGGCGGGTCCGGTCGACGGCTGGCTGCGGGCGATCGAGGAAGCCATCGGCGCCCCGTAGGCCGCTCAGTGCGTGCTGCACACCGACGTCAGGGCCGCTGCGCCGTCGTCGCCGCTCTGCGCCGACCGGGCGTCCTGCACCCGCTGCACGTCCTGGAGGAGGCCCCGGATGCGGGGGTCCTGGCCGGCGGCGACCCTCGCGATGGTCAGCAGCGCGGCCTCGTAGAAGGCGTCCCGTACGGCGGGCGCCATGACGTCCGAGGCGTCCAGGCAGCGCGGGCCCGTCCAGAGCCGCCAGGAGTACGGCGCCCCCTGGGGTGACGCGCGGCGGCTGCGGGTCGGTGACTCGCTGGACTTCTGGCGGGTGGAGGAGATCGAACGCGGCCTGCTGCTGCGGCTGCGCGCCGAGATGCGGCTGCCCCGCCTGGCCTGGCTGGAGATGTACGTCGACGTCGAGGGCACCGGCGGCGCGCGTTACCGGCAGCGGGCCCTGTTCCACCCGCACGGACTGCTCGGCCAGCTCTACTGGTGGAGCGTCTCGCCCTTCCACGCGGTCGTCTTCGGCGGCATGGCCCGCAACATCGTCCGCGCCGCCGAACGCGGGGCCTGCCGGTTCCGGCGGAACTCACCGACTGACGGGGGAGGCGGACGGCGGACCGGCCGATGCCCGGCCCCCTCAGGGTCGCCATCGACGTGTCGGACGCCTGCTTCGGCCAGGCGCGCCGCCGCGTCCCGCCCCGACCGGTCGAGCGGCGGGTCGGGCGGGACCGTGGCGGCGTCCGGGCCTCAGATGTCCCGGAAGATCTCGATCTGCGCCCCGATCGAGTTGAGCCGTTCGGCGAGGTCCTCGTAACCGCGGTTGATGACGTAGACGTTGCGCAGCACGGACGTGCCCTCGGCCGCCATCATGGCCAGCAGGACGACCACGGCGGGGCGCAGGGCCGGCGGGCACATCATCTCGGCGGCGCGCCAGCGGGTCGGGCCCTCCACCAGGACCCGGTGCGGGTCGAGGAGCTGGAGGCGGCCGCCGAGGCGGTTGAGGTCGGTCAGATAGATCGCGCGGTTGTCGTAGACCCAGTCGTGGATGAGGGTCTTGCCCTGCGCGACCGCCGCGATGGCGGCGAAGAACGGCACGTTGTCGATGTTCAGGCCGGGGAACGGCATGGGGTGGATCTTGTCGATCGGCGCCTCCAGCTTGGAGGGGCGGACCGTGAGGTCGATCAGGCGGGTACGGCCGTTGTCCGCGCTGTACTCGGGGCTGCGGTCGTGGTCGAGGCCCATCTCCTCCAGGACGGCGAGCTCGATCTCCAGGAACTCGATGGGGACGCGCCGGACCGTCAGCTCCGACTCGGTGACGACGGCCGCGGCCAGCAGGCTCATCGCCTCGACCGGGTCCTCGGAGGGCGAGTAGTCCACGTCCACGTCGATGTTCGGGACGCCGTGCACGGTGAGCGTCGTGGTGCCGATGCCCTCGACCTTGACGCCCAGCGCCTCCAGGAAGAAGCAGAGGTCCTGGACCATGTAGTTGGAGGAGGCGTTGCGGATGACGGTGACGCCGTCGTGCCGGGCGGCCGCCAGCAGCGCGTTCTCGGTCACCGTGTCGCCGCGCTCGGTCAGCACGATCGGGCGGCCGGGGCGGACCGCGCGGTCGACCTGCGCGTGGTACTGCCCCTCGGTCGCCGCGATGTCCAGGCCGAACCGGCGCAGCGCGATCATGTGCGGCTCGATGGTCCGCGTGCCCAGGTCGCAGCCGCCGGCGTAGGGCAGCTTGAAGTGGTCCATGCGGTGCAGCAGCGGGCCGAAGAACATGATGATCGAGCGGGTGCGTACGGCGGCCTCGGCGTCGATCGACGCCATGTCGAGGTCGGCCGGGGGCACCAGTTCCAGGTCGACCCCGTCGTTGATCCAGCGGGTGCGCACGCCGATGGAGTTGAGCACCTCCAGCAGGCGGTACACCTCCTCGATCCGGGCCACCCGGCGCAGCACCGTGCGCCCCTTGTTGAGCAGCGAGGCGCACAGCAGGGCCACGCACGCGTTCTTGCTCGTCTTCACGTCGATGGCGCCGGACAGGCGGCGGCCGCCGACCACCCGCAGATGCATCGGGCCCGCGTAGCCCAGTGAGACGATCTCACTGTCCAGGGCCTCACCGATTCGAGCGATCATCTCAAGGCTGATGTTTTGGTTGCCGCGCTCGATGCGGTTGACAGCGCTCTGACTGGTGCCGAGCGCCTCCGCGAGCTGGGTCTGTGTCCAGCCACGGTGTTGCCGGGCGTCACGGATGAGCTTGCCGATGCGTACGAGGTAGTCGTCTGCCATGAGGCCGAGGTTATCTCAGATATGAGATGGTGCCCGTTGGGGGGTCCGTTCGGGTGATGCCCTGTCAGCGGGCCCGGCTGTTCGGCTCGTCGCCCCGGAGTGCCGGCGCGGGGTCGCCGAGGTCGTCACCGGCAGCGGCGTGCCCTCCGCCGACCGCCCGGGCCGGAGCCCGAACCGCCCGCTCGACGAGGGTGCCGCGGGCGTCCGCCCCGCTGTGGGGAGGGGGCTGACCGGCAGGCGTTGCGCCGTCGTCCCATGGGCTGCCCGACTTGAAACGGTGTGACCCGGTTTTCGACACGCCGACCATCCGCCTTCCGGGTTCCCTGTCGCCCGCGCCCGGAGCCGGACGGCGGCGCCCGGGTGCTCGACGACACCACCTTCACCGCCGCCCCGGCCGGCCGCCTCCCGGTCGGCCTCACCGCCCACGGCCGGCCTGCGACTCCTGAGCCGGAACCCCGAGGCCGTCAGCGGCGCCGGGCCCTGCTGGTGCGCCGCCACCCGAACGGGCCCGGCAGGTCCATCGACGTGGTGCGCCGTCCCGTACTGCTGTGCGTGTGACGCGGCCCGTGCCGGCCGCCGGTGGTGAGGGACCAGGAGTGCCGGTTGATGTTCAGGCGCACACCCGGCAGGATCCGGAAACTCTTGCGGAACGTGAGGGGCACGATGTCTCCTTCCACCTCGCTGCGAGGCTTGCCGATGGCCTTTCGGCTACCCCGGCGCGGCGCCCTCAGCCCGGCCCGGCGGCATCTTTCCCGGCGCCGCCGCCGCGCGGCCGCCGCCGGCCGTCCGTGGTCAGCGGAGGCTGGACGAGGCCGGGCAGGTAGTGGTGGAAGAAGACCTCCTCCATGAGTTCGCGGCGGCTGTGCACGTCCGCCTTGCGGAAGATCTTCTTGAGATGGTCCTGGACGGTGTCCTCGGTGATCGCCAGTTCGTCCACGATCTCCGTGGTGGACCGGCCCACCAGCACCCGCTGCGCGACCTGGCGTTCGCGGGCCGACAGGCCGTACGCGTCGAGCACGATCGCGGCGAGTTCGCCGGGCTGGCTGAGGCCGACCGAGACGTACGTGTGCCCCGCCCCGCTGTCCTCGCCGCCCCCTTCGCCGTCACCCGCGGCCGACATGTGCGTGGCGTGCAGCGTGACCCAGTGGCCGCTGTGGGTCCGCACCCGGGAGCGTGTCGACCGGACCGGAGCCGGTGACTCCCCGGCGTTCTCGTGCCCGGTGGTGCGCACCCTCGCCGCCACCGCCTGCAGCGCCAGCGGGCCCGTCTCCTCGTCGGTCGGACGGCTCTCCTGGATCTGGCCGAGCCAGTGCCGGGCCGTCGGCGTGGCCTGCCGGATCCGGCCGTCGCGGTCGAGGACGACGAGGCCCGGCGCGTCCGGGGTGTCGCCCAGGTCGGTGCCGCCCAGCAGGAACGCCTGGCGCAGCGCCCGCCCCGCCGGGGTGCTGAGCCGGGCGGCGAGCGCCACGTCGGCGGGGGAGAACGGCCGTGTGCCGCGGGCCCGGCACAGCACCAGCAGCCCCCAGCAGTGCCCCCGGTCGCGCAACGCCACCCGCAACTCGTCGGCGAGGCCCTCCGGGTGCAGAATGTCCCGGTAGTAGACGTTGTCCTCCAGGCGCCGGCCCGTGGACACGCTCAGCAGACTGGCCGGCTCGCTACGGCGGGACAGCGCCCGGATGTTGTCGACGCCCGCCTGCTCGGCGTGTTCGATCTCGAAGAGCCTGGGCATCACGCGTTCGGGAAAGCCCTGTTCGTGCCGGCCGCCCGTGTCCAGCAGCGTCGCCGGATCGAGCAGCACCCCGCACCACACGTCCGCCGGCACCTGGCGGAGCAGGCTCTGGGCGGCGGCGCCCAGCACCTCCAGGGCGGCGCCGGAGGCGGGCGCGGTGGCCAGCAGCCGGCGGGAGCGGCGCTCGAAGGCGTCCACCAGATCGCCGGAACGGGCGCGCAACGAACCGGAACGGCCCGCCGCGAACTCTGGCGAGGGCTCGGAAGCAGGTCGAGGCATATCCGCAACTGTAGGGATATCCCAGATGGTTGGGATGGGTTCCGGACGATCCGCCGCTTACGGTCGCCGTACCGCTCCGCACGGGGGGTGTGTCGCGGGGGCCCGGGCCCCCCCGACGCTGTTACGCGGGAGCCAAAGAGGCACAGGATGGACACCAATGCTGTGAACCTGCTCGCGGCGTGCGGGTGGGGCAA
>NZ_JBFBJI010000081.1:0-11789 GCF_040702065.1 Streptomyces sp. NPDC086777 | reverse complement strand
TCGACGGCCTTGCGGCCCTCGGCGGGGGCGAGGTCGAAGAGGTAGGGCGGGTTGGCGGTGGCCTCGACGAAGGCCTGCGCGGCGGGTTCGAGGACGGGGCGGACGGGCGTGGCGTCGGTCATGACGGCCTCTCGGATCGGGTGCCGCGCACGGGTGGCCGGCGGTGTTCACCGGGATGGCGGCACGAGATAGAGAGTAGCGTGCGATTAAGTCGTACGCTACTTAATATCGATCGATCCGTTGGTGTCCGATGTCATCGGGCGCGAAGAGTTTGGGCTCCATGGGGTCGAGAGGACCAGAAAGCTAAGGTGGGGACAGGCCATCGACGCCGCAGGAACCAGGAGCCGCCAAGTGGACCGCACCGCCGCCGAGCCGGCCGAGGGCTCGCTGCTCCTCGACGACCAGCTCTGCTTCGCCCTGTACGCCGCCTCCCGCGCGGTGACCGCGCGCTACCGGCCGCTCCTGGACGAGCTGGGGCTGACCTATCCGCAGTACCTGGTGATGCTCGTCCTCTGGGACCAGGACTCGGTGTCCGTGCGCGAGCTCGGTGCCGCGCTGCAGCTGGAGTCGAGCACGCTCTCCCCGCTGCTGAAGCGTCTGGAGGCGAGCGGCCTGGTCACCAGGGAACGGCGCCCCGACGACGAGCGGTCCGTCGCCATCCGGCTGACCGCGGACGGCGCCCGGCTGCGGGACCGTGCCCGCTCCGTCCCGGTCGCCATCGGCGACGCCATGGGCCTGACACCCGAACAGGACGCCATGGCCAAGCAGTTGCTGCGCCTGCTCACCGTGAACGTCTCCGACCGCGACGCCGACCGCTGACGCCCTTCGCGCCGGGCGCCGTACGGTGCCGGTGCTCCGCACCCACCGCACGACGACGAGGAGTTGTGACGATGACGCAAGCGACCGGCGGTGCCGGTGCCCCCGTGTACGGCTTCGTCGGGCTCGGGGTGATGGGGCAGCCCATGGCGCTCAACCTCGCCCGGGCCGGCACCCCGCTCGTCGTGTGGAACCGGACGCCCGAACGGGCGGAGCCGCTGCGGGCGGCCGGAGCGCGGGTGGCGGCGAGCGCCGCGGAGGTCTTCGCCCGCGCCCGTGTCGTGTTCGTCATGCTCGTCGACGAGACCGTGACCGATGCCGTACTGGGCCGGGGCGGCCCGGAGTTCGCCAAACTGGTCGCCGGCCGGATCGTCGTGTCGACGGGCTCGGCGGCACCCGGGTACGCGCGCGGGCTCGCCGCCGACATCGAGGCCGCCGGCGGCCGCTTCGTGGAGGCGCCGGTCTCCGGGTCGCGCAAGCCGGCCGAGGCGGGCGAGCTGGTCGCGATGCTCGGCGGCGCCCCGGACGCGGTGACGGAGGTGCGGCCGCTGCTCGGCCCGATGTGCCGGGAGACCGTCTACTGCGGTCCGGCCGGCTCCGGGGTCCTCATGAAACTGGCCGTCAACCTCTACCTGGACACCACGCTCGCGGCACTCGCCGAGGCCGTCCACTTCGCCCAGCGCCAGGGCCTGGACCTGGAGACCTTCCGTGCCGTCGTCGACTCCGGCCAGCTGGCGAGCGGCATCACCCGGGTCAAGGTCCCGATGCTCGCGGCCCACGACTTCACGGTGCAGGCCGCCACCGCCGACGCCTACGCCAACACCAGGCTCATCGCCGACGCGGCCCGCGCGGCCGGGATCGCCACCCCCATGCTCGACCTCAGCAGCGATCTCTACGGCGAGAGCGTACGGCTGGGCAACGCGCGCCTCGACATGTCCTCGGTCCTGACCGCGCTCGAGGCCCGCACGGACACCGGGGCGCCGCCGGTCACCGGCTAGGCTTCCGGGACATGCGCATCTCCGTCTCCTCCGACATGGACGAACCCGTCGCCCGTCTCCTCGTCGAGGAGTTGCGCCGGCGCGGCCACGACGTGCGCCTGTACGGCGCACTGGCGCCCGGGGCCGACCCGCAGTGGGCCGTCTGCTCGGAGGCGGCCGCCCGCGACGTCGCCGACGGTACCGCCGACCAGGCCGTGGTGTGCTGCTGGACCGGCACCGGTGCCTCGATCGCCGCCAACAAGGTGCCCGGTGTCCGTGCGGCCCTGTGCGCCGACGCGTACACCGCGGACGGCGCCCGCCGCTGGAACGACGCCAACGTCCTCGCCCTCGGACTGCGGCTGACCTCGCAGCCGGTGCTCAAGGAGATCCTCGACGCCTGGTTCGCGGGCACGCCGAGCCAGGACGCCGAGGACCTCGGGAACGTGGCCCGTGTCGGTCGCCTCGACGCGGGCCGCGGGGCTGTCTAGAAATCGTCAGGTGTCAGTGGGCGCCGAGCCCGCCGCCGCCGAACGAGCCACTGGAGCCCTTGCTCCAGCGTGGCCGGTCCTTCGACGTGCTCGGCCTGGTCTGCTGGTTGCTGAGTTCGTACGGGGTGAGCGGACGGCCGCCCTTGGGCATCAGCGGGATCTCCTCCGACTCGCGGTTCTCCCGGATCTCGTGCACAGCTCCCTCCGGTGGCAGCTTCGGCTGCTCCTCGGGACGCGGGCGGGGCGACTCGCGGTACTTGACCCGGTTGCCCAGCCAGAAGCCCCCGGCGAGCATCGCCAGCACGGCGACGGCCACCACGAAGAGCGCGAGACTCAGTAGGCCGCTGGGAGCGGCCAGCTGCATCGGTTCCGTACTCATAGCAAAGGAATACCCCTCTCATAACGGAGCGAACCGGACGTAATCGGTGGCTGGTCGAACACAGCGCGCGACAGGAGGTCAGTGCGGATCGTCGCGTACCGAGACCGGGCAGAGGTGGCAGTGGACGTCGACCACGCCTTCCACGGCGCGGGTCAGCCGTTCGGCGACCGGTGCCGGTTCCGGGCCGTCGATCCAGCCCGTCAGGGTGACCACTCCCTCGGTCACCTCGACCCTGATGTGGTCGGCGGAGAGCGGGAAGAGGCGGTCGACGACCTCCCGGCGCACCTCCTCGGTCAGCTCCTCGTCCGCACGCAGGAACACCTTCAGCAGGTCCGCGCGGCTGACGATGCCCCTGAGGACGCCCGTACCGTCGACGACGGGCAGCCGCTTGACCCCGCGCCGGGCCATGACCCGGGCCGCCTCCGCCACGGGGGCGTCGGCGTGCACGGTCACCGCGGGCGCGTTCATCAGCTCCCCGGCGGTCACCGCACGGGCCCTGGTCAGGTCGGCCTCGGACACGACACCGACCACCCGGCCCCCGCCCTCCAGTACCGGCAGGGTGCTCACCTTCCACCGGTCCATCAGCGTGACGACGTCCTTGAAGGGGGTGTCGCGGCCCACGGCCACGGGGTCCCGGGTCATCACGTCGCCGACGGTGTGCGGGCTGTCGTGCATGGTCGCCTCCTCGGATCCCGCCGACCACGAGAGGGCGGGAAGGACGCCATCCACTTCTCGCGGATCCTGATTGCGCGGTGCGCGGCCGTGGCCGACCGCTTCCCCGCGTCACTGGGGGTCCTTCCCGTCACCTCCAGCACACCACGGGAACGCCCGGGCCACCAGGGCCCACCGGTCCGCAATTCACCGGCCCCCGCACCCGCACGGCAGCGAACCGGCCGCGTCATGCCGCCGGCCGCACTTCTCTGGCGGTGCGGCCGTCCGTCGCGCAGCGTGGAGGAGGGGCCCGCCGGACGCCCGAGAAGAGCCGGAGGAGGGCGCGCGGGGAGCCCGAGGAGAGGTGGAACGCATGGACGGGGATGTCACCGGGCGGCGGATCGTGGTCGGCGTCGACGGATCGCCGTCCTCGTACGCGGCCCTGCGCTGGGCACTTCGGTACGCCGGATTCGTCGGCGGTGTCGTCGAGGCGGTCGCCGTGTGGGAGCTGCCGGGACTGTACGGATGGTCGGGGCCCGCCGTGGACATGGACCTCGACGTGGAGCAGGCCCGGGACCGGATGCGGCAGGAGCTGACCGACGTGCTCGGCGCGGACGCGGCGGGCTCGGTCCGCTCCCACCTGGTGCACGGCAACACCACCGACGTCCTGCTGCGGGCCGCGGAGGGCGCCGAGGCCCTCGTCGTCGGAAGCCGCGGCCGGGGCGGGTTCGCCCGCGCGCTGCTCGGCTCCGTCAGCCAGCACGTGTCCCAGCACGCCACCTGCCCGGTCGTGATCGTCCGCGCGGACGAGGACTGAGCCGCGGCGGCCACCCGCGGCGTTTGCCCGCACCGCGGGCTGGTTACCCGGGCCGTATGACTTCGACGTCTTCTCAGCAGGACCTGTACCGGTTCCTGGAAGACCGCTTCACGTGCGCGCAGGCCTGCACGGAGTGTGCCCGGATGTGTGCGCTTCGTGCGGGGGTCCTGGACCCCGGCGGCACCGCCGACACCGAGGCGGACCGGTTGCGGCGCACCGGCATCATGTGCGCCGAGGTGTGCGACACCACCTGCCGGGCACTGACCGAGGAGACCGACCGGGACCCGGACGGGCTGCGCGTCCAGCTGGAGTGGTGCCGCACGGTCTGCCTCGACTGCGCGCGGGCCTTCGACGCCCGTCCGGGCGCCGAGTCGAGCGCGGCCGCCTGCCGGGCGTGCGCCGTGGCCTGCACGGACTTCATGGCGGCGCTCGGCTGACAGGGGCCGGCGTACGGGTGCCGCCGACGGCACCGGCCCCGGCGGCACCAAGATCCGCGTCAACGAGTTCCCGCCGGGCTGTGTCTCCCCGACCCACCGGACGCAGACCGTGGACTACGGCATCGTCCTGGCCGGCGAGGTCGTCCTCGTCCTCGACGGCTCCGAGCGGGTGCTGCGCGCCGCGGACGTGGTGATCCAGCGCGGCACCGGCCACCGCTGGGAGAACCGCACGGACACGGCGGCCCGGATGGCGTTCGTCCTCGTGGACGGCGTCTTCACCGAGCCGCTGCTGGAGGTCCTGGGCCCGGGGGCGCTCGGCTTCCTGCACGGCAGCCCGCCGGCGCCCGGCCGGTCCTGACCGCGATCGCGGCGGGCCGCCGCCATTCCCTATTTCTGGAACACGTTCTACGGTGTGCGCCGTCAGGACCGCCCTTGGGGAGCCTGGAGGCGCCGTGCACCTCGACCACACGCCCGAGCAGCAGCGGCTGCGCACCGAACTGCGCGCCTACTTCGCCGGCCTGGTGCCGGAGAACGCGTACGCCCGCTACGCCGACCCGGCCGCGCAGAAACGCTTCTACCGGGAGACCGTCCGCCGCCTGGGCACCGACGGCTGGCTCGGCGTGGGCTGGCCGAAGGAGTACGGCGGCCGCGGCCTGACCGCGATGGAACAGTTCATCTTCTTCGACGAGGCCGCCCAGGCCGGCGTACCGCTCCCGTTGATGGCGCTGAACACCGTCGGCCCGACGATCATGCAGTACGGCACCGACGAGCAGAAGTCGTACTTCCTGCCCCGCATCCTCTCCGGCGAGATCGACTTCGCCATCGGCTACAGCGAACCCGACGCCGGCACCGACCTCGCCGCCCTGAAGACCCGGGCCGTCCGCGACGGTGACGAGTACGTCGTCAACGGCCAGAAGATCTGGACCACGAACGGCGACACCGCCGACTGGGTCTGGCTCGCCACCCGCACCGACCCCGGGGCCCCGCCGCACAAGGGCATCACCATGCTGCTGGTGCCGACCACCGAGCCCGGCTACTCCTGCACCGTCATCAACACGCTCGCCTCGCACGACACCACGGCCAGCTACTACGAGAACATCCGCGTCCCCGTCTCCCGACGGGTCGGCGAGGAGAACCGCGGCTGGCGGCTGATCACCAACCAGCTCAACCACGAGCGTGTCACCCTCGCCGCCCACGGCACCATGGCCATCCGGGCCCTGCACGACGTGCAGCGCTGGGCCATGGAGACCAAACTGACGGACGGCCGCCGGGTCGTCGACCTGCCCTGGGTGCGCCGCAACCTCGCCCGGACCCACACCCGCCTGGACGCCATGAAGCTACTCAACTGGCAGATGGTGAGCGCCGTCCAGGAAGGCACCCTCACCCCGCAGGACGCCTCCGCCGTCAAGGTCTACGGCTCCGAGGCCCGCCGCGACGCCTACGCCTGGCTGATGGAGGTGGCCGGTGCGGCCGGTCCGCTCAAGGAGGGCTCGGCGGGCGCGGTCCTCCACGGCGACCTGGAACGCGGCTACCGCTCGGCGGTCATCTTCACCTTCGGCGGCGGCAACAACGAGATCCAGCGGGAGATCATCTCGTGGATCGGACTGGGCATGCCCCGGGTACGGCGCTAGCCGGCCGGGGCCGCCGACGCCGGTCGTCACGTCACCGAGGGCGGCCCGGACCGCGGGCTGCGCCTCCGTACGAACCGCACGTGCGGTCGCCTGTTCCGTCCGGGGGCGAGGTGAGCGGTACCGGGCGTGTGCGCGCCCGTGCCCGCGGGCGCCGGACGGGCGGTGGGGTCAGCCCGCCGCAGGCCTCCGCCTGCGGGGCCCCGGGTGCGGCCGGTAGGGGCTGACGCTCGGCTCACCCAGCACCCAGAAGCGCCAGGGGTACCCGGCGGCAGGACCGCCCACCCCCGTCCGCGGCCCCCGGCCGATCCGCGCGGACGGAACGGCCCCGGCGGGCTCCGCGAGGAACAGCTCCGCCGCCCCGTCGCACGCCGACCGCCCGTCATGACGCAGATCGGCGATGCCCAGCGCCCGGGCGAGGTTGGCCGGGCCGCGGGCCAGATCGCGCGCCCGCACCCCGGGCCCACGGCGTTCTTGGGCGGCGTCCGCTCCCTCCACCACGGTGCCGGCGCGCAGCAGCACCGAGGCGGGACGCCCGCCGGGCCCGCAGACAGCGTTCAGGCACCGGTGCACCGCATGCGTCCGGTACACGTAGAAGGTGCCCGGGGCTCCGAACTCCGCCCGGTTGGTCCTGTTCGGGCCGCCGAACGCGTGCGAGGCCGGATCGTCCGGGCCCTCGTACGCCTCCACCTCGGTGATACGCACCGCTGTCACACCATCCTGCGAGCGGGAGACCACGAGAGCCCCCAGCAGTTCGGGAGCCACCTCGACGGCGGGCCGGTCGAAGAAACGCCCGGGCAAGGCCGACCGGCCCGCCGGCGCGGCCTCCGGCTCGTCGAACGCCCGCAGCTGCTCGTGATCGGTCCCGGCCGCGCCCGGGACCGTCAGGTTCTCCGTCAAACCGCTGCCTCCTGTCGGGATTTCCGGGCGCCGGATCCGGCGCCCCACGGTGCCAGCGCTCTCCGCGTCCCGCTCCATGGCCGTGGAAGCAGCCGCAGGGCACTCGGATACGGACATGGCACATGGGAGCCGGGCGCCCGGCACGCCGCCGGAGGCGCGGGCCGGGGACGATCGGGGCGGGCCGCACTCGCGGAGCCGGTGCCGGGGCGGACCGTCGAGCAGGTGTGACCGGTCTCGTCCGGCACGGCCGCCGCGCCGGATCCCGGCGGCGTCCCGTGCGCGCCGGGCACCTCCGGGTCCTCAGGAGCGGGTGTTGTCGCCCGCGGTGTGCGTGGTCCGGAAGCGTGCCCGGTAGACCCCCGGCGTGACGCCCAGGTTGCGCGTGAAGGCGCGGCGCAGCGACTCGGGTGACCCGAAGCCGGTGCGCCGGGCCACCGTGGCCATGGGGTCGTCACCCTCCTCCAGCATCGCCCGGGCGGCTTCCAGCCGGACCTGCTCGACATAGCGGGCGGGGGTCGTGCTCATCTCCTCGTGGAACAGGCGTGACATGTGGCGGGCGCTCACACCGGCTCGGCGGGCCATGGCGGCAAGGGTGTGCGGCGCGGACGGGTCCTCGGCGACCGTGTCCAGGACCCGGCGCAGCATCTCCTGCCTCGCACGCGGCGTGTGGGTGCGGACACTGAACTGGGACTGGCCGCCCGGCCGCTGCATGAACACGACCATGTCCTTGGCCACGGCGCGGGCGACGTCGGCGCCGAGGTGCTCCTCGACCAGGGCGAGCGAGAGGTCGATGCCCGCGCTGACGCCGGCCGAGGTCATGATGTGGCCGTCGCGCACGAACAGGGCGTCCGCCTCCACGGTCACCCGCGGATAGCGCAGGCCCAGTTGGTCGGCGAAGCGCCAGTGCGTGGTCGCCCTGCGTCCGTCGAGCAGTCCGGCCGCGGCGAGGAGGAAGGCTCCGGTGCAGATGGACGCGGTGCGGCAGCCGAGTGAGTCCAGCGCCCTGATGGCGTCGAGCAGGGCGTCGTCCTTGACGAGGGAGGGCCACTCGGGGCCACCGGGGACGACCACCACGTCGCTCGCCTCCTGCACCTGCGCGGCAGCCAGGTCGACGCGCAGTCCGGTGCCGGACGCGGTGACCACGTCGGCGCCGTCGGGGGAGACCGTGCGCACGCGGTAGCGGCCACCGAAGTCGTTGGCCGTCGTGAACACCTCGATCGGGCCGGTGACGTCGAGCAGCCGAACCCCAGGGAAGACCAGCACGGTCACCAGGAGCGGTTTCCTGCCTGACGGCCTGTCCTTCATCGTGCGCCTCCCGGACGGACTGGGACCCACAGCGGGACACCATCATCCGCCCGGCGACGCCTCGTCCGCGCCCGTAGCGGGCGTCGTCGGCGTCCGTGCGGGACGATGCCGTGTCCCGTCGTGTGCCGAGGTGCCGGGTGCCGGCGCCTCACCCGCTCTCAGCGGCCGCCTGCCGTGACGTCATGGCCGTACCGATGGCCACGACACGCTCGGATCAGGACATCGGGACGTCCGGCCGGTGGGCCGCACGGTCTGCCCGGTGCCCGATGTCCTGGTGTGAGGGCGTCGTGGCACGTGCGGTGCTGTGGCCGGGGCGCGTTCGTCCGTAGCGTCGGGGCGCCAACAGGCCGCCGGTCTCCGTGGCGGCCCGAGGGCTGTCGGCTGCGATCCGGCCGGTCACCGTCGCCGGTCGAGGGCGGCGACGCATCCGACACGAGAAGAGAAGGCGTTCCGAGCCGTGACACCGCCCCACAGTCCCAGTCAAGCAGCCCCCTCCCGGACCGGCCCGGCCCCGGGATCGTCCGCGCAGGTACGTGACCAGCCGCACGAGGCGGACGACCGGGAGCGGGGCGGGCTCGGTCCCGGCTGGTTCGCGGCGGTGATGGGCAGCGGGATCGTCGCGGTCGCGGCCGCCACCCTGCCGCGCGGTTTCCCCGGGCTCGACGCTGCCGCCACGGTGGTCTGGGCCGGGACCGCGCTGCTGCTGATCGTGCTCGCCGGCGTCTATGCCGGGCAGCGGAGGCTGCGGGCGCATGCCGGAGATCCGGCGCTGGCGCAGTTCTTCGGTGCGCCGCCGATGGCGCTGCTCGTCGTCGGGGCCGGGACGCTGCTCCTCGGCCGGCGGCTGGTCGGGGAGCGTGCGGCGGTCGACGCGGACTGGGTGCTGTGGTCGGCCGGTACGGTGCTGGGCCTCGCCACCGCCTGCACGGTTCCGTACCTGATGGTCACGCGGCACCGTTTCACGCCGGACGCGGCGTTCGGTGGCTGGCTGCTGCCGGTGGTGCCGCCGTTGGTCTCCGCCGCGACAGGCGCACTGCTCGTCCCGCGGGCGGCGGCCGGCCAGGTGCGGCTGGCCCTGCTGCTGGGCTGCTACGCCATGCTCGGACTCGGACTGGTCGCGGTCCTGCTGGTGCTGGCCATGGTCTACAGCCGCCTGGTGCACCACGAAGCGCCCGTTGGTGCGGTGGTGCCCACGGTGTGGATCGGTGTGGGCGCGCTGGACCAGGCGGTGACGGCACTGTCGTCGCTGGCCACTGCGGCGCCGAGCGCACTGCCCGCCCCGTACGCGCGCGGGACCGCGGTCGCGGCGCTGCTGGGCGGCCTCGGGATCTGGGGCTTCGCCCTGCTGTGGCTGGTGCTGGCCACGGCGCTGACCGTACGGGAGATCCGCAGAGGGCTGCCCTTCGCGCCGACCTGGTGGTCCTTCATCTTTCCCCTCGGTGCCTGCGTCACCGGCACCAGCGCCCTCGCCGCCCGCACCGGCTCGCAGCTGTTCGTCTGCGTCGCCGTCGTCCTGTACGCGCTGCTCGTCGCCGCCTGGGCGGTGGTCGCCTGGCACTCCCTGCGCCACGCCGTCGGGCAGCGGGACCGGCGCCCACCGATGACGGGAGCCGGCCACCGCTCCGCGCGGCACGGACGCAGCGGGCACCCGTGCCTACGGCCGCGCTTCGGGCGTCGCCGGGGCCGTGCGTCGCGGCGGGGCGGTCCGGCCCGTACCCGCGGATCCGCGGGTGGCCGTGGGGCGGGCCCGGAGCCTGGCGACGACCATGGCGGCGAACACGACGGCCCAGAACACGGCGGCGATCCAGACCTCCCAACGGCCCGCGCCGGTCAGCCACGGGGTCCCGGTGGCGCGTCCCAGCTCGTGCGTGGTGACCGCGTACATGCCGACCGGGAAGACGAGGTTCCACCAGCCGAGCTCGTACCGCAGCGGGACACGGCGCAGCCCGTGCCGCCAGACACCCAGTGCCAGTAGGAGCGGGATCAGCCAGCTGGAGAAGGCCCACAGGACGACGGCCGTCCCGGTGACGAACGGGCGCGACAGCATGGTGCTGCCGGGCGGCAGGGCGATCAGCCGGACTCCGGCGAGCACGGCGATCGCCGCCGCGCCCATGAAGATCCACACGGACGTCATGAGGCCTTCCGGCTGCACCGGCCTGACCAGCAGCCGGGCCAGGACCAGCGCGGCGGTCAGCAGGTACTGCACCAGGCCGACGGCCCAGCACACCACCGCCAGGACGGCCAGTGCGTGTCCCGGGGTCACCCGGGCCAGCGAGGCCGCCGCGACCGCGACCGACTCCGATCCCACCGCCCACAGGAACCAGGTGCCGTTCACCTGGTCGAGCGTGGGGCCCCGCCTCAGCGAGGTGACGAGCGCGAGTGGGACGCCGTAGTCCAGCACCACCCACCCCAGCGTCCCGAACGCCAGGAACGCCCCCGCGACCGCCGTGTGGCCGTCCGGCACGAAGCGTGCGGCCAGCACGTTCGCGGAGATCGCGAGGGTGAGGAACGCGAAGGCGCGCGGGCCGAGGAGATCGGCGACGAGCCGCTCGCGCCGACGCAGCAGCCGCCAGCCGTACGCGGGCACCAGGAGCACGAAACCCGCCAGGGCCACCCACAGCAGTACGGCGGAGAAGGTGCCGGCGCCGTTGACGTACAGGGCTGTGGAGACGATGCCGGTGCCCATGACGAACGCGAGCGCGCCCGGGTTGAGGCCGGCCACCGCGTCGGACAGGGCGGCGCGGTGCCGGGGCGGCGGCGGACCGGGAGTGGTGCGGGCGGGCGGGGCAGGGTCGGCAGCCGGACGCGGCTCGCCGGGAGGGCCGGGCCGGGTGAGCCATTCGGCCAGGACCGAGGTATGGCTGTGCTCCACGTCCCGGCTTGCGGTCAGCAGGGTGAGGCTGTGGCGTTCGGCCAGGTCCCGGAGCCGGGCGGCCGCGTACCGGTGGCGCTGATCGCCCAGCTCGGAGAGGTAGCGGCGGCGGAACTCACCGAACTGCCCGGGGTTGTGGCCGTACCAGCGCTGCAGCTCGACGGAGGGTGCGACCTCCCGCAGCCACTCGTCGAACGGCGCGACCTGCCGGCGCACGCCCTCCGGCCAGACCCGGTCGACCAGCACGCGCTCGCCGACCTCGCCGTCCACGTCCGGCGGCTGCTCGTCGATCCTGCGGCAGGTGATCCTGGCCATGGTCCGTCCTTTGGCCGCTCTCGCGGTAGCAGCATTTTACTGGGATGCGGATGTCGTTGCCCTTCGGCCGCCGGGTGGCCGGCGGCCGGGAAGCCGGGAGCGGCTGGGGCGCGCTCCGCGATCGAGGCCAGGTCCACGGTGTCGAGCACCCGCTCGTAGTCGGCGATCGCGGCGTCCGGCACCTCGATCCCGAGGTCCTTCTGG
>NZ_JBFBJI010000080.1:0-16333 GCF_040702065.1 Streptomyces sp. NPDC086777 | reverse complement strand
GGGCCGGGGGCGCGCCGCCCGCCGGCCGGCCCGGGGCGGCCCCGCCCCGGTCGGCGGCCCAGCTGCCGGCGGTCGACCCGGCGGCGGCGCTGCGGCGCATGTACGTCGACACGAGCCCGGTCAGTTCGGCGCATCTGAGCCTGAACGCCGAGGTGCTGGGGCCCGAGCGGATGCTGTTCGGTACCGACTCACCGCCGCTGGCCGTGCCGCTGGAGGAGCAGATCCGCATGATCGAGAAGCTGCCGGTCGACAGGGCGTCGCAGCAGCTCATCCTCGGTGGCAACGCCGAGGTCCTCTTCGACCTCAGGAGTCGTCCGTGACCACCACGCAAGAGGCCGTCGCCGCGGCCGAACGCTGCACCCCGGAGTTCCGGCGGGACCCCCACACGGTCTACGGCCGGCTCCGCGACGCGGCCCCGGTCTGCCCCATGAGACCGCCGCACGGCAACGAGACGTACCTGATCACCCGGTACGAGGACGCGCGGGCCGCCCTGGCGGACCCGCGGCTGAGCAAGGACATGTACGGCGCCATGGACGCCTACCGGAGGATCTTCGGTGACTCGTCCGTCGCGCTGGACGACAACATGCTCAACTCCGACGCGCCCAAGCACACGCGGCTGCGCAGGCTGGTCAACTCCGCGTTCACCCCGCGGCGGGTGGAGGCTCTGCGGCCGAAGATCCAGGACGTCGTGCGGAGCCTGCTCGACGAGTGCCCGGTCCGGGAGCCCTTCGACCTGCTGCCGGCCTTCGCGTTCCCGCTGCCGATCATCGTGCTCTGCGATCTGCTCGGGGTACCGCCCCAGGAGCGGTCGCGGATGCAGAACCTGTCCTCCACGGTGGCTCGGAGCGGCTTCGACGAGGAGGCCAAGCGGGCCCAGCAGAAGGCGGAGGAGGATCTGCACGCCTACTTCTCCGATCTCGTCGCCGCGAAGCGGAGGCGTCCGGGGGACGACCTCCTGAGCGCGCTCACCGCGGTCCGCGACGATGACGGCGGCCTGACCGAGAACGAGCTCGTCTCCACGGCGTTCCTGCTGATGTTCGCGGGTCACAAGACGACCGCGTACCTGATCGGCAACGCCGTGCACCACCTCCTGTCCCATCCCGGACAGCTGCGCGCCGTGCGGGAGAACGGGGAGCTGATGCGTGCCGCGGTCGAGGAACTGGTGCGCTACGACGGCTCCGTGGAGACCGCGACGTTCCGCTACGCGACCGAGGACGTGGAGTACGGCGGGACCCGGATTCCCAAGGGCGCCCTGGTCCAGGTCGCGATCAGTTCGGCCAACCGCGATCCGCGGAAGTTCGACGCCCCGGACGAGTTGAACGTGATGCGTCCGGGCAACGCGCAGGACGCGCACCTGGGGTTCGGCCACGGCAGCCACTACTGCGTGGGAGCCCCGCTGGCCCGGCTGGAGATGCAGCTGGCACTCACCGTCCTGTGCGACCGGTTCCCGAGGATGACCCTGGCCGACCCGCGGGCCGGGGCACGGTGGCTGGAGGTTCCCTTCCCGGCCTTCCGCGGCCTCGCGGAGCTTCCGGTGGTGCTCGATCCCGCCGGGTGACCGACGCACGGCGAGACGCCTCGACATCCCGGCCCGCCGGACGACCCCCCAACGCCAAACACCCGCCCGGGCCTAAGGCCGCAGCCGGGTGTCAACTCTGTTCATTGTTCGTTGTATCCGAGGGGCGAGTTGACCACTGACGATAGGGTCGTGGTGGTGCAAGGGAAGTTCTGCCTCTGATGAGGTGTGCCGGGAGTCAGGCCCCTCGATCGAGCGCGGGGGTGATCAGGACTGACGCCAGCCCATGTCCAGGCCCGTCGAGTCCTTGAGTGCCTTGTTCAGTGCCTCGACTTCTCCGCGGTCCTCGAAGGGAGTATGGGGAAGGTGGTCGGAGGCGAGGGGGCCGATGCCGTACAGGATGTCGTCGTACGCCGACGCCACAGCGGCTCCTATCAGCAGGTCCGTGGCCTCGTCGAGGGTCACGTGCTCCGCCGGCCACCGGTACTCACCCTGGCTTACCTGGAACACGGGGAACAGCCACCACATGTCCCGGTCGGGGTCCACGAACCTGACCGCCCGGTCGCCCAGGAAGTTGACGCCGTAGTGGGAAAGCGCGCAGACATCCTCCTCGCGGAGGTCGAGCAGATGTGAGGCGCACATGAGGGAAACAGCAGGGGTTCGGTCGGCGAGGTGCATAGGTATCGTGGCCGCCTCCCGCAGCGTGGAGAGGCCGGACGGGCGGGACACCACGCGTCCCATCCGGAGCCCGCTGCGCTTGGCCAGCGTGTGCTGGAAGTGAACCGTCACCTCATGGCTCGGATACTGGAATTCCAGGTCGCTTTCCCAGTCCGCCATCGCCTTCGCCGCCGCAACGAAGCGGTGGGGAGGGTACAGCTCCCTCCAGTCGACGGTCGGGTCGGCGGAGGTCAGGCCCGGCACAACCGGGTTCAGCGCGAAGTCGATGAGGGCCAGGACGACGCTCCCGCCGAGATTCCGCCCCGCCAGAGCACTCGCCAGACGCCACGGAAGCCCGTACTCGCCGCTCATCTCCTCCAGCAGGAGCTCCCGCAGTGTCGGGTCGGTCATGCGCATGAAAGCGCCCTCGAACTGGAAGAGCTCGTCGATCACCGCCGCGCACTCGAACAGGAGGCGGGTGGTGAGCTGCCCCTCGGAGGTGTGCACGAGCTTCAGGGGCCCCATGACGCTGACAGGCGTGTCCTCGGGACGCTCGACCATCTCCACGCCCGCGCTCTGGCGCCAAGTGTCTTGCAATGAGTTCTCGAACGCCGCCCGCGTCTCCCAGGTCGTGAAATCGAACCCTGTCAAGCCCGCAGGGTCCAGCAGAACGTAGTAGGCGTAGTAGAGATTGAGCCAGTCCAGCTCGTTGTATCTCAACTCCCCACCGGTGTGCTGGGGGTAACGCTTGAAGGAGAGGAAGGGCCGTCCGCCCCTCCGGCCCTCGTGGAGATCCCCCGCTTGTCGCTGGCTCAAGTGGGAGATCGTGTACGCGGCCAGCTGGTCCCTCGATCGCCGCAGCAGGCTCAGCAGGATGCCAACAGTGGATCCGTGGTACCGCGCCCAGTGGCTGCTCTCGTGGACGTAGGTCTTGTGCCAGGAGCCGACCGCCGTGACGAGGTCTTTGGTACGGGTGCGGGTCGGGTCCTGGAAAAGGATCTGGCTGCGCAGATTCAGCTCGGCACCGCTGGAGTTCCGCAGGCGCGGGGAGTGTACGGTCACCGCTCCGCCGCCATTTCGGTGCCGTCCGCCTCCTCGCCGTTGCCGCCCTCCGGACGTGGGACCACCTCGTCCACGGGTCCACGGTCACGCGCCCGCTCTACCAATGCCTTCAGCGCGTCGTACACCGCGTTCGTGGCCAGTCCGGAGGCGACCGAGACGGTGATCTCCGCCCAGTTCGCGTGACGTAAGGAGTCGCGCCTGTCCTGGCGCAGGGGCGTGAGGGTGAGAGAGCACTTTCCGGCAAGATGTGGATCCGCCTCGATCTCCCGTGCCAGCACCTTCAAGTTCGCGCTCTCGCCCCGGTATTCGATGATCGGCATGACGGGAGCCTACCGCCGGGCCCGGTTGCCGTTCCGGGCTCCCGGACTCGTCGTCCTCGTCACCGCGCAAGGTGACGGAGTCGGCGAACCGGCCGGGCAATGCACTGCGGTTGCGTAGCGTGACGAGACTGACTTTGGTCCGAAGTCAGCAGTGACTCCGAATAACCCCCTTGATCGTGAATTTGTGGTGGATGTCAACTCCTCTGTGGGGACATACGGCACGTTCGTACTCGTGAAGGAAGCCGCCCAGGCGTTCACGCCTACGTATGTCGAGACGGCCGATCTGCTGCGGGGATGACCGGGAACCCGGGCTTCAGCGGCTTCCGCCTCGGTCCGCGCTTTCGACACTCCAAAACACGTCAACCGAACGGGCGACGTCCGACTCAGGCGGACGGGCACCATCGTCCCCCAGGGGGGCATAACCGCCAGTTCACTCTTGTGCGTCCTGCTCTGTTCTGGAGTCATCACCATGTGCCGTCGCTGGAACAGCGCCTTGGCGGAAAAACTCGTTTTCCCGGAGCGTCTTCTCCAGGGCCTGGCGCAGACCGAGGCGTTGGCCTTCCTGGTACGCACGGGTGTACTCGATCTCGCCGAGTGACCTACGGGCGTTTTCGAGACCGCGTTCCCGGTGGGCGGTCAGGAGGGCGAACCCGAAGAGCCGAGGAGTGCCGGACGGGTGCCACACGCGGTCCACGGCTCCCAGCAGGACCGCTGCCGAGCGTGCGTCGCCATAGGAGGAGAGCAGCCAGGCCAGAGTTTCGCTGAGTGTTGCTTCTCCCAGGTACTCGTCGATCTTCCTGGTGTGCCGGAGCGCACGGTGGAGGAGTTGCAGGGCGGTTTCCGGTTGCCCGGCTTCACCGTGGTCGACGGCAAGGGCCCATAGCAGGTAGCACTGGTGCCACGTGTTTCCTTGGGCCTCGGACATCGCCAGGGCCTGTTCGAGCAGGGGGGTGGAGCGAGTCCGCTCGCCTTGGAGAACTGCGGCGAAGCCGAGTTGGGCGATGCACTGCTGCTGTGTCAACAGCGGGGCGAACCAGTGCCCGCTTGCCAGGGAAGAGTTCGCGTGCCGTGCTGTGGTCTCCGTGTCCCCGGTGACCAGAGCTGCCAAGCTCCTCAGCTGCAGGAAGGCAGCAGTGAGTTCGGCCTTGGTCGCCCGGTGCGCCGAGGGATTTGCACTGCCGGACGCGGCGGGCATGTCGGCCAGCGCTTGTTCGCTGCGGCTGATCACCTCGTGGGTGCTGTCGTGGTCTCCGTGGAGGAGTAGTAAGAAACCGGCCACCCATGCGGCTTGGCACCATGTGCCAGTGGCCTCGGGGGAGGGAGGCTGCGGATGTCGTTCGAGGACCGTTCGCATCCAGTGGGCGCCCTCGCCCACATTGGCGGACGTCAGACAGTGCAGCCAGAAACCGAGAGACGCGCGTAATACGGCCTCCGCAGGCTCACCGGTCGGCGGTGACGTGGTGACGATCTGCCGCAGGTTGGGGTGCTCGGCACGCAGGCGACGCAGCCACTCGGCCTGTTCTGAAGAGCCGTAAGCGATTCCGGCCTGTGCGGCAAGGTTGAGGTACCACGCACGATGGCGACGCAGGGCGAGCTGCGCCCGACCGCTTTCCACCAGCCGTTCCTGCCCGTATGCACGGACGGTTTCGAGCATGTGCAGGCGAGTGCGACCACCTGTTTCGACGCTGGCGAGGAGCGACTGGTCCACGAGCCCAGCCAAGGCTTCGAAAGCGCCTTCGGTTGCGGCGTCATCGGGGGATTCGCCTTCTTCGGCGCGTCCGCAGAGTTGCTCGGCATCGGTGAGCAGCACACCGCCGGAACACAGCGAAAGTTGCTGCCAGGCCGTTCGCTCGGCTTCAGTGCACAACTCGTAGCTCCAGTCGAAGACTGCGCGCAGCGCCTGGTGGCGAGGATGTGCCGTACGGTCGCCACCGCCGGGGCCGAGCAGGCGGAACCGCTGGTCGAGCCGTTCCAGAAGTTCGTCAAGGGTCAGGGTACGCAGCCGTCGTGCGGCGATCTCCAGGGCGAGGGGCAGGCCGTCCAGCCTCCAGCACACGCGAGCAAGGGTATGCCGGTTCACCTCGGTGCCCCGAAAACCCGGGGTGGCAGCCTCGGCACGGTCCACGAAGAGAGTCATGGCCGGAGAGGTCACGGGGCCTTCGTCCGTGACATCTGCCTCGTGCAGGCGCCCCTCCGTCAAGGCAGGCAGGCCCAGCGGCCTCACCTGCAACACATGCTCGGCACCGATATTGAGGGGCTGCCGGCTGGTGGCGAGGATGCGCAGTTCCGGCAAGAGCGCGAGCAAGTCACGGACGGTGCGTACGCATCCGTCCAGCACGTGCTCACAGTTGTCGAGCAGGAGGAGGACACTACGTCCCCGCAGCGCCCCGGCAAGCGCGGACAAGGGGTCCTGCCTTGCCCCGGCAACCACGCCGACGGCGGAGGCGACCGCTTCGACGACGGCGTGGTCACCGCCGAGGTCGGCCAGCTCCGCACAGTACGTGCCGTCCGTGAATCGCTCGGCCACCTCGCGGACGAGTTGCTTGGCCAACCGCGTCTTACCCACGCCGCCGATCCCGACCAGCGTGACCAGCCGGCACCGCTCCAGCAGCTCGCCGCCGGCGGCCAACTCAGATTCGCGGCCCACGAAACTGGTGGCTTCCGCATGGCCGAAGTCGTACGGGAGGACGCGGGCAGCGTTCCTGCGCGTCTCGGACCCGTACAGATCATGCTGTACCCGCTCCCAATGCTCGTCCCACGAGCCCGGATCCCCGCCGCAGGCGCGGACATAGGCACGGAGAACCTCTCGTGTGGGCAGCCGCCGCCCAGCGGCTGCCTGAGACAGCGTACTGGGAGAGAAGTGGGCCGAATCGGCCATCTCCGAGTAGGTGAGTCCGGCCCTCTCACGGAGCGCGCGCAGCCCTAGCGCGAAGCATTCCAGCGGACCCGCCTGTGGATCGAGCGGCTGTTCCCGACGCCCCGGCCTGCCTGCCAAATCTGTCCACCTCCCCCGACGTTCAGATTGTTCGGTTGATTATGACTGCTCACGCAGAGTGGCGAACAACCCTCGCCGTCTCCGATGCTCAAGGCCAACCGCTCCGCTGAGCAGCCAAGGTCGAGGCAGGGTGCCTCGGACTTGTCGTGCACTGTCGTGATGTGGCCACGCAGCCAGCCCAAAGAGGGCAGGCAGAGGCGCGTGCGGTTGACGGCCGTCGGGTCGTCCGCAGGCAATCCTCACAAGTAGGAAATGGAGACCACAGGGGCATGGATGCAAGAACGACGGAGTCCACGAATCCGTCGGATGCCGAGTACGGCGAACTGGTCGTGGCGGCGATCTCGGGGGACCAACGGTTCACCAGCGAGCCGAGGACCACTTGGGACTTGCCGGCCGACAGCACGATTGTTGGTCGACTCGCGGGACGCTCAGTGCAGGAGTCTCAGCGCCTACGCGCACTTGGTGCTTCCCGTATCGGTCGAACGTCCGGCCGAGGAGCAGGAGCAGTTCGCGTCCCCGGCGCGCGAGAGGGCCGATGCGCCGCTTCCGGCTGTCGGAACGGGCGTATCGGCAGTGGGACGTCTGTTTTCAGGAGGTTGCGGTGACCGGTGTGGAAATCGCGGCCGGGTACGTGTTCGCCTGGCTGGTGGCCAAGAGCCGCCGGGTGGCAAGCCGCGCCGATGCGGAGATCGCCCGCAACCTGCCCATCGGAATGGACCGGCTGCACGACCTGGTCGGCCGCAAACTCGGGCAGGACCCTGCACTGAAACGTGCCCGCGAGGAGGCCGAGGCTGGGGAGACGGAACCCTCGGAACTCACGCGACGGCGACTGGCAGTCGCTCTCACGGACGCGGCTGAGCGGGACGGGGCCTTCGCCGAGGCACTGGAGAAGCTGATCGAGGAACTTCAAGCCGGAGCAGGCACCAGATCCGCAGACGGATTGTCCGCGTCGAGTGATGGTCAGGCGGTCGGCGGGAACGTGAACATCCACGCAGAGGGCGGTTCGGCAGCCTCGTGGAGGATGGGGAACGTGACGCTCGGGTCAGCCCCAAACCCTCAGCAGCCGGGTTCGGACCAGGGCTGACCAAACCCGGAGCTCCCGCAGGCCCCAATGCCACACCACGTGACCCTGTCGGCAACACCACCGTCACCGCCGACCATGGCTGCATCGCGGCCGGCAGCGTTGGTCGGCTCACCCACAACCGGAACAAGACGAAGGTCAACTTTTAGGGGATCGCGGCTGTGGTCCTGTTTACCGGTGCCGGAGGCACCGCCTACCGGGCTGCTGAGGCCAACTCGGCCTCCGTCTCCGACGTCGGATCCGCTGAGGGCGAAGCCGGTGTGCGCGATACGTGGCAGGCAACGACCACGGCCGTTCGCCTGCACAGCGGCAAGACCGTTTGCGCCCTTATGACCCCGGACTTCCGGCAAGGGGCTGGAGGATCGGGCGACAGGGACGTGCGCGCAGTCGGTCGGCGAGCTTTTCGGCAGTTCCGACGCTGCCACGCTTGACAAGGCGGGCTCGATCCGCCTTGAGAAGGCAGTGGTCAAGGGGCAGTGGGCTGAAATGGCCCAATCGGCGCCGGGATCGTCGGTGTGGAGTTACTCCGGCATGGAGCGGTTCTGTGACCGGTGGCGCTGGTCGCAGCACTTCCTGTATGCCGAGTTCCATCCGAAAAAATGCCCCGGGATCAATTCGGGTCAGCCGGCACGAGGACGGTCTGATGCTCGTCCACCGTGACGACGCCACGGGCCCGTTCGAGGGTCGATCAGCACGTGCCGACGGCGTAGGGGCGAAGACAAGTCCACAATCTCGCCGCAGCTGACCAGACGTCACCTCCAGCCCACAACATTTAGCCAACAACAAGGCAGTTACGAAGAGAGGACTCACCATGTGGAACAAGTGCCAGCGCTGCAAGGGCAACGGGAAGTGCACCACCTGCGACGGATCCGGCTACCGCGGCGTGTGGAAGTGCGACAGCTGTCGCGGCAGCGGCGACTGTAAGGCATGCGACGGCCGCGGCTGACCGCATGAACACCGCAGGGTGACCTGCCTTCTGCACTTCGGTGAGGGCTCTTGTCACACGGCACGGGCCTTCACTACAGCCTACACGGCCTGCCCAACTGCCGAGTCGTCCAGCACCCGAACACCGCTACTACGACGGTCTGTCCGACGCCCGCACTCCGCTGTTGGAACGGCACCTTCACCCGGTACGCGACGAGAACGGCACGGTACAAACAGCTGAGATATTGACGAGAGCAGCGACCTGAAGCTCCTGGCCGCGTTGAACAGCCTGGGTCGACAGGTACTCGATGCAAACCCGGGACGGCGCACTGTCTCGATTGTGCGCTTCCAAACGTCAAAGGCGAGTGAACGGTGCGCTCATCCAGCCCGTTGACTTCGGGGGAGACAAGGTGCCGATTCGCGTTCAGACCCGTCGTAAGCGGCTTCTCCTGGCAAGTGCTGCGGGAGTCGTGGCCGTTGGTGGGATGTCCAAGGATCTGGTCTACGGCTTCTTGAAGGACAATTTGGCGCTGGGCACCTTCGCAGGCGCTGCCGTGCTGGTAGGCGGCCTGTCAGCGGTCATGTACCACCACCACACGGCAGACGACGTGGCTGAGTCGGCGCGGGCCGGTCTGGAGTTGCGCCATCAACTGCCCCAGGAGCACGTGCTGGTCGGACGTGACGTCCTGAGCAGCGGCCTTGTTGAGCGGCTCCGAGATGTGCCGACTCCTGGGAGCGGCGCGCTGCCAGGAGACCCGGCGGCTGGGCAGGCCACCGTGATCGTCGTCCATGGCGCGGCTGGTACAGGGAAGACGGCTCTCGCCCTGCACGCGGCGCACCGCGTCAAACAGTACTACCCAGATGGGCAACTTTACGTCGACCTGCGCGGCGACGCCGACATACCTCGCGAGAGTGGGGAGGTTCTGGGCGAGTTCGTCCGGAGCTTGGGGACGGCCCAGGGCGACATGCCCCGCACGACGGACGATCGGGCTGCCCTCTTCCGCAGCCTCACAAACAACCTGCGACTGCTGGTCATGCTCGACAATGCGCACAGCACTGCACAGATCCAGCCGCTTCTGCCCGTGGGTGCCGGTTGCTCAGTGCTCGTGACGAGCAGAAAGGCTCTGTCAGCAGGAAACATCACCAGGCGCCACCGGGTGAAGGTGCAGCTGCCTGATGAAGACCAGGCGCTGGAGGTACTCAGCGCACACGCAGGCCGGGAACGAGTGATTGCGGATCCCGCCGCGGCCCTGGAGATCGTGCAGTTCTGCGGCAGACTTCCGCTAGCGCTGCGCATCGTAGGCGGAAAGATCGCGATGCGGGAAGACCTGACACTCCGGCAGATGCGCGCGAGGCTCGAAGACGAGCGCGCGCGGTTGCACGAGCTGGTCTACGAAGACCTGAGCCTCCAAGCATGCCTGTCTCTTACATACCGAGACCTGCCGGAGGCTATCCGACGGGCGGTTGGGCTGATGTCCTCCCTGCCTGCGGGAAAACTGACGGACTGGCATGTCGGGTCGTGTCTGCCAACCGCATCAGTCGTTGGACGCGTCTCCGACGAACTCGTCGCTGTAGGCCTGATGGAGGCGCATGGGAGCGAGGGCTCGGGGCCCGGCTACCGCTTCCATGACCTGGTGCGCGTCTTCGCGACCGAGCAGTACGAGGCCCTCCCTCCGGAAGAGCGCCGTACCGCTGAGGAACGTCTGGTGCGGGCCTACCGTGAGGCGATCGTGTACCTGGCTGTCAGCCGTGCCCCGGAACTCCGCGCGGAGGCGTCGCCGGAACGCGCAGGAAACCTGGACCAGGAGACCGCCGGGCCTTGGGTGGCGGAGGAGATCGAGCGGATCAAGTGGGCGATCACCCGTGCCCGGCGCCTGGGCATGGAGCCCGAGGGCGCTGAGATCGCCGAGGGCCTCTCGTACTTCCTTGACGACCTGAACCTCCCATCGGCGTCCGCCCAGTGGCTCTTCGACGAGGGGGCGGAGCAGCGGGCCCGGGTGGTCCGGAGCCTGCGCCGCGGACGCGCCGTCGCCGCCCTGGGGAACGGAATGCCGGACACGGTCTTGGACCTGTGCCTGCCCGGCAGGTCTCCCGATCCGGCCGCCACGCTGCCAGCGCGGGACCGGATGGTTGTGGCACGTGCCTACGCAGCCAAAAGCGACTATCCGGCGGCGCTGAGCCACATGAGCACGGCCGTGCAGAAACTGCGCGCGGAGAACGACCAATGGCACTTGCTGTCCTCGTTGGAGAAGCTAGGCGAGTTCCAGAGGTGGCGAGGACAACCCGAGAAGGCGGAGGAGAGCCAGCGGGAGGCATTGCGACTGGCCGAGGAGTTCAGGGACAGAAGGGCGCAGGCGCGCCTTCGGCGTACCTTGGCCGAGACTCTCGGATACTTGCGCAGGCCCGAGGAGGCCGTCCCGTTCCTGGAGCAGGCCGTCCACGACTTCCAGATCCTCAACGACAGGGTCTGGGAAGGGGCGAGCCGCTATGCGCTGGGCAAGATCTATCGACTGCTCGCCCGCCGCCAGGAAGCGCTGGCTGCCTACGACAGGGCCGAAGATATCTTCGGCCCCATGGGCGAGCAGCTGTGGATTGGCCGCATCGCCAATGCGCGGATCCGCGTACACGCGGGCATGGGACGCTTCGACGACGCCTGGGCGTCGGCACGAACGGCTCTCGATTTGTTCCAACAGCTCGGGAACGAGATGTGGTACAGCCACACTCAGCGGGACGTCGGCTGGCTGCACTTGCGTCAGGGCCGTCCGGGCGAGGCGGTGGCACCCCTCACAGAAGCGGTCGACGTGACGCGACAAGCCGGCGACGCGTATGCGGAGTCCATGGCCAGGCATCTGCGGGGTGTCGCCCACCGCGAACTAGGACAGCTTAACGAGGCGCGCAGCGACCTGGAGGCGGCGCTGGCTATCTACCGGGGCGGGGCATACGAGTGGAATGAGGCTGCCGTTCTTCACGACTTGATCCGGGTGCTACGTGCCGACGGCGCGTCCGACGAAGCGGATCGCACGGAGTCCTCGGCGACCTTGGGCAACCCGATTTTCGTTCAGATGACCGGCCGTGACGGCGCCAGGGCAATCCCGGATGAGGACTGACCTTGCGCCTGCCAAAAGACTCATCCGTCCTGGTGGGGTCTGGTGTACGGGTGGTGTCGAGCACGGGCGCTCGAGCGGGTGCTCTGGGCACCTGGTGAGTGCCCCGGCAGGATGATCTGTCGTGCTGCTTCGACTTGCCTATCTGGATGTGACGAACATGTTCGCCCTGCTGCGGGTGCTGCCGGTGAGCAACCAGGACAAGGACGCGGAGATCCTCGCGCTGCGTCATCAGATCACCGTGCTGGAACGCCAGCTCGGCCGGGATCGGGTGCGGTTCGCCCCGAGTGACCGGGTGTTCCTGGCCGCGCTACTGCACCGGCTCCCGCGCGGTGTGCTGCGCCGGGCACGGCTGCTGGTGCGCCCGGACACTGGGCTGCACTGGCACTGTGACCTGGTCTCGCGCCACCATGCGACCCGTTCCCGTCCAAAACGTTCGGGATGGCCACGCATGGTGCGCTCGATCCGCGCTCTCATCCTGCGCCTGGCGAGGGAGAATCCCGGGAGGGGATATCGGCGCATTCACGGTGAGCTGCTCGTCCTGGGCGTGCAGGTGGCCGCCTCCACCGCGTGGGAGATCCTGAAGGATGCCGGGTTCGACCCGGCGCCCGAACGCGCCGTGACGACCTGGCCGGTTTCCTGCGCTCCCAGGCCGATGCCCTGCTGGCCTGCGACTTGTTCGAGACCATCACTCTGTCCGGGGCGCGGCTGTACGTGTTCGCCGTGCTCGAGCACACCAGCTGGCGCATCCGCGTCCTGGGCGCGACGGCGCACCCGACCGCCTCCTCGGTGGCGCAGGCCGCCAGGAACCTCGTTATGGATCTCGAGGATGCTGGCTGCCGGGCCCGGTTCATGATCCGCGACCGTGACGGGAAGTACCCCGCCCTGTTCGACACCGTCCTTGAGGATGCGGGGATCGAGGTCGTACTCAGCGGGATCCGGATGCCGCGGATGAACGCGCTCATGGAACGCTGGGTGCAAACCTGCCGACGCGAACTGCTGGACCGCACCCTGGTCTGGAACCAGCGCCACCTGCTTCACGCCCTGCGCGAGTTCGAACAGCACTACAACTCCCACCGGCCCCACCAGGGCATCTCAGACGCCCGCCCGCTGCACCCCCTGCCTCCGCCGATCACCGACCCGGACGCTACAGCCCACCTCGACATACGACGACGCGACCGCCTCGGCGGCACCCTCCACGAGTACCAGCATGCGGCCTGACCTGCACGAACGAGATTCTCGGCAGTGACAAGGACAGCGGATCCACCGCCTGGAACCCGACCCCGCGGCGGCCCCCAGCGTGGCCCGGATCTTCCAGATGTACATCGACGGCATGAGCGACAGGGCCATCGCCTCCCAGCTCACCCGGGAAGGCCTCCCCCTGCCCCTCCGCCCACGACGCCGCCCGCAACCCCCACCGCAAGAAGACCGCATGGCAGGCCGGAGCCGTCAGAGCGGAACCTCATCAACCCCCGCTACACCGGCTGCGAGATCTCGAACAAACAGCGCAAGGAGGAGCACCTCTACGACATCGACGACGTCACCCTCGGCCACCGCGCCCGCATGACACACAACCCGGCCGAACAGTGGGTCTGGTCCAATGACACCGCTCACGAGGCCATCGTCACCACCAAGCTCTTCGACACCGTCAAGAAGATCCGTCAGCAGCACGCCCGCATGCCGCAGCGCCTCGAACGCCCCGGCCGACAACAGCGGGGGCAACGAGCGTACGCACTGCGCGGACGCGTGCGATGTGTAACGTGCGGGCGCAAGATGCAACCCGCGACGATCCGCAACACCGTCTACTACCGCTGCGAGTTCAAGGAACAGGAACAGTCCCTCCACCCCGGCATGGATCCCCCCCGGACCGTCTACCTCCGGGAAGACGTGCTGTGCCGGGCTCTGGACCGGTGGATCGCGAAAGCCTTCACCCCCGACCGGCTCGCCGCCACCCTCACCGCCCTCGCCCAAGCCAGCGCGGCAGCGAACGCGGCCGAGACGCTCACTCCGCAGCAGGCTCAGGCCCACAAAATGGTCAAGGAGTGCGAGCGGCCTCCCGCCCGCTACCAGGCCGCCCTCGAAGCCGGCGCCGACCCCGCCGTCGTCACCCAATGGTTCAACGAAGCGCAGGCGGACAAGGAGGCAGCACGCAAGGAGCTCGACACACCGCCAGCCGCCACTCGAACGAAGGAAACTCCCCTCAGCGCCGACCAGATCCAGGAAATCACTGAGACACTCGGAGACATCGCACAACGCGTGCAGGCCGTTCATGCAGAGAAGAAGAGCCCGCTCTACGAAGCCCTCGGGATCACGATCAGTTACGAATACGCAGGTAGGGCCGCGACCGTTAGCTCGAGGCCCTCATCCGTGTATCGCTATAGCGAGTGTCCGAGGGGGGAGTTGACCACTGACGATACGGTCGTAATCACGCAGGGGACCTCCCCAAAGAGTTGCGTCCTTGTACCGTCCTCCAAACTCGGGCTCGTGCCCAGAGCGGCGACCTCAGCACCAAAGGTCACGTCACAGAAAATGGATGCCTACAGGCGTTTCGGGACCACACCGATGATGCTTGAGACCACTTTGGAGGCCCGGCCTGCTCGCGGCGGACCCGACCGGCGCACTCGGCAACGCCGTGGCGTTCCCCGCCGGTCAGCTACGCAGCAACTCGCTTGACCCTACCTGCGCCAACAGCGGCGGCTCGGACGCTCCTTCGTAAGCGAGATGCAGTTCGCGTCGGGCTCGCGTGGCCATGACGTAGTACTCCATGCGCAGCGCGGCCGAGGTGGGATCAGTGGCGGCGTCGGTGTGCGCGTCGGGGATGACGACGGTGTCGAAGCCGAGACCCTTGGCGCTTCTCCGATGGACCAGGACGACGCCGGGACGGCCGAGGTCCAGGCGGTGGTAGCGGCCGCCTCCCTTCCAGGCATCGGAGGTGTAGAGCTGCGGTTTGAGCCTGGGCGCCTTGTTCTGCAGTGTGCCGAGCAGCGAGAACTGCGTGTGCTTGGAGTGGGCTATCACGCCGATGGTGTGCTGCGGGTGCTGCTTGGCGAGCAGCATCACCAGGTCGGCGGCCCCGCGCTGCGGAAGGCGGTGCAGTCGTGCGGGCGGGCCGTCCCGTTCGGGGATCGGAGGCAGACCGGTTCCGGTGTGGAAGTGGGCCGCGAAGGAGGCGATCTGCCGGGTGTTGCGGTGGTTGCCGTCGAGTTCGTGGCGTGCGCAGCGGCCCAGGCGCTCGGCGATCTCCGCGAGTGTGGAGTTGGTGTCGGTCAGACGCTGGCACTCGTCCGCGTACACCGTCGTGCGGGCTCCGAGCAGTCGGCAGAGGCGGTAGAACTCCGGCGGCAGGTCCTGGCCTTCGTCCACGACGAGGGTGAGTCCGGGCGGCGGGTCGGCGGCCGCGGCCCGCTCGTACAGGGCGGGCCAGTCGAACCAGCCGTCCGGACCGGTGGGCGGTTTCCCGCCGTACCACTCGGTGAGCCAGGCGTGCACGGTCCGCACCCGCACGCTGCGGTCCGCGGGACCCAGCGCGTGGACGGCTCCGGCCAGTGCCTGGTGCAGGAGGTTGGAATAGGTCAGCAGGACCACCGGCGTTCCCGTCAGGGCGAGCATGACGGCTCGCTGGGCCGCCAGGAGGCTCTTGCCGCTTCCCGGCGGACCGCTGACGAGGTGGTTGCCGTCGAAGGGCAGATCGTCGAGGCAGGAGCGCTGCTCATCGGTGAGGTCGAGATAGGTGACGGTCACATCTCCTCCACGGCGTCGGCGGCCACGGCGCGGGCCGCGGTGACGATGGACTCCAGGTAGCCGGGCACCCGTTCGCCGCCGACGACCAGGGCGCGGTCCAGGAGGGTGTTTCCGGTCTCACAGCTGGTCTCGGGGAGCAGCGCGCAGGCGTGGCAGGCCGCACGGTTGAGGTTGCCGAAGCCCTGGCCGGTGTGCTCGGCGCAGAGCGGGTCGGCCGAGCACCAGGCCGCGGCCTCCGTCATCCGGAGCAGGGTCTCGGCGAGCCGGGGCGGTTCACCTTGCCGGACGAGACCGCCGAGGGTTCCCTCCGCGTCTCCTGCGGCCGTGTAGACGAGGATGCCGTACTGATCCTGCTCAGGGCGCGCGTAGACACGTTCACGCAGGCTCGCCGTCGTGTAGCCGGATTCGAAGGAGAGCTGGCGGATCAGCAGGTGCGCGAGGGTGTGCAGGAGTACGAATCGCGGGGACAGCTCATGACCGGTCAAGGTCTCCAGACGGTCCTTCTGGAAGGAGCGGTCGAGGTCGGCTCGCATGCCGGAGATCCGGCGTCGGACCCGGGTGTCCGCTTCCCAGGCGGCGAGTTCGCTCTTGTCCAGGGTGAGGAAGATGCCCTCTCCGAAGACCTCCACGGCGGGCAGCCACCTCAGGCACCGTGCGGTGTCGGCGGGGACGACGGCGGCGTCCGGAGACACCCGGGTGAAGCCCGACAGGGCGCGTACCTCCCGGAGCCGGTCGGCGAGGACAATCCGGCCGAACCGGCGGCTGAGGGCCGCCCAGGGGGCCGCGGTCTCGCCGGCCAAACCGAGCGTGGTCTCGCGCAGCGCGAAGTCGCGGGTGGCCGGCGGCGTCGGAGCGGTGAAGGCCGCCCATTCCTCCCGGCTCAGGTCGGGGCGGTCGGGAGTACCGGTCGCGGAGGAGACGGGCCGGCCCGTC
>NZ_JBFBJI010000079.1:0-18541 GCF_040702065.1 Streptomyces sp. NPDC086777 | reverse complement strand
TGCCGGCGGGCGGGTGCAGCACCGCCGTGGCTGGCCGCGCAGTTCCCCGCGCCCCTGACGGGGCGTTGCCCGACCGCCGCGAAAGGGCCGTGCCCCAAAGGGGCGCGGGGAACTGCGCGGCCAGCCCCCGTGGCGCGGTAGTCGGAGGACTGCCGGCGGCTGCGGACCTAGCCCTCGTACTTCCGGTACGACGGGTCCAGGTCGCGCACCTCGGCCGACGCGTGCAGGACGGCGGCCTCCGGCTTCAGATGCTCGCGGAGCAGCTCCAGCGTCGTCTCGGTCAGCTTCGCCTTCGTCTCGTCGGTGCGCCCGGCCAGCAGACCGAACGTCACGTGGACGATGACGTGCGCCCCGTCGGTGTCGTAGCCGTAGGCGGTCTCGTCGGCGGCGCGGAACAGGGTCTTGCAGGCCTCGGGCTTGGCCGCCGCGATCTCGACCACGGCACGGTGCAGGGCCGCGGCGAAACCTTGCCGGTCGAAGGCGGGGCCCGCGGTGGCGGTGTAGTCGACGGTGATCTGCGGCATGAGGACTCCTGTTCTGCGGCGACTGGGCCCAGCCTAGGTCTCATTCGGGGCGGCCGAAGCGGCGGGCCGCCCAGAGCAGGGCGAGGACCCCGCCCGCCAGCAGGAGGGCGCCCTCCAGGAGCACGGGAGGCTGCCGGCCGAACCACTCGATGCCGGCGGTGGTCGCCCGGCCCGGTACCCGTGCCGCGATGCAGCGGCGGAGCAGGTCCACTCCGTAGGCGAGCGGATCGAGGGCGACCAGCGTGCGGACCCAGCCCGGCAGGTTCGCCGTCGGGAAGAAGCCGCCGGAGAGGAACAGCAGCGGCATCATCACCAGGCCCAGCAGCATCTGGAAGATCTCGGGCCGCTCCAGGCTCACGGCCAGCAGCAGGGACAGGGCCGTGATGGTGAAGGAGGCCAGGACCAGGGCGGCGAGGAGCAGTGTCAGCAGAAGCGGGTCGTAGGGCAGGCCGACGGTGCCGGCCAGGCCGAGCAGGACGGCGCCCTGGACCGTCGAGACGAGGGTGCCGCCGGCGCAGCTGCCGAGGAGGAGGGTGGGCCGGCTGACCGGGGCCATCAGGAGTTCGCGCAGGTATCCGCTCTGCCGGTCGGTGATCAGGCGGATACCGACGACGATGGCCGGCGCCTGCACCGTCATGATCAGCATGCCCGGGAAGAGATAGGCCTGGTAGCCGACGCCCAGCGAGGAGTCAGGGACCAGGGCGGCCAGCCCGCCCCCCAGGACGAAGAGGTAGAGCACCGGCTGCAGCAGCATCAGCGCGGTGTGGACGCGCTGGGCCGACAGGCGCAGCAGATCGCGGTGGACCAGGGCGTGGACGGCACGCAGTTCGTGGCGCAGGCGGGTCCCCGGCTCACGGTCGCCGCCGGGGTCGTCGGGGGGGACGGGGGTGTCGGGGGTGCCGGGGGTGTCCGAGGCCGGGAGGGCGGATGCGGTCACGGGGCCTCCTCGGTCGCGGCCGCGGGGGCGGCCGGTGTCCGGTGGGAGCTGGGGACGTGGATGCTGCGGCCGGTGTGGTGGAAGAAGACGTCGTCGAGCGTCGGCGGCGTCGCGGACGCGGCGTGCACCGCGATGCCCTGACCGGCCAGCGCCCCGCACAGACGGGGAATCCAGGCGCTGCCGTCGGGCAGCCGCAGGGACACCCCGTCGGCGTCCTGGGTGACGGCGAGGCCCGGCGGCACGGTCCGGCCCACGACCCGTCGTGCCGAGGCGTCGTCGTCGGTGCGCAGCACCACCCGGTCGTCCCCGATCGCGGCCTTGAGCCCGAGGGGCGTGCCCCGGGCCACCAGCCGGCCGTGGTCGATGATGCCGAGGCGGTCGCAGTTCTCCGCCTCCTCCAGGTAGTGGGTGGTGACGAAGACGGTGCAGCCGTACCGGTCGCGCAGCAGCCGCAGGTGCTCCCAGACCTGGGCGCGGGCGTGCGGGTCGAGTCCGGTGGTCGGCTCGTCGAGGAAGAGCACCCGAGGGGCGTGCAGCAGGCCGCGGGCGAGTTCCAGACGGCGGCGCATGCCGCCGGACAGGGTGCGGACCGGGGAACGCCGCCGGTCGGCCAGTCCGACCGTGTCGAGCATCTCGGTGACACGCAGGCGGGCGTGGCGCCGGCGCAGTCCGTAGAGGCGGGCGTGGATGTGCAGGTTCTGTTCGGCCGTCAGGTCCGGGTCCAGGGCGCTGTGCTGGAAGAGCATCCCGACCGCCGCGCGTACCCGGTCCGGCCGGCCGAGCACGTCGGCGCCCGCCACCGTGGCGTGTCCGGCGGTGGGGCGGGCCAGCGCGCACAGCAGGGCGAGGGTGGTGGACTTCCCCGCCCCGTTGGGGCCGAGGAACGCGAAGGTCTCGCCCTCGAACACGTCCAGGTCCAGGCCGCGAACGGCGTGGGTGGTGGTTCCGTCCGGGCCCGGGTAGCTCTTGACCAGGCCGCGCGTGCTGATGGCGTACGCGCGCCGGGCCGCGCGCGGCGCGGTGTCCGGGTGCGGGCTCGGCTCGGCGGCGGTCGGCGTGGGCGTCCTGGTGCGGGCGTCGTCACCGGCGGGTGGCTGCATGGTCGGGTCCTCGTCCACGGGGGTGTCTTCCGCGGGCCTGCCGTCCGCAGCGGCCCCGGCTCCGGCCGGTGGCCGCCCGAGGGCGGCCACCGGCCGGAGGTTCTCGGCTACGCGCAGCTGATGCCGACGCAGACCGTGTTGAGCAGCGTCAGCAGGCCGACGCACGCGCAGGTCCCGGAGTACGACGCGCCGTCGAAGTCGACCGGGTCGGTCTCCGGAAGGGCGTGCAGTTCGGCCAGCAGCTCAAGGGCCTGGTTCTCCATGACATTCTCCTTCTGTGAGCGGTTAGCGGCAGGGGGGTTTTCCTGCCGCTCAGCCCGGCTGCTGGACAGTCCAGTGCCGGGAGTCGGTGTGGCGGGTCCTCAGGAGGAACGCCAGGATTCCCGCGGACCCGTCGCTCCAGCTCGTCGAGACGTCCCCGTACTCGTTGGGGAAGACGACGTGGGCCGCGCGGTGGGCGCGTTCGGAGACGATGAGGCGGGCCAGGTCCGCGGCCATCGCCCGGTAGGCGGGCTCCCCGGTGGCGTCGGCCATGTCGAGGAGGAAGTCGCCGTTGCCCGCCAGCCCGTGGCACTGGGTGAGGGCGGCCCGGGAGGCGCGTTCCACGACGGCGTGCACGGCGCCGCGGGCGAGATCGCCGAATCGTTTGTCCCCGGTCCGCTGCCAGAGCCGGACCAGGAAGGAGCCGATGCCCGCCGAACCGTGGCACCAGTACGGTGCCGTGGGCGGGTCCGTGGCCTGGGCCGGCCACTGGGCCGCCCGGCCGACCAGCACGGCGTTGGCCACCAGGTGCTCTCCCGCCGCGACGGCCAGCTCCAGGTGTTCCGGCCGGCCGGAGACGGCGGCGGCGGTGAGGAGGAAGCTGCCGATGCCGGCCGTTCCGTGCGCGAAGCCCAGGTAGCGTTTGCCGGCCTCCTCGGAGACGGCTTCCGCGGGGACGGGCCAGCTCACTCCGGACGGTTCGGGCTGTGCGGCGGCGGCCAGCCGGTCGGCCGCGTCGACGACCAGTTCGGCCAGGCGCGGGTCGCCGGTACGGCGCCACAGGTGGGCGGCGGCGAGTCCGCTGCCCGCGCCGCCGTGGGTGATGTCGTGACTGGGCGTCGGTTCCAGCGGTGCCAGTGCCAGGGCGAGCGCGTGGTTGGTGAGCGTGCGGTCGGCGACCACCCGTCCCGCGTCGTACAGCGCCCAGGCGATCCCGCGGCCGCCGAAGTGCAGGCCCGGCCGGATGGAGCGGGTGTCGGTACGGGCGACGATCCAGCTGCCCGCGGTGGAGATCAGGTCCGGCAGGCGGGGGTCGCCGGTGAGCTCGAAGTACCGTGTCAGGACCGCCAGTACGCCTGCCGCGCCCTGCTGCACGGTGCAGGGGTCGGTCTCCCCGGCCATGGTGGACACGGGCCACAGCCGCCGGTCGTCGTGCGGGGTCATCGAATCGACGAGGTGGTCCACCATCCCGGTGACCGCGGCCTGCGGCCCCGTGTCCGGATCATCCGGACCGGCCGGACCGGCCGTTCGGGGCGGCCCGGCGGTGGTCCGCCCCGGCCGCGCCGGGTCCGCGCCGCGCAGCGCCGTACGCGCCCTGGCGGGATCCCAGCGGTCGCCCGGCCCGTCCTTCGTCAGTTCGAGGATCATCTCGCGCAGGCCGTCCGGAAGCCGCAACGTTTCGTCGCAGGCGGCGAGCCACTCGGCGAACCGCTGCTCGGCGGTCCTGGCGGCCGGTTCCTCGGGCAGCAGGTTCGGTACCTTCCCGGCGAGCACGAAGCACACGGTGGCGCCGAGGCTGTAGTAGTCGGCCGTCGGGGAGACCGGGGCGTCCGCCAGCCGCTCGGGGGCGCTGAAGCCCGGGGTCCCGACCCGGGTCGGGAGCGGGACGTCGTCCTCGAGGACGGCGAGCTCCAGGTCGATGAGGCGCAGTTCGCCGTCGGGGCGGACCATGACGTTGCCGGGGGTGAAGTCGCGGAGGACGCAGCCGTGGGCATGGGCCGCCGCGACCAGTTCCACCAGGCGCCCGGCCTGGGCGAGCGCGTCCGCCCGGTAGCGTTCGCCGCCGACGTCGCGGAAGCGTTCGGCGACCCAGGTGCGCAGGGGTACGCCCGGCACTTCCTCCTGGGCGAGGAACAGGTGCCCGCCCGTCTCGAACATCGCGAGCGGCTCCGGCGCGAGCCCCGTGCCCTTGAGCTTCTCCAGCGTCCTCGCCTCGGCCCGCAGCCAGTCACGGACGTCGGAGCCGGCGGCGTCGCCCTCGACGTGCGGCCGGGCCTCCTTGATCACCACGGGTGCGCCCGTGGTGACGTCGGTGCCCCGGTAGACACCGCCCTTGTTGGTGTGCCGGATCGCCTCCCGTACCGAGAAGCGGCCGCCGAGCAGCACCGGGCCGGGTGCCGTCCTCTCCTTTCGCGGTGGCAGTGGCACCGGGGCGGGAAAGGGGCTGACCGCCCAGGGGGGCGGGGAATACCGCCCCGTGCGTTTGTCCTCCACGGGATTGCCGTCGGGGTCCTCGATGAACCACACCAGCAGGCCCTGTTCCGAAAGCCGCCGCCGGCCGACGAAGGCACCGTAGCGGTAGTGCACCAGGCTGTTGGGGGCATATGGCTGGTCGGACAGGATCCGGGGGCCGGCCAGTCCCGCCGTGGCCTCGTGCAGCGCCAGCGCCAGTCGTGCGGCATCGGCGTCGGAGGACGGGTACACGGTGATGAACTTGCCCGAGCTTCCTCGTGGCGTGGCACGGGAATTGAGCGCGCCCACCTGTTCGAGCGACCGGACGAACTTGAATCCCGATTCCTCGCGCAACAGCACGTCCAGCGCCTTCTCGAGCACTTCCGGCGCGGAGGCGGCCGTCGCCGACACATGCAATTTCCAGCCCTGCCGACGTCGCATGCCGGACTGGTGTGTGAGGCGGCACCACATCTCGTCCGCGTCGGTCGTCCAACGCGCGCCGGCACCTGTGGTCTGTAACGCGCGGCTGAGTAGAATTCCGAGATCGACTCCGGTTGCATGGCTCGTCATACGTGTCCCTCTCACCGGCGAGAACCGCTGGTTGGAATTTCTCTTCGGCGAGAAGAAACGTACAACAGCCGCCTGCCGGACGTCACTTGATTCAGTGAGCGCACGGTGTTGCACCGGCAATGGACGGCGCAGTCCGGCGCGAACGGAGGCGTATGAATGTCGGCGTTCCGGAAAATAATCCACGCGTTCGACGGCATCTCGGCCCGCACCCGAGAAAAAGAAACCGTGTGCACCAATTAACTCTGAATCAAATCGCGGTGATAGGGAGAGATTCAGGGGACCCATGGCTGCCCGCCGACCTCAACTCTCCCAGCGAATCCCGCGCACAGGACGGCAAGGAGGTCCGTATACGCCCCCATTGGCCGCCGTCCCATGAATTCGATCTAGCGGCGAATCGAGCACGAGTAGTGACAGCCATGGCCATAGCGAACGCAATCGCCGCGGAATATCCCGTGCCGTTTCCCGCCTGCTTTTCGAATCCGCTCGCTTGCGCCCGGTTCTGCCCGATTCCGTCGTGCCGGCCGCCGGCCTGCGGCGACCCGCCACCTCACATCCGGTGCGCACAAGGCACGTTGGCGGGCCCCGACGAATGCCGGGGGGAATGCCGGCGGGGCGCCGCGGGCGGCTGTCGGCGGCGAGACGGCCGCTAGTTGGACAGGCTCAGCGCGAGCAGTGCGATGTCGTCCTCGCGGTCCCGGCCGAAGCAGGCCAGCAGGGTGTCGCACAGGGCCTCGAGGCCGGGCAGGGCGCCGCCGGCGGCGGCCCTGAGGTGCTCCATGGAGACCGCGAGGTCGGTGCCGCGGGTCTCGACGAGGCCGTCGGTGACCATGAGGAGCCGGTCCGTCGGCGCGAGGACCACCTCGGTGGGCGGCGGGTGCGGCAGGCCCACCCCGAGCAGCGGACCGGACGCTTTGACGTACTCCGCGCTGCCGTCCTCGCCCAGTATCAGCGGCGGGATGTGCCCGGCGTTGGCGATCCGGGTGCGCCCGGTGCGCGGATCGATCAGGGCGAGGCAGACGGTGGCCGTGACCTCGGCGTGGTAGTGCTGGAGCAGCTTGTCGAGCCGTTCGGCGAGGGCGGCCGGGTCGCTCTCGGTGAGGCAGTAGGCGCGCAGCGCGTGCCGCAGCTCGACCATGACGGTGGCCGCGTCCAGCGAGTGCCCCACGACGTCCCCGACCGCGGTGAGCACGCCGTCGCCGACCCGCAGCGCGGCGTAGAAGTCGCCGCCGATCTCGGTCTCCTGGGAGGCGGGCTCGTACCGTACCGCTATGTCGACGCCCGGCAGGTCGGGCAGCTGGTGCGGGCGGGGCAGGAAGCTGTGCTGGAGGGTGAGCGCGACGTGCCGCTCCACCTGGTACATGAGCAGCGGCTCGGCGGCGAGCGCGGTGGCCTGGGCCAGCTGGGCCAGCAGCGCCTCGCCCTCGGGGCCGACCCGGCGCAGGCCGCGGGTGGGCGTGGCCAGACAGACCGGTGCCTTGCCGTCCTGGGTGAGGACCAGCGCCAGCCGGGCGTCGTGCTGCACCCCGGGCCGGAAGAACCCGGCGGGCCACAGCGGCGACTCCACAGTGGTGATCCGCACCCCGGACTGCCCCCGGGTGAGCCGGCGCAGCAGGTCGCGCACGGTCCGGTGGGCGTCCTCGCCGGGCAGCACGAGGGAGGTGCGCTCCCGGTACAGGCCCCGGTACAGCTCGTCGTCCTGGTCGAGGACGAAGACGGCGGCGGGGCAGCCGAGGAGCCGGGCGGCGCCGTCCGCCGCGGCGTCGGCGAGTTCGTGCAGCGACCGGGCCGCCTGGATGGTGACGATGGTCTCCGACAGCAGCCGCAGCCGTCGTACCAGCGCCTGGTCGTCGGCGCGCAGCCGGGCGGCGCGGACCGCGGACCGGACCGCGGCCTCGATGTCCGCCGGCTCGGCGGGCATCGTCAGAAAGGCCTCGGCCCCCGCCTCCAGCCCCGGGCAGCGGTCTTCGGGCAGGGCGGAGAGCGCGGCGGAGAAGTGCACGACGGGCAGCCCGGCCATGTGCGGCCGCTCCCTGAGCCGGCGGCACAGCTCGAAGCCGCTCATGTCCGGCAGGTGCACGTCGATGAGGGCCACGTCGGGCAGGCGGCCCTTGCGCCGCCGTACGTCGAGCTCGCCGAGCGCCTCACGGCCGCCGGTCACCGCGACGACCTCGTGGCCGGCCCGGCGCAGCACGGTGCCGATCGCGTACCGGTTCGCGGCGGTGTCGTCGACGACCAGCACGATCGCGTCTGTCAGCTTGCCGTTGACGTCCATACTCCCAGCCCCTGGACAACGCCGGTGGGGCGGAACCCGGTCCCGGGCCCGCCCCACCGACTTGAGGCCACGGTCACTTGGTCCGGGAGAACACCGCCACCGTGCGGCCCGGAACCTCGAACGTACCCGTTTCCCGCTGGTACGAAGCCGACTTGACGACGGAGTCCGTGCCCGAGGCCTGCACCGGGTGCAGCCGGTAACCGGTTCCGGCCAGGGTGCCCACCCGCTGCTCCTGCCGCTCGGGGCTCGCGTTGAACACGACGACCAGGTCACCCAGTTCCATGGTGATCACCCCGGGCGTCTCGTCCGTCCCGGACAGCGGGAAGGAGAGCTGCGACTGCACCCGCGCGGCCGTGCCCAGCGAGAACGCCCTGTCGGTCGTACGGATCCGCAGCAGGTCCCGGTAGGCGGCCGAGGCCCCGTCGATCTGCGGGCAGCCGACCTTCACCGAGGTCAGCAGCGGCCTGGCCCAGGACCACTTGGACTGGTTGTCGGCGGCCGTCGGGAGCCCGCGGCCGAAGCCGTTGCCGTCGGCGCAGTTCCAGTGGACGGCGTTGAACCAGTCGCCGCTGTCGAAGGAGTTGCGGTCCAGGGACTTGGAGCGCAGCAGGTCGGTGCCGGCCTGGGAGAGCGAGGGCCCCTGCGACAGGGCGGCCGTGGCCATCGCCAGGACCTGCATCCGGGCCCGGTCGGACGCGGAGGTGCCGGCCGGCAGCTTGTAGGTCAGCGCGTCGAACAGCGACTCGTTGTCGTGCGCGTCGACATAGGCGAGGGCGTCGCCGGGTGCGTCTGCGTATCCGGCGGGCGAGCCGTTGTAGTCGATCCCGGCGCCGGTGACCTCCTTGCCGTCGCTGTCGGTGAACCGGTACGTGGCGAGGTTTCCGGTCAGCCCGACCTTGATCAGGTCCTGGTAGTGCAGCAGCCGGGCCTTCTGCTCGGCCTCGGTGCCGTTGGCGGTGGAGGAGTTGGGGTCGGTGTAGAGGCCGGAGGCGAAGCCCTGGATGCCGGGGTCGTCGTCGAAGGGGCTGCCGCCGCGTACGGCGTCCCGGGCCCGGTCGGAGAAGGTGGCGATGCCGGTGCCGGCCATGTTCTGCTGCGTGGCCTGCACGAACCGGGCGTCGTTGGCGACCTCGCCGAAGTTCCAGCCCTCGCCGTACAGGATGATCTTCTTGCCGTCGACGCCGTCTTTCTTCGGGGTCAGCGCGTCGAGTGCCTTGCGCACGGCCAGGATGTTGGCCTTCGGGTGGTGTCCCATCAGGTCGAAGCGGAACCCGTCGACCTTGTACTCCTTCGCCCAGGTGACGATCGAGTCCACCACCAGCTTGCCCATCATGGCGTTCTCGGGCGCGGTGTTGGCGCAGCAGGTGCTGTTGGCGACGCTGCCGTCGGCGAGCAGCCGCTGGTAGTAGCCGGGCACGATCCGGTCGAGGACGCTGGTGTCCGCCTCACCGGCGGCCGCGGTGTGGTTGTAGACGACGTCCATGACGACCCGCAGCCCGTCCTGGTTCAGGGACTTGACCATCTTCCGGAACTGCACGGTACGCGCGGTGCCGTCCGGATCGGTGGCGTAGGAGCCCTCGGGGACCGTGAAGTGGTACGGGTCGTAACCCCAGTTGTAGGCGTCCTTCGCGGCCGCCGCGGAGACGCAGGCCTGCTGCTGGTCGGAGTCGGCCGGGTAGGAGGCGAGATCGCAGTCGGGGCTCGCCTGGTCGGCCTTCTTCTCCGGCACGGTCGCGAAGTCGAACACCGGGAGCAGATGGACGTACGAAGTCCCGGCCTCGGCGAGGGCCCTGAGGTGCTTGGAGCCGTCGCTGTTCCTGTCGGTGAACGCGAGGTACGTGCCCCGGTCGGCGGCCGGGACCGTGGCGTCGGCCACCGAGAAGTCCCGGACGTGCAGCTCCTGGATCTGTGCGTCCTTCATCGGTACGGCCTTGGGCTTGCTGTACGTCGACCAGCCGCCCGGAGCCAGGGACCTGTCGTTGAGGTCGACGACGAGGCTGCGTCCGGAGTCGGCGGTGAGGGCGACCGAGTAGGGGTCGGTGACCTTGTTGGTGACGACCTTCCGGACGCTGGGCGCCCAGACCTTCACGACGTACCGGTAGGGCTTGTTCTTCCAGGACGCGGGGCCGGTGACGGACCAGACGCCGGTGCCGGGGTCGCGGTGCATCGTCCTGAGCGAGCCGTCGAGTTCGAGGGCGACGCTCTGCGCGGTCGGCGCCCAGACGGAGAGCGTGGGCCTGCCGTGGTGGAAGACCGGGCCGAGGTCCGCCGTCGTCGCCCTGGCGTACACGTCGTCGAGCACCCCGGCGATCTGTACGCCGGTCGCGGCCAGTACCGCACCGTTCGCGGCCCGCTGGGAGGCGACGAGCTGTCCGCCGAGCGCCTCGCGCACCCGGCCGCGGTCGCGCGGGTCGACCGACCAGGCGGTGTAGTCCTTCAGGTACGGGAACCTCGCCTTCTGCGCGTCGGTGAGGGTGGTCCTGGTCAGTCGCAGCCACCGCTCGTCGTCGCTGGTCAGGGTCCCGTCCTTGACGGCGATCGAACCGTCGTGGGAGTACACCAGCTGGGTGGAGACCGCGCCGTCGACGCCGTCCCAGGCGACCGTGTCCCGGTCGATCCAGACCGCCTTGGAGGTGGCCAGGTCGAGCGCGGCCGCGCTGCCGGCGGGCTGCGGGAGCAGGTACTTCTCCTGGCCGTTCAACAGCCACACCTCGTAGCCGTTGGACTTGAGGTCGAGTGACTGGTCGGCGGAGAGATCCTTCTCGTCGCCCTTGTGGATGATGTAGCTGAGGCTGGTGGCACCCTCGGCGAGCGGTACCTCGAAGACCGCGCCATAGGCGTCGGTCTTCACCGGCTTCAGGGGGCTCGACCAGTCGGTGGGGTCCGCGGCGCCCGTCCAGACGTGCAGGCCCCAGCCGTCGTAGTCGCCGTCGGCACGGTGGTAGTGGATGACCGCCTTGGTGGTGTCCTGCGCGGGGTAGGCATCGGCCGGTCTCGTCGTGAGGACGTCCGCCTTCCCCTGCTCGATCCACACCTCGCCCGTCCTGGTGACGTCGATGGAGCGGTCGGCGGAGACGTCCTTGTCGCCGTCCTTGTCGACGACGAGGAAGCCGACGTTCGTGGCGCCGGGCTTCAGCTTGACGTAGGCGAAGGCGCCGTACGCGTCCCGGCCGGTGAAGGGGTGCCCGGCGGGCCAGGTGGTCGCCTCGCCGTCGGCGAGGTCGCCCCAGGCGTACAGGCTCCAGTCGCCGTAGTCGCCGTCGGTTCGCTTGTAGTGGACGACCGCGTAGTCGCGGGAGGAGGCGGTGGGCGTCTCGGCGGCGGGCGGGGTGCCGGAGGCGCTCTCGGCGAGCGCGCTGCCGGTGTGCCCGGCAGAGTCGACGACGACCGCCTTGTAGCGCAGGGCGGTGCCGGCCGGGACGTCCTTGCCGAGGGTCTGGGTGACCTCGTAGGGGGCGTGGTCGGCGGAGCCGAGGGTGGTCCACCTGCCGTTGCCGACCTGGGCCGCGAAGACGACGCGGTTGAGCTGTCCGCCGGTGACGTCCGCGGTGAGGTCCACGGTGCCGGTGGCGCCGGCGGCCGGGGCCCGGAGGGTGATCGTGGGGGCGGTGGCGGGCCTGGCGAGGGCGCCGGCCGCCTTGTAGACGACGGCGGACTCGGCGGGGACGGTGACGGTCAGCTTCGCCGAGCCGTCGGAGGCGAGGGTGCCGTCGGTGCCGTAGAGCGCCCGGTAGCGCATGCCGGCGGAGCCGGTGGCGAAGGTGGCCTGCTCGGCCGTGCCGGCGTTGTTGAAGGCGACGACGTACTCCTGGCCGGTCTTGGCGTCCGTCCGGGTGAACGCGTAGACGCCGGCGCCGTCGGCCGCGTAGCGCTCGGTCTGGACGCCGTCGGCGAGGGCGGGGTTGTCCCTGCGGAGCTTGCCGAGGGCACTGATCTGCCGGTAGAGCGGTGCGCTCGTGTCGTAGGAGTCGTCGGCGGCGGTCCGGTCGGTGCCGATCTCGTCGTCGTCCAGGTAGTCGGCGACCTTGGACGCGAACATGGTCTGCCGGGCGTCCTTGTCGCCGCCGGAGCCGGTGAAGCCCTGCTCGTCGCCGTAGTAGACGACCGGGTTGCCGCGGCTGAGGAACATCACCTCGTTGGCGAGCCTGTCCTTGGCCAGCAGCTGAGCGTCCGTGGCCTTCGGGTTGTCCTGCTCCAGGAAGTACCCGATCCGGCCCATGTCGTGGTTGCCGAGGAAGGTGACCTGCTCGTAGGCGTTCGCCTTGTCGGTCGTGTACTTGTAGTCGTCGCCGAAGACGCTCGCGAGCTTCTGCGCGCTGCCGCCCTGGGAGGCGTAGGAGCGGGCCGCGTCCTGGAAGGGGAAGTCGAGGGTGGCGTCGAGACGGCCCTGGGTCACGTACGGCGAGGTGACGGACGTGTCGGCGGAGTACGTCTCGCCGAACATGAAGAAGTTCCTACGGCCGTGCTGCGCCGCGTAGGTGTCCAGCGCGGTCGCCCACTGGGTCCAGAACTCCATGTCGACGTTCTTGACGGTGTCGATCCGGAAGCCGTCGATGGCGAAGTCCTTCACCCACCGCTCGTAGATCTTCTCCATGCCGCTGACGACCTCGGGCCGCTCGGTCCACAGGTCGTCCAGGCCGGAGAAGTCCCCGTAGGTCGCGGACTCGCCGGCGAACGTCGAGTCGCCCCGGTTGTGGTACATCGTCGGGTCGTTGAGCCACGACGGCACCTTCGACGTGTCGCCGACGGTCGGGGTGCGCGGGAAGGAGGCGGTGGAGACGGCCGGGAATTTCTTCTTCCCGGCCGCGTAGTCGGCGTCGTCGAAGGGCTGCCCGTCCTTGGTCAGGTAGGGGAAGGCGCCCTTGGAGAGGTAGTCGTAGGACTTCTCCGCGTAGTCGACGACGTCGGCGGTGTGGTTGGTGATGACGTCGAAGAAGACCTTCATGCCCTTGGCGTGCGCCTTGGAGATGAGGGTCTGAAGGTCCTTGTTGGTCCCGAAGTGCGGGTCCACCTGGGTGAAGTCGGTGATCCAGTAACCGTGGTAGCCGGCCGAGGCGTTGCTCCCCGTTCCCTGCACGGGCTTGTTCTTGAAGATCGGGGCCATCCAGATGGCGGTGGTACCGAGCCCCTTGATGTAGTCGAGCCGCTGGGTCAGGCCCTTGAGGTCACCGCCCTGGTAGAAGCCCTTGTCGGTGGGGTCGTAGCCAGTGGAGAGGCGGGAGCCGGTGAGGCCGCCCTTGTCGTTCTTCCTGTCCCCGTTGGCGAAACGGTCCGGCATGACGAAGTAGAACTGCTCGCGGGTGTCGTCGTGCCGGGCGGGCGCGGCGGCGAGCTTCGCGTCGGAGGGCGGGGCGGGCGGGGCGGCGGCGTGTGCGGCGACCGGCTGCACGAGCGCGGCGGCGAGGGCGGCGACGGCGACGGCCGCGACCCGTCTGACATGTATCACCGGCATGAACTCCTAGCGATAGCGGCTCTCTTGGGTCCGACCCCGCGCGACCGTACCGCTAACGAAAGGTTTACAGCAAGAGGCTTGAAACTCACAGCAAGAACTTTCACGAGGCGTATTGACGCGATGTCTCAACTGGCCCACGCTCCGGGGTTGTTGAAGCCTGTCCCTCTTGTTTGGGAGCCGCACATGACCGGACACCGACCCCCGGGTGTCTTCAGACGCACGGCCGTCGCGATTGCCGCGGGCGCCCTGGCACTCGCGGGCGTCGTCGCCCTGCCGGCCACCGCCGCGCAGGCGGACACCACCACCGAGGGCGACGTGATCGCCAACCTCTGGGAATGGAACTGGAACTCGATCGCGTCCGAGTGCACGAACGTGCTCGGCCCGGCCGGGTACGGCGCGGTGCAGGTCGCCCCGCCGTCCGAATCCCTCAAGCAGTCCAGCTACTACTGGTGGGACGTCTACCAGCCCTACTCGTACACCCTGAACAGCCGCTTCGGAACGGCGACGCAGTTCGCCGCGATGGTCACCGCCTGCCACAGCGCGGGCGTGAAGGTCTACACCGACGCGGTCGTCAACCACACGGCCGCGCAGACCGGGACCGGCTACGACGGCACCACGATCACCAACAAGTACGACACCCCGGACTGGGACCCGGGCGACTACCACACCTCCGCCGACTGCCCCACCTCCGACCTGACCATCCAGGACTACTCGAACCTCACCCAGGTCCAGAACTGCGAACTGCTGGGCCTGCCCGACCTCAGGACCGGCGCCGACAACGTCCGTTCGGGCCTCGCCGCCTTCCTCAACAAGCAGATCGCGCTGGGCGTCGACGGCTTCCGGGTGGACTCGGCCAAGCACATCCCGGCCACCGACCTGGCGGCCATCGTCGCCAAGCTGAACACCACCACGTCCGGCGCGGCACCGTACGTCTTCGACGAGGTCTACCCGGGTTCCACCCCGCAGCCCAGCGACTACTACGGCTCCGGTGACGTTCTCGACTTCACGTACGCGAGCAGGATGAAGTCGGCCTTCCAGGGCAACGTCAGCGACCTCTCCTCCCTCTCCGGCAGCGGCATCCTGCCGGCCGCCGACTCGGTGTCCTTCGTGACCAACCACGACACCGAGCGCAACGGCCTGGACATGAGCTACAAGGACGGCGACAGCTACCGGCTCGCCAACCTCTTCGAGCTGGCCTACAAGTGGTCGACACCGACCATCTACTCCAGCTGGCAGTGGACCCAGAGCGACCAGGCGCCGCCGAACTCGTCCGGCTTCGTCACCGACACGGACTGCTCCAACGGCTGGAACTGCCTCGACCGCGACACCGCCGTCGTCGGCATGGTCGCCTGGCACAACGCGGCCGGCAGCGCGGCCGTCTCCGACTGGCAGACCATGTCGTCGAACGTCATCGGCTTCGGCCGCAGCGGCGCCGGCTTCTTCGCCGTCAACAACGGCTCGTCGTCGGCCACCTACACCTTCGCGACGGGCATGGCCGACGGCACGTACTCCGACGTCGTCGACGGCGGCGCCACCACCGTCACCGTCTCCGGCGGCAGCGCGAGCATCACGATCCCCGCGAAGGACGCCGTCGCCTTCTTCAACTCCTCCTACACCTGCACGGTCGGCTGCGACGGCGGCAGCGGCGGCGGCTCCACCTCCACGGTGACCGCGACCTTCAACGAGTACGCGTCCACCACCACCGGCACCGGCGTCTACGTCGTCGGCTCCGTCGACGCCCTGGGCGGCTGGGACACATCGAAGGCGATCCGGCTCTCGTCCTCCGGATACCCGATCTGGTCGGGCGCGGTGAACGTGCCGGTCAACACGTCGTTCACGTACAAGTACGTGAAGAAGGACGCGTCCGGGAACGTCACCTGGGAGTCCAACGCCAACAGGTCGGCCGCGACCACCACCTCGGCGCTCACCCTGGACAACTCCTGGAACGTGGCGAACGCCGACGCCACCGACGTCACCTTCGACGAGTACGCCACCACCGCCTACGGCACCGACGTCTACGTCGTCGGTTCCCTCGCCGCCCTCGGCTCCTGGAACACCGGCGACGCGATCCCGCTGTCGCCGGAGTCGTACCCGACGTGGAGCAAGCTGGTGATCGTCCCGAAGAGCACGGCCTTCACCTACAAGTACGTCAAGAAGGACGGCGCCGGGAACGTGACCTGGGAGTCGGGCACGAACCGGTCGTACACAACGGGTACGTCCTCCGGCTACACGACGAACGACACCTGGAAGTAGTCGAGCGATCGCGGAAAGGTACGGAAATCTCCTGTCGGTGTCCGTGAACAAATCCGGAGAACCGCGCATCTGACCTTGTGCACGGCACACGAAGACGGCGCGGGCCGCATGCCGCGGCCCGCGCCTCAGAGCGCGAGTGGAGCACTGTCACCGTGAACGCACACCGGAAGACCACCGATCCGTCCACCACGACCCGGCACCGTACCGACCGCAGGATCGGCCGTACGGTGCTCGCCGCCGGGGCCGTCGCCGCCCTGGGACTCGCCTGGGCCGGCACCGCCGAGGCCGCGACCCCGAGCACCGCCAAGGCCACGCCCACCTGCTCCGCCGCCGCGCTGAAGGCCACCTTCGGCAGGCAGCTCGCCGGCGGCATGAACCACCAGGGTGTCGTCATCACGCTGCGCAACCTCAGCGGCAGGACCTGTGCGCTGCGCGGCTACCCCGGCCTGGGCCTGGAGAACGCCGCGCACAAGGCGATCACGACCCACACGCACTGGGGCAACACCTGGTACGCCAAGGACCCGGGCAGGAAGACCCTCGTCCTCAAGGACGGCCAGAGCGCCGAGGCCGTCGTCGCCTGGACCCACGCCAACACCGGCACCTCGGGCGCGGTGCACGCCTCCTACCTGGAGATCACGCCGCCCGCCTCGACCAAGCACAAGACGCTGGCGTTCCCCCAGTGGGTCGACCACGCCGACCTCTCCGTGACCGCGCTGGCCAGGCACATCAACGTCAGCGACTGAGCCGCCGGAACAGGCCGTCTTCCGGCTGCGGCGCCGTCGTGGCTGGTCGCGCGGTTCCTCCCCCAGCCCGAGGCCGGGGGACCCCCGGCGCCCCTCACGGGGCGCTTCGCCGGCCCTGCTCAGAGCCGCGCCCCGCCGTCCACCCGCAGGACCGTGCCCGTCACGTAGGACGCGCGGTCGCTGAGGAGCCAGGCGGCGGCCTCGGCGATCTCGACGGGGTCGGCGGTGCGGCCGAGGGGGGTCGTGGACCGCATGCGGTCGATGACGCCGGGGGTCGCCTCCTCCCAGGCGCGGACCATCTCCGTGAGGGTGCCGCCGGGGGCGATCGCGTTGACGCGGATGCCCTCGGGGCCGTAGGTCACGGCGGCCGACTCGGTGAGGCTGTTGACGGCTCGTTTCAGGGCGCCGTAGACCGGGAGCACCGGGTTGGCGCCCAGGCTGCCAACGGACGAGTTGTTGACGATGGCGCCGCCGGAGGCGGTGGCCCGGATGGCCCTGACCTCCTCGGACATGGCGAGCCAGACGCTCTTGAGGTTGACGCCGGTGATGTGGTCGAAGTCGGCCTCGGGGAGTTCGTCCAGGGGACCGGGTTGCTGGATCGTGGCGCCGTTGTTGAAGGCGAGGTCCAGGCGGCCGTAGACCTCCACCGTGCGGTCGACGGCGGCACGGACGCTCGCCGTGTCGGCCAGGTCGCACACCGTGTAGTCCGCGGTGCCGCCGGCCGCGCGGATCTCCTCGGTCACCGTCTTGAGCTGGTCCTCCGTGCGGGCCGCCAGCAGCACCCGGGCGCCCTCGCGGGCGAAGAGCCGGGCGGCTGCCGCGCCGATCCCGCGCCCGGCTCCGCTGATGAAGGCGACCTTGCCGTGCAGCAGGCCTGTGTTCGCTGTGTTCTCCATGGCTTCGAGGCTGCGTCCGGACGCGGGCCCCATCCAGGCACCGGCGGTACCTGGATGGGGCCGGGCGGCCGACGCACACTGGACGCGTGGACAGGCAAGAACTGGCGGCGTTCCTGCGCAGCCGACGTGAACGGATCTCCCCCGCCGACGTGGGGCTGCCGCGCGGTCCGCGCCGCCGGACGCCGGGGCTGCGGCGCGAGGAGGTGGCGCAGCTGGCGTTCATCTCGACGGAGTACTACACGCGCCTTGAGCAGGCGCGGGGGCCACGGCCGTCGCGTGAGGTGCTGGCCGGGCTGGCGCGGGCGCTGCGGCTGTCCGACGCCGAGCGCGGGCATCTGCACCATCTCGCCGGGGCGCCGCCGGGGCCGCCCCCCGGCCCCTCGCGCGAGGTCCGGCAGAGCCTGCTCGACCTGCTGCACCGGCTGCCGCAGGCCGCCGCGTTCGTGACCTCCGCGACCTTCGAGGTGCTGGCCTGGAACGATCTGGCGGCCGCCCTCATGGAGGACTTCTCCGCGCTGCCCCCGCGCGACCGCAACCTGATGCGCCGCGCCTTCCTCACCCCGCGCCCGGCGGGCGGCAGGCTGTACGGGGTGTCGGACGTGGACGCCTTCGCCCGGCTGTCCGCGCAGCGCCTGCGGGCCGCGGCCGGCCGGTACCCCGACTCGCCCGAGGTGACCGGGCTGGTGGCCGAACTCCTCGCCGGGAGCGAGGAGTTCGGGCGGCTGTGGGAGTCGCACGACGTGTCCGCCGAGCCCACCCTGGTCAAGACGTTCCGGCACCCGGTGGTGGGCCCGGTCACCGTGAACTGCGACGCCCTCGACATCACGGACCGGGACCAGCAGGTCGTGATCTACACCGCGGCCCCGGGCTCACGGTCCGAGGAGGCGCTGCGACTGCTGTCGGTGATCGGCACCCAGCGGATGGATCCTCAGCAGGCGGACTTCCCGGCGTAGATCGCGAGGGCGGTGTTCGAGCCCAGGGTGGCGGTGAACCGGCCGCTCGAGTCGACCGTCACCGACGTGTTCGCCTGGACGTTGCAGTACGTCCCGGCCGGCAGCGACGTCTGGTAGGTCCGGGTCAGCGCGCTCGTCTCGTGGTTGATGGCGACGTACCCCTTGGCGCCCCGCCCGAAGGCGATCGCGTCGGCGCCGTCGTCCCACCAGTTCGTCACCGACGTGCCGCGCACCGCGTTACGGAAGGCGACCATGCGGATGATCTCCGGCCAGGCGTGCTGGCACTTCCAGCCGTCCTGCCAGCAGGCGTTGACGACACCGTTGTTCGGCGGTCCGGCGTCGGCGTCGGACCACTCGTAGCCGGAGTTGATGTCCGGGGCGCCGTACGGGTAGGCCAGCATGAAGACG
>NZ_JBFBJI010000078.1:0-18619 GCF_040702065.1 Streptomyces sp. NPDC086777 | reverse complement strand
CGGGGGCGTGGGGGTCGTTGCGGCGGGTGGTGTGTTCGGGTGAGGCGTTGTCGGGGGTGTCGGCGGAGCGGTTCGCGCGGGTGTGTGGTGCGGAGTTGCACAATTTGTATGGGCCGACGGAGGTGTCGGTGGATGCGACGGGGTGGGTGTTCGGGGGTGGGGTGGGTCCGGTTCCGATTGGGGTGCCGGTGTGGAATACGCGGGTGTTTGTGTTGGATGGGTGGTTGCGGCCGGTGGTGCCTGGTGTGGTGGGGGAGTTGTTTCTTGCGGGTGTGGGGTTGGCGCGGGGGTATCTCGGTCGTGGGGGGTTGACGGCGGAGCGGTTTGTGGCGTGTCCGTTCGGGGGTCCGGGTGAGCGGATGTATCGGACGGGGGATCTGGTTCGTTGGACGTCGGAGGGGCAGTTGGTGTTCGTGGGGCGTGCGGATGATCAGGTGAAGATCCGCGGCTTCCGCATCGAACCCGGCGAGGTGGAGACCGCCTTGGTCGCGCATCCCGGTGTCGCCCAGGCGGTGGTGGCCGTCCGCGAGGATGTGCCTGGTGACAGGCGCCTGGTCGCCTACGTCGTGATCGACGGTGACGGTGAGGCGCCCGACAGCCTGCCCGGTGAGCTGCGTGTGCATGTGGGTCGTCGGCTGCCGGAGCACATGGTGCCGTCGGCGGTGGTGGTGCTGGACGTGTTGCCGTTGACGGTGAACGGGAAGGTGGACCGGGCGGCGCTTCCGGTGCCGGAGTATGCGGGGGCCGGTGGTGGGCGGGGGCCTGTCACGGTGGCCGAGGAGATCGTGTGTGAAGTGTTCGCCGAGGTGCTGGGTCTGGCGCGGGTGGGGGTGGAGGACAACTTCTTCGAGTTGGGCGGGCATTCGCTGCTGGCGGTGTCGTTGGCGTCGAGGTTGCGTGAGCGTGGGCTGAACGTATCGGTGCGGGCGTTGTTCGAGTCGCCGACGCCCGCGGGGCTGGCCGCGGCCGGTGACGCCGGTGGAGTGGTGGTGGTGCCGCCGAACGGTATTCCGGACGGCGCGACGCTGATCACGCCGGAGATGCTGCCGCTGGTGGATCTGACCCCGGCGCAGATCGAGGTGGTGTGTGCGTCGGTCGAGGGCGGGGCCGCGAACGTGGCGGACGTGTATCCCCTGGCCCCCTTGCAGGAGGGCATCTTCTTCCACCACCTGCTGGCTGAGCCGGGCCAGGCGGATGCCTACCTCATGTCGGTGGTGTTGGGCTTCGACGACCGCGCACGCCTGGACGGATTCCTGTCGGCGTTGCAGCAGGTCGTGGACCGGCATGACATCTATCGCACCGGTGTGGTGTGGGAGGGGCTGCCCGAGCCGGTGCAGGTGGTGTGGCGCCGCACGGTCCTCCCGGTCACCGAGGTCGTCCTGCCCGGGACCGGCGATCCCGCCGAGGAACTGTTGACGGCGGCCGGCTCATGGATGGACGTACGACGGCCGTCACTGCTGCGGGTGCACAGGGCGGAGGACCGGGGGAGCGGTCGGTGGGTGGCGCTGCTGCAGGTGCATCACCTGGTGCAGGACCACACAGGTCTGGAGGTGATGCTCGGAGAGGTCGCGGCCTTCACGGCGGGGCACGGCGACCAGCTGCCGCCGCCGCTGCCGTTCCGTCACTTCGTCGCCCAGGCCCGGTTCGGCGTGTCCCGCCAGGAGCAGGAGGCGTACTTCGCACGTCTGCTCGGCGATGTGACGGAGCCGACGCTGCCGTTCGGCCTGACCGATGCCCATGGCGACGGCACCGACGTGCGGTCGGAACGGTTGACGGTGGACGACCGGCTGGCGGAACAGGTGCGGGAGCAGGCACGTGAGCTGGGCGTGAGCCCGGCGACGCTGTTCCACGTGGCCTGGGCGCGCGTGCTCGCGACATTGTCGGGCCGTTCGGACGTGGTGTTCGGGACGGTCCTGCTGGGCCGGATGAGCGCCGGACCGGGCGCCCTGCGGATCCCGGGCCCGTTCATCAACACGCTTCCGGTGCGGGTGGATGTCGCGGGCTCCGACGTGGTGGGTGCCGTGCGGGCGGTGCAGAGGCAACTGGCCGGCCTGCTGGTGCACGAGCACGCTCCGCTGGCCGTGGCCCAGCAGGTGAGCGGTGTCCCCGCCTCGGCTCCACTCTTCAGCTCCGTGTTCAACTACCGGCACGGCGCGCGGTCCGAGGGGGCCGAAGGCGGGCCGGTCGGGGTCGAAGGCGTCGAGTTGCTGTTCGCGAGGGAGCGGACCAACTATCCGCTGGCGGTCGCCGTGGACGACCTCGGGGCCGGGTTCGTGTTGGCAGTCGACGCGGCGGCTCCGGCGGACGCCGGGCTGGTGTGCCGGCTGTTGCACACGGCGGTGGCCGAGCTGATCGCGGCGGTCGACGCCGCTCCGGGCACCGCGCTGGCCGGTCTCGACGTACTTCCCCGGTCCGTTCGTGACCAGGTTCTGGACGGTTGGAACGACACGGGCGCGGTGCTGCCGGGGGTGACGTTCCCGGAGTTGTTCGAGGCACAGGTGGCGCGTACCCCCGATGCGGTGGCGGTGGAGTGCGCGGACGAGTGTCTGACGTACGCGGAACTGGCGGACCGGGTGGCGGGGTTGGCGCGGCTGCTGGCCGATCGGGGGGTGCGGGCCGAGTCGGTGGCGGCGGTCGTGCTGGAGCGGTCGGTGGATGTGGTGGTGGCCCTGCTGGCGGTGTGGAAGGCCGGCGGCGCCTATGTGTTCGTCGATCCGTCGTATCCGCCGGAGCGGGTGGCGCTGACGCTGGCGGACGCGGAGCCGGTGTGCGTGGTCACCACCCGGGCTCTGGCCGGCGGGTTGCCCGCGGGGGCCGCGATCCCGGTGGTCGCGATGGACGACCCGACCGCGCCGTCGGGGTCGGCGGGGGTGGAGGCCGGGACGTGCGGCGGGCCTGCCCCTCTGGCCGCGCGGGCCGCCTACGTGATGTACACGTCGGGGTCGACCGGCCGCCCGAAGGGCGTGGTGGTGTCGCAGGGCGCGCTGGTGAACCTGGTGGCCGGACTGGGCCCGGTCCTGGGGGCCGGACCGGGGGACGGAGTCCTGCAGTTCGCGTCGTTCGGGTTCGACGGCTCCGTCCTGGACGTGGCGGTGACGCTGGCGTCGGGCGCCCGGCTGGTCGTGGCCACGGCGGACGAGCGGGCGGATGCCGGGCTGCTGGCCGGGCTGATTGTCCGCTCGGAGGTGACGGCGGCAAGTGTGGTGCCGTCACTGCTGGCCGTGGTCGATCCGACGGCGGTGCCGGGACTGTCGCGGGTCCTCGTGGGCGGCGAACTGCTGACCGCCGAGCTCGCACGGGGATGGGCCGACGGCCGGACGCTGGTGAACACGTACGGGCCGACCGAGGCGACCGTGATGGTGACCACCACCGGCCCGGTGGACCCCGCTGTCGCCACGGCGCCTCCGGTGGGCGGGCCGGTGGCGAACACCCGCATCCATGTGCTGGACCGGTGGTTGCGGCCGGTGCCGCCCGGGGTGGCGGGTGAGTTGTACGTGGCCGGGGCCCAACTGGCGCGTGGGTACCGGGGTCGTGGGGGGTTGACGGCGGAGCGGTTCGTGGCGTGTCCGTTCGGGGTGCCGGGTGAGCGGATGTACCGGACCGGGGACGTGGCCCGCTGGACGGCCGATGGCCAGGTCGTCTTCGTGGGCCGGGCCGACGATCAGGTGAAGCTGCGGGGCTTCCGGATCGAGCCGGGTGAGGTCGAGGCCGCTCTGACGGCGCATCCGGCGGTCGCCCGGGCGGTGGTGACGGTCCGGGAGGACGTCCCCGGTGACAGGCGCCTGGTCGCTTACGTCGTACCTGACGGTGGCGGTGTTGCGGTGGACGCGCTGTCCGCTGAGCTGCGTGTGCATGTGGGTCGTCGGCTGCCGGAGTACATGGTGCCGTCGGCGGTGGTGGTGCTGGACGTGTTGCCGTTGACGGTGAACGGGAAGGTGGACCGGGCGGCGTTGCCGGTGCCGGAGTATGCGGGGGCCGGTGGTGGGCGGGGACCTGCGACGGTGGCCGAGGAGATCGTGTGTGAGGCCTTCGCCGAGGTGCTGGGCCTGGCGCGGGTGGGGGTGGAGGACAACTTCTTCGAGTTGGGCGGGCATTCGCTGCTGGCGGTGTCGTTGGCGTCGCGGTTGCGTGAGCGTGGGCTGGGTGTGTCGGTGCGGGCGTTGTTCGAGTCGCCGACGCCTGCGGGGGTGGCCGCGGCCGGTGATGCCGGTGGAGTGGTGGTGGTGCCGCCGAACGGTATTCCGGACGGCGCGACGCTGATCACGCCGGAGATGCTGCCGCTGGTGGATCTGACCCCGGCGCAGATCGAGGTGGTGTGTGCGTCGGTCGAGGGCGGTGCCGCGAACGTCGCGGACGTGTACCCCTTGGCCCCCTTGCAGGAGGGCATCTTCTTCCACCACCTGCTCAGCGGGCCGGGCGAGGCCGATGTCTATCTGGTGCCGATGGTGCTGGGCTTCGACGATCGCGCTCGCCTGGACGGGTTCCTGTCGGCGTTGCAGCAGGTCGTGGACCGGCACGACGTTCACCGCACCGGTGTGGTGTGGGAGGGGCTGCCCGAGCCGGTGCAGGTGGTGTGGCGCCACGCGGTGGTCCCGGTGACCGAGGTGACGCTCTCCCGCAACGGCGACCGGGTGGCCGAGCTGTTGTCGGCGGCGGGCGAGTGGATGGATGTGCGGCGCGCGCCGTTGGTACGGGTGCACGTGGCGGCGGAGCCGGACAGCGACCGGTGGCTCGCCCTGGTGCAGGCGCACCACATGGTGCAGGACCACACCGCGCTGGACGTGGTGCTGGGTGAGGTGGCCGCGCTGATGGCGGGGCGTGGGCAGGAGTTGCCCGCGCCGGTGCCGTTCCGTGACTTCGTCGCGCAGGCCCGGCTGGGTGTCTCGCGTACGGAGCACGAGGCGTACTTCGCGGGGTTGCTGGGTGATGTCACGGAGCCGACGCTGCCGTTCGGTCTCTCGGACACCCGCGGTGACGGCAGCGGCGTGCGGCGGACACGGCTACCGGTCGACGACGCACTCGCGCGCCGGGTCCGGGACCAGGCACGCCGGCTGGGCGTGAGCCCCGCGACGCTCTTCCACGTCGCCTGGGCGCGGGTGCTGGCGACGGTGGCGGGACAACCGGACGTGGTGTTCGGGACGGTCCTGCTGGGCCGGATGAGCGCCGGACCGGGCGCCCTGCGGATCCCCGGCCCCTTCATGAACACCCTGCCGGTACGGGTGGACGTCGCCGGCTCGGACGCGGTGGGCGCCGTAAGGGCGGTACAGGCGCAGCTGGCCGGCCTGCTCGTGCACGAGCACGCTCCGCTGGCCCTGGCCCAGAAGGCCAGCGGCGTCCCCGCCTCCGCCCCCCTGTTCACCTCCCTCCTGAACTACCGCCACAGCCGGCACACGGACGGACGGCACGGCGACGGCGACCGGTTCGCGTGGGACGGCGTCACGACGGTCTACGGGAGAGGAGGCACCAACTACCCGCTGAGCGTGGCCGTGGACGACACGGAGACCGGGTTCGAGCTGACGGTCGACGCTCTCGAACCCGGAGACGCGGGGTCGGTGTGCGGGCTGCTGCACACGGCCGTCGAGAGCCTCGTCGAGGCGTTGGACGACGATTCCCGCAGCTCGCTGCACGCACTTGAGGTGGTGCCGCAGGACACGCGGGCGCGGATGGTCGAGGGCTGGAACGACACGGGCGTGATGGACGTTCCGGACGTCGTCCCGGTGCGGTTCGGCGCGCAGGCGGCACGCACGCCGGACGCGGTGGCCGTGGCGGACGCGTGGCAGGAGGTGACGTATCGGGAGCTGGACGATCGCGCGTCACGTCTTGCCGGGGCGCTGGTGGCGCGCGGGGTGGGGCCGGAGTCGGTGGTGGGGGTGATGGTCGAGCGGTCGGCGGACGTGGTGGTGGCGCTGCTGGCGGTGTGGAAGGCGGGCGGTGCCTATGTGCCCATCGACCCGGAGTACCCGGTGGAGCGTGTGGAGTCGATGCTGGCGGACGCCCGGCCGGTGTGTGTGGTGGTGAGCGGTGCGTCGGCGGGCCGGTTGCCGGACGGGCTCGGCGTGGTGGTGAACGGTGCGGAGGTGGCCGCGCAGCCCGCAGCGGCGGTCGAGCCGGTGGTGCCGGGGCCGGAGCACGCGGCGTATGTGATGTACACCTCGGGGTCGACGGGACGGCCGAAGGGCGTCGTGATCACGCACGGGGCGCTGGCGGCCTATGTGGCGTGGTGTGCCGAGACGTATCCCGGTGTGCGCGAGAGCACCCTGCTGCACGCGTCGGTCTCGTTCGACCTGGGCGTGACAGGCCTGTACCCCGCTCTGGTCAGCGGTGGCCGTGTGTATGTGGCCGCCCTGGACGAGGGACTGCCCGCCGTGCTGCGCGGCCGGCGGACGGCGTTCCTGAAGGTCACCCCCAGCCACCTGCCGCTGCTGGAGACGCTGCCCGAGGAGTGTGCGCCGACCGGGCAGCTGATGGTGGGGGGCGAGGCGCTCGACTGGGACCAGGTACGGCGGTGGCGCGAACAACACCCGGGCGCGGCCGTGGTGAACCACTACGGGCCGACGGAGGGCACCGTCGGCAGCGCGCACTACCCTATCGACCCGGCGGAGCTGGGCGAGGGAGCGGTCCCGATCGGCCGCCCGTTCGCGACCACCAGGACATATGTGCTGGACCGGTGGTTGCGGCCGGTGCCGCCCGGGGTGGCGGGTGAGTTGTACGTGGCCGGGGCCCAACTGGCGCGTGGGTACCGGGGTCGTGCGGGGTTGACGGCGGAGCGGTTCGTGGCGTGTCCGTTCGGGGCGCCGGGTGAGCGGATGTACCGGACCGGGGACGTGGCCCGCTGGACCCGGGACGGTCGGCTCGTCTTCGTCGGCCGCGCCGACGATCAGGTGAAGCTGCGGGGCTTCCGGATCGAGCCGGGTGAGGTCGAGGCCGCTCTGACGGCGCATCCGGCGGTCGCCCGGGCGGTGGTGACGGTCCGGGAGGACGTCCCCGGTGACAGGCGCCTGGTCGCCCACGTGGTGATCGACGGTGACGGTGTTGCGATGGACGGCCTGCCCGGTGAGCTGCGTGCGCATGTCGGCCGGCGGTTGCCGGTCCACATGGTGCCCGCGGCCGTCGTGGTGCTGGACGCGCTGCCGCTGACGGTGAACGGCAAGGTGGACCGGATGGCGCTGCCCGCGCCGGAGTACGGCTCGGCGGGAACCGGCCGGGGCCCGGCCACCGTGCTGGAAGAGACCGTGTGCGGGGTGTTCGCCGAGGTGCTGGGTCTGGTGCGGGTGGGGGTGGAGGACAACTTCTTCGAGTTGGGCGGGCATTCGCTGCTGGCGGTGTCGTTGGCGTCGCGGTTGCGTGAGCGTGGGCTGAACGTATCGGTGCGGGCGTTGTTCGAGTCGCCGACGCCCGCGGGGCTGGCCGCGGCCGGTGACGCCGGTGGAGTGGTGGTGGTGCCGCCGAACGGTATTCCGGACGGCGCGACGCTGATCACCCCGGAGATGCTGCCGCTGGTGGATCTGACCCCGGCGCAGATCGAGGTGGTGTGCGCGTCGGTCGAGGGCGGGGCCGCGAACGTCGCGGACGTGTACCCCCTGGCCCCCTTGCAGGAGGGCATCTTCTTCCACCACCTGCTCGCCGGACCGGAGGACGCCGATCCGTATCTGCTCTCCCTCACCCTGGGCTTCGACGATCGCGCACGCCTGGACGGGTTCCTGTCGGCCCTGCAGCAGGTCGTGGACCGCTACGACATCTACCGCACCGGTGTGGTGTGGGAGGGGCTGCCCGAGCCGGTGCAGGTGGTGTGGCGCCACGCGGCGATTCCGGTGACCGAGGTGACGCTCTCCCCGGACGCGGACCCCGCGGTCCAGCTGCCGGCGACGGCCGGGCGGTGGATGGACGTGCGCCGGGCGCCGCTGGTAGGGGTACGGGTGGCGGCGGAGCCGGGCACCGACCGGTGGCTCGCCCTGGTCCAGGTGCACCACCTGCTGCGGGACCACACCGGGTCGGACGTGGTGCTGGGTGAGGTGGCCGCGCTGATGGCGGGGCGTGGGCAGGAGTTGCCCGCGCCGGTGCCGTTCCGTGACTTCGTCGCGCAGGCCCGGCTGGGTGTCTCGCGTACGGAGCACGAGGCGTACTTCGCGGGGTTGCTGGGTGATGTCACGGAGCCGACGCTGCCGTTCGGTCTCTCGGACACCCGCGGTGACGGCAGCGGCGTGCGGCGGACACGGCGGCCGGTCGACGACGCTCTCGCGCGCCGGGTCCGGGACCAGGCACGCCGGCTGGGCGTGAGCCCCGCGACGCTCTTCCACGTCGCCTGGGCGCGGGTGCTGGCCACCCTGTCGGGCCGTTTGGACGTGGTGTTCGGGACCGTCCTGCTGGGCCGGATGAGCGCGGGAGCCGGTGCCGAACGGACCCCCGGCCCCTTCATGAACACCCTGCCGGTACGGGTGGACCTCACGGACGTGGACGTGCTGGGCGCCGTACGGGCCATGCAGGCACAGCTGGCCGGCCTGCTCGTGCACGAACACACCCCGCTGGCCCTCGCCCAGAACGCCGGCGGCGTCCCGGGGTCGCTCCCCCTGTTCACCGCCCTCTTCAACTACCGCCACGTCAGCCACGAGCCCGTGGACGGATCGCAGCCTGGCGACCTGACGGGCATGAGGGTGCTGTCCACCGAGGACCGTACGAACTATCCGCTGGCGGTCTCGGTCGACGACTCCGGCACCGGCTTCGCCCTGACGGCCGGTGTGGTCGCTCCGGGAGACGCTGAGCAGGTCTGCGAGCTGGTGCAGACGGCCGTCGAGGGCCTGCTCGGGGCGCTGGAGGAGCAGCCCCACGCGCCCCTGCGTGCGGTCGAGGTGCTGCCGCCGCACGGGCGTGAGCAGCTGCTGGCCCTCGGGAACGGCGCCACGCGGGCGATGCCCGCGCTGACGGTGCCGGAACTCTTCGAGCGGCAGGCGGCGCGTACCCCGGAGGCACCCGCGGTGATCTGCGGGGACGAGGAGATCAGTTACGCCCGGCTCGACGAGCGGGCGGCACGGCTGGCCGCGGTGCTGACGCGCCGGGGCGTCGGCCCGGAGTCCGTGGTCGCGTTGGCGATGGACCGCTCCACCGACCTGATCGTGGCGTTGCTGGCGGTACTCAAGGCCGGCGGTGCCTACCTGCCGATCGACCTCGCGTACCCGGCACAACGCGTCGCCTTCATGCTCGCCGACGCCCGGCCGGTGTGCGTGATCACGGACGACCCTCTGCCCGAGGTGCTGCAGGGCGAACTCGGCCTGCCCATGCTCACGGTGGACGGCCACGCCGTCACGGACCCGCCCCTGCCGGCCGACGCGGACGCGTCCGAAGGGCGTCGCCCGCTGCTTCCCGTCCACCCCATGTACGTGATGTACACCTCGGGTTCGACCGGCACCCCCAAGGGGGTGATGGTCACCCATCAGGCGGTGGTCAATCATCTGCTGGCCCGCGTCGAGGAGTTCGGCTGGGGGGCGTCGGACCGGTTCATGCTCACCGCACCGATGGGCTTCGACCCCTCGGTCTGGCAGATGTTCTGCCCCCTGGTCAGCGGCGGAAGCTTCGTGATCGCGCCCGCCGGCAGCGCGGCCGACCCCGGGTACCTGATCGAGCTGGCACGACGGCACCGCGTGACGGTGCTGCACCTGATCGCCTCCGCGCTGACCGGCGTGCTGGACGAACCGACGGTGACCGGTCTGTCCGGCCTGCGGCAGGTGGCCAGCGGCGGCGAGGGAGTCCCCGGTGCCCTCCGGGACCGGGTCCGCACCCTGTTCCCGCGCGCCGACCTGGTCCAGGGATACGGACCCGCGGAGGCCTGCATCGCGGTGACCTGGCACCGGTGCACCGACGACCCGGACGCGGTACCGCCGATCGGCGCCCCGATCGCCAACTCCCGGCTCCACGTCCTGGACGACTCCCTGCGGCCGGTGCCCGCGGGGGTGGCCGGGGAGCTGTACATCGCGGGACTCCCGCTCGCGCGCGGCTACGTCGGGCGCACCGGGCCGACCGCGGAGCGGTTCGTGGCATGCCCGTTCGGCGGGCCGGGCGAACGCATGTACCGCACCGGCGACCTGGTGCGGTGGCGGGCCGACGGCGTGCTCGTGTTCATGGGACGGGCGGACGAGCAACTGAAGATCCACGGGTTCCGGATCGAGCCCGGTGAGGTCGAGGCCGCCCTCGCCGGTCACCCCGGCGTGGCCCGGGCCGCCGTCGTCGCCCGCGAGGACACCCCCGGAGACAAACGCCTCGTCGCCTACGTGGTGCCGGTCGGCGCGGCCACCGAGAACCTGGCGCGCGAACTGCGCACCCGTACCGCCGGGCAACTGCCGGAGTACATGGTGCCGTCCGCGGTGGTCGTGCTGGACGAGCTGCCGTTGTCGGCGAACGGGAAGGTGGACCGTGCCGCGCTGCCCGCGCCGCACTACACGGCGGACGGCCCCGGGCGGCGACCGGTGACGCTCGCCGAAGAGCTCATGTGCGGTGTCTTCGCCACGGTGCTGGACCTGGAGCAGGTCTCTCCGGAGCAGAGCTTCTTCGAACTGGGCGGCCACTCGCTGCTGGCGATGCGGCTGCTGTCCCGGGTCCGTTCCGTCTTCGGGGCCGAACTCGGCGTACGGGCCCTGTTCGAGACGCCCACCCCGGCCGGCCTGGCGGCACGCGTCGCGGCAGCGGGTCCGGCCCGGGCCGCTCTGGCGCGCCAGGAGCGGCCCGAGCGGATGCCGCTGTCGTACGCACAGCGCCGGTTGTGGTTCCTGGCCCAGCTGGAGGGCCCGAGCCCTACCTACAACATGTCCGCGGCGCTGCGGCTGTCCGGGCCCGTGGACGTGTCCGCACTCAGGTCGGCGCTGCGGGACGTGCTCGCACGGCACGAGGTGCTGCGGACGGTGTTCCCCGCGCACGACGGTGAACCGTACCAGCGGGTGCTGGACACGACGGAGACCGGGGAGGTACTGCGGGTCGCACCCGCCGGCGAGGAGCAGGTCACGGAGCTGGTGGCCGCCGAGAGCCGCCACGGGTTCGACCTGGCGCGGGAGATCCCCGTACGGACGCTGCTGATCACCACCGGCCCGGACTCCGCGGTGCTGGTGGTGGTCTTCCACCACATCGCCGGCGACGGCTGGTCGATGGCGCCCCTCGCCCGGGACATCTCCCGCGCGTACGCCGCGCGCCGCGAAGGCCGGGCACCGCAGTGGGAGCCGCTGCCGGTGCAGTACGCCGACTACACCCTCTGGCAGCGGCGGCTGCTGGGGGAGGAGAACCGTCCGGACAGCCTGCTGACGTCCCAGGCCGGCCACTGGCGGCAGGCGCTGGCCGGCGCCCCGCAGGAACTGGCACTGCCCGCGGACCGCACGCGCCCCGCGGAAGCCGGCTACCGGGGACACACGGTACGAGCGGACGTCCCGGCGGACGTCCACGCCGAACTCGCCGCGCTGGCCCGCGCCCAGGGTGTCACCCTGTTCATGGTGGCGCAGGCGGCCCTGGCCGTGCTGCTGTCCCGGCTGGGAGCAGGCGAGGACGTTCCGATCGGTACCGTGGTGGCCGGCCGCACCGACCAGGCCCTCGACGAACTCGTCGGCTTCTTCGTCAACACCCTGGTACTCCGCACCGACCTGCACGGCGACCCCACCTTCGCCGAGGTCCTGCGCCGGGTACGCGAACGCGATCTGCAGGCCTTCGAGAACCAGGACGTGCCGTTCGAACGGCTGGTGGAACTCGTCGCACCGCAGCGCTCCATGGCCCGCCACCCGCTGTTCCAGGTCATGCTCACCCTGCAGAACAACGATCCCGCGGTCCTCGAGCTGCCCGGCGTCCGAACGGAAGCACACTCCGGCGCGCCCCAGTCGGCCAAGTTCGACCTCGACATATCGATGACCGAGCTCCTCCAGGACGGCCGGCCGGCGGGCATCCGGACCTCGGTGGTCGCCACGGCGGACCTGTTCGACGCGGACACCGTCGAGGCGATCGCCCACCGCCTGACCCGCGTGCTGACGGCGGTCGCCGCGGACCCGGAGGTACGGCTCCACGACATCGACGTGCTGTCCGAGGACGAGCGGGCCCGGCTCCTCCCGGAACCCGCGACGAGCTCCGTCGTGCCGCCGGCCCCGCCCGTCACCTTGCCCGCGATGTTCGAGGAGCAGGCGGCACGGACACCGCACGCCGTGGCGTTGACCAGCGGTGATCAGCACCTGACCTACGGAGAGCTGAACGGCCGGGCGAACCGGCTGGCCCGGCTCCTGGTCCGGCACGGAGTGGGCCCGGAGACGGTGGTGGCCCTGCTGATGGACCGCTCCACCGACCTGGTGGTGGCGTTGCTGGCCGTACTGAAGGCCGGCGGCGCCTACGTGCCCGTGGACCCCGCCTACCCCGGGGACCGGATCGCCTTCGTGCTGACGGACGCGAAGCCGGCGTGTGTGCTGACCACCGAAGCCCTCGCGGACGTGCTGCCCGTGACACCCGCGGCCCCGGTACTGCTGCTGGACGGCCCGCAGACGACCTCGGACCTCGCCGCCCTGCCGACCGCGGACCTGAGCGGCCAGGACCGGCCGGTGCCGGTGACCGGCGCGCATCCGGCGTACGTGATCTACACGTCGGGCTCCACGGGCGCACCCAAGGGCGTCCTGGTGACCCATCACAACGTGGTGACACTGTTCGGTGCGCTGCGCGACCGGTTCGACTTCGGCACCGGCGACACCTGGTCCTGGTTCCACTCCTTCGCGTTCGACTTCTCCGTGTGGGAGATGTGGGGGGCACTGCTGCACGGCGGACGGATCGTGGTGGTTCCCTACCATGTGTCACGCTCCCCCGACGCGTTCCTCCGGCTGCTGGCCGAGGAGCGGGTGACGGTCCTGTCCCAGACCCCGTCCGCCTTCCACGAACTGATCCGGGCGGCAGGCTCCGACCGGCTGACCCAGGACGGGTCCGCGCTGCGCTGGGTCGTCCTCGGCGGAGAGCCCCTGGACAGCGAGCGCCTGGGGGAGTGGTGGCACCGGCGCCGGGAGGACGGCCCGGTCCTGGTGAACATGTACGGAATCACCGAGACGACGGTGCACGTCACCTTCGACGAGGTGCGCCCGCCCGCCCGCGGAGGCTCGCCGCGCGGCAGCGCGGTCGGGCAGGCGCTGCCGAGCCTGCGCGTCCACGTGCTGGACCGGTTCCTGCGCCCCGTCCCGCCCGGCGTCACCGGCGAGTTGTACGTGGCGGGCGGCCAGTTGGCGCGAGGATACGCCGGCCGTGCCGGGCTGACCGCGGAGCGGTTCGTGGCGTGCCCGTCCGGCGGACCGGGAGAGCGGATGTACCGCACCGGCGACCTGGGCCGGTGGACCGCCGACGGACGACTCCTGCACATGGGCCGCGCCGACGACCAGGTCAAGATCCGCGGCTTCCGGATCGAACCCGGCGAGATCGAGGCAACGCTGGCGGCGCACCCACAGGTCGCCCAGGTCACGGTGATCGCCCGCGAGGACACCCCCGGCGACCGCCGCCTGGTCGCCTATGCCGTGCCCGCCGACGGTGCCGCCGGTTCCGCGACCGCGACCCGGGACCTGCCGGCCGTCCTGCGCGGCCACGCCGCCCAGCGGCTGCCGGAGCACATGGTGCCCGCGGCCGTGGTCCTGCTCCCGGACGGACTGCCGCTGACGGTGAACGGCAAGGTCGACCGGACGGCCCTGCCCGCGCCGGAGTACACGGCCGGCGACGGCGGCCGCACGCCGGCCACGCCGCTGGAAGAGATCGTGTGCGGAGTGTTCGCGGAAGCCCTGGGCGTCGACCGGGTCGGCGTCGACGACGGGTTCTTCGAACGCGGCGGTCACTCACTGCTGGCGATGCGGCTGCTGTCGCGGATGCGGTCGGTCTTCGGGGTCGAACTGGGCGTGCGGGCCCTGTTCGAGACGCCCACCCCGGCCGGTCTGGCAGCGCGCATCGCGGGTGCCGGACCGGCCCGGGCGAGCCTGGCGCGCCGGGAGCGGCCCGAACGCATGCCGCTGTCCTACGCACAACGCCGGCTGTGGTTCCTCACCCAGCTGGAAGGCCCGAGCCCGACCTACAACCTTCCGGTGGTGCTCCGGCTGACGGGACGGATCGACGCCGCCGCGCTGGCAGCGGCGCTCGACGACCTCGTCACCCGGCACGAGGTGCTGCGCACCGTGTTCCCCGTCAGCGACGGGGAACCCTGGCAGCGCATCCTGGAACCGGACCGGAGCGGACGGGTGCTGCGGGTCGCCGAGGCCACCACCGAAGCACAGACCGCCGCCCTGGTCACCGCCGAACTCCGGCACGGTTTCGACTTCTCCGCCGAAACACCCCTGCGGGCACTGCTCGTCGAGACCGGCCCGGACACGGGTGTCCTGGTCGTGGTCATCCACCATGTCGCCGGTGACGGCTGGTCGACGGACCTGCTCACCGAGGACCTGTCCACGGCGTACGCCGCGCGCCGCGAAGGCCGGGCACCGCAGTGGGAGCCGCTGCCCGTGCAGTACGCCGACTACACCCTGTGGCAACGCGAACTGCTCGGCGCCGAGGACACCCCCGGAACCCTCCAAGCCGCTCAGATCGACTACTGGCGGCAGGCCCTGGCCGGCGCCCCGCAGGAGCTGACCCTGCCCAGGGACCGGCCCCGGCCCGCCGTACCGTCGCACCGGGGACACACGGTCACCTTCGACGTCCCCCGCGCCGTCCACGAGCAACTGGCCGCCCTGGCCCGCGAACACGGTGTCACCTCGTTCATGGTGGTGCAGGCCGCTCTGTCGGTCCTGCTGTCCCGTCTGGGCGCGGGCGAGGACATCCCCATCGGCACCGCCGTGGCCGGCCGCACCGACCAGGCACTGGACCGGGTGGCCGGGTTCTTCGTCAACACCCTCGTGCTGCGCACCGACCTCACCGGCAACCCGGACTTCACCGAACTGCTGGCCCGGGTACGCGAGTACGGGCTGGCGGCCCTCGACCACCAGGACGTGCCGTTCGACCGGCTCGTCGAGGTACTCGCCCCGACCAGGATGCGGGCCCGTCATCCGCTCTTCCAGGTCATGCTGGCGGTCGAGAAGGACACCCCGCGGAGGACCGAGATCCCCGGCATCCGGGCGGAGACCCTGCCGCCCGAGGCCAAGCCGGCCAAGTTCGACCTCAGCATCACCGTCACCGAGACGTTCGACGACGACCGCCCCGCCGGCCTGCGCGGTTCACTGACGGTCGCGGCCGACATGTTCGACCGGGCGACCGCCGACACGATCGGAGCGCGGTTCGTCCGGGTACTGACCGGCGTCGCCGCCAGGCCGCGGGCGCGGCTCCGGCAGATCGACATCCTCACCGACGCCGAACGACAGCAGATTCTCGGCGGCTGGAACACCACCGCCGCCCCCACCTCGCTGCCCGCACTGTTCGGACAGCAGGCCGCACGCACACCGAACGCCGTCGCCGTGGTGTGCCGGGAGCAGAGCGTCACCTACGCGGAGCTGAACGCGCGGGCCAACCGGCTGGCCCGGGCCCTCACCCGCCACGGCGTGGGCCCCGAGACCGCGGTGGCCGTCGCCATGGACCGCTCCGTGGAACTCGTCGTGGCCGTCCTGGCGGTCTGGAAGACCGGCGGAGCACTGCTGCCGGTGGACCCCGGCTGGCCGGCGGCCCGTACGGCCATGGTCCTCGAAGACTGCGGCGCCCGCGTCGCCGTGGCGGACCCGGCCGCGGCCGACGGCACGTTCGGACGGGCCGCCACCGCCACCGGAACGGTGATCGTCCCGCCGGGGGCCGGCGACGACGAGGACCCCGCCGACCTGCCCGGCGGACGGCCGGCGGACCTGACCGCGTACGTGATGTACACGTCGGGGTCGACCGGCACCCCGAAGGGCGTCGTGGTCTCCCAGCGTGACCTCGTCGAACTGGTCACCGACCGGTGCTGGGGCGAACCGGCCCGCGTGCTGGCGCACGCGCCGTACGCGTTCGACGCCTCCGTCTACGAACTGTGGGTGCCCCTCACCAGCGGCGGCACCGTGGTCCTGGCCCCGTCCGGAGACGTCGACGGCCGCGTACTGCGCTCGCTGACCGAGGACCACGGACTCACCCACGTACATGTGACAGCGGGACTGATGCGGGTCCTGGCCGAGGAGGACCCCGGCTGCTTCACCGGCCTGCGGGAAGTCCTGAGCGGCGGGGACGTGGTGCCGCCCGCGGCCGTCGCCGCCGTCCTCGCGGCCTGTCCCGGCGTGGCGGTACGCCACCTCTACGGGCCGACCGAGACGACACTGTGCGCCACTCAGCACCTCGTCACGGACGCCGGAGCCCTCCACGACGTCCTGCCACTCGGCCGGCCGATGGACGACACCCGGATCTACCTCCTCGACGACGGCCTCGCACCCGTACCGCCCGGCGTGACCGGCGAGGTGTACGTGGCCGGGGCCGGACTCGCCCGCGGCTACCACGGCCGTTTCGGCACGACGGCCGAACGCTTCACAGCCTGCCCCTTCGGGACGCCCGGCGAGCGGATGTACCGCACCGGCGACCTCGCCCGCTGGACCCACGACGGCCGGCTCGTCTTCGCCGGACGGGCGGACGACCAGGTCAAGATCAGAGGATTCCGCATCGAGCCCGGCGAGGTCGAAACCGTCCTGGCAACCCACCCGAAGGTCGCCCAGGCCGTGGTGACCGCCCGCGAGGACACCCCCGGAGACAAGCGTCTCATCGCCTACGTCGTCCCCGACGGCGAACCGGGCGCGCACACCGATCTGCCGCGCGAACTGCGCACCTTCACCGGCGAACACCTCCCCGACCACATGGTGCCCGCCGCCGTCGTCGCACTGACCGAACTGCCCCTGACCGCCAACGGGAAGGTGGACCGCAACGCCCTGCCCGCCCCCGAATACCGGACCGACGGCGAGCACCGCGAGCCCGCCACGGAACAGGAACGCGTCCTGTGCGAGATCTTCGCCGATGTCCTGGGCGTCGAACACGTCGGCCCCGACGACGACTTCTTCGCACTCGGCGGACACTCCCTCCTGGTCACCCGGCTCGTGAACCGGATCCGCACCATGCTGGGCGTCGAAGCCGGCATCTGGCTGCTCTTCGAGGTCCCCACCCCCGCCAGGCTGGCGGCACGGATCACGGACGCCGCTCCGGCACGCACCGGCCTGACCCCCCGGGAGCGGCCCGAACGCATGCCGCTGTCGTTCGCGCAACGCCGGTTGTGGTTCCTGACCCAGCTGGAAGGCCCGAGCGCCACCTACAACATGCCCGTCGTGCTGCGCCTGAACGGGCCCCTGGACGTCGACGCGCTGCGAGCTGCACTCGGGGACGTCGTCACCCGGCACGAAGTGCTCCGCACGGTGTACCGGACCACGGAGGAAGAGCCGTACCAGCAGGTCCTGGACCCCGCCGGGACGGGTGCGGTGCTGCGGGTCGTCCACGCCGCCGAGGAGCAGGTGGCGGGTCTGGTGGCGGCCGAGGTCCACCACGTCTTCGATCTGACGGCCGAGACTCCACTGCGGGCACTGCTGGTCGAGACGGGCCCGGATGCGGATGCGGATGCGGACGCGCATGTGCTGGTGGTGGTGTTGCATCACATCGCGGGAGACGGCTGGTCGATGGGGCCGTTGGCCCGTGATCTCTCCCTGGCGTACGCGGCGCGGTGTGAGGGACGCGCGCCGGGCTGGGAGCCGTTGCCGGTCCAGTACGTGGACTATGCGTTGTGGCAGCGGGAGTTGCTCGGTGGCGAGGACGATCCTGGCAGCCTGCTGGCCGCCCAGGTGTCCTATTGGCGGGAGGCGCTGGCGGGCGCGCCGCAGGAGCTCGCCCTGCCGGTGGACCTGCCGCGTCCGGCGCTGGCGTCCCACCGCGGGCACGTGACGGCGCTCGACATACCGGCCGACGTGCACGTGCGGTTGGCCGCGTTGGCGCGTGAGCGGGGCGTGACACTGTTCATGGTGGTGCAGGCCGCGTTGGCGGTACTGCTGTCGCGGCTGGGCGCGGGAGAGGACATCCCCATCGGCACGGCAGTGGCCGGCCGGACCGACCAGGCGCTGGACGACCTCGTCGGATTCTTCGTCAACACCCTGGTGTGCCGAACCGATCTGACCGGCGACCCGACCTTCACGGACGTGCTGGACCGGGTGCGGGAGACCAGCCTGACGGCGCTCGACCACCAGGACGTCCCGTTCGAGCGACTCGTCGAGATCCTGGCCCCGAACCGCTCCCTGGCCCAGCACCCGCTCTTCCAGGTCATGCTCACCCTCCAGAACGCCGGTCCGGCCATGCTGGACGTACCGGGACTGAGCGTGCAGCAGATGCAGAGCGGGCTGGGGGCGGCGAAGTTCGACCTGGAAGTGACGTTGAGTGAGGTCACTGATGGTGCGGGTCGTCCGGTGGGGTTGCGGGGGTCGGTGATCGGTTCGGCGGATCTTTTCGAGGCGGGGACGGTCGGGTCGATCGCTGAGCGGTTGGTGCGGGTGTTGTCGGCGGTCGCGGGTGATCCGTTGGTGCGGGTGGCACACGTACCCGTGCTCACGGACGCGGAACGGCGGCGGGTGGTGGTGGACTGGAACGACACGGGTGTGGCGGTTGCGGATGTGTCGTGGCCGGTGTTGTTCGGGGAGTGGGTGGCTGCCGCTCCGGGTGCGGTGGCGGTGGTGTG
>NZ_JBFBJI010000077.1:256-19656 GCF_040702065.1 Streptomyces sp. NPDC086777 | reverse complement strand
CAACGGGGTCGTCGAGCAGACCCGCCGACACGCCGCGATCGCCGCCCTGCTACGCGTCCCGCACGTCGTCCTCGCCGTCAACAAGATGGACCTGGCCGACTACGAGCGGGCCGCGTTCGAGCGGATCGTCGCCGACTTCACCGCCCAGACCGCCGAGCTGGGGCTTCCCGAGGTCACGGCGATCCCGGTCTCGGCACTGGTGGGTGACAACGTCGTCGACCGTTCCGCGCACATGGACTGGTACGACGGCCCCGCGCTCCTGGAGTTCCTGGAGACCGTCCCGGTGGCCGCGGACGCCGCCGACGCCCCGGCCCGCTTCCCGGTCCAGTACGTCATCCGGCACGGTGGCGTCCGTCACTACGCGGGCCAGCTGGTCTCAGGCTCGCTGCGGGTCGGCGACCGGGTCACCGTGCACCCGTCCGGCGAGACCTCCGAGATCGCGGGGATCGACGTCCTCGGTACCGAGACGGACGCGGCCCACGCCCCGCAGTCCGTCGGGGTACGCCTGGCCGACCAGCGGGACGTCTCCCGCGGTGACATGATCACCGCGGGTCCGGAGGCGCCGGTGCTCACCCAGAACGTGACCGCGGCCGTGTGCCACCTGGCCGACCGGCCGCTCCGGGTCGGCGACCGGGTGCTGCTCAAGCACGCCACCCGGACCGTCAAGGCGATCGTCCGGGACCTTGGGGGCGCGGCCGAGCTGACCGCCAACGACCTGGGCCGGATCACCCTGCGCAGCGCCGAGCCGCTGCCGCTGGACGCCTACGCGGTCTCCCGCCGTACCGGCGCGTTCATCCTGATCGCCCCGGCGGACGGCGCCACGCTGACCGCCGGGATGGTCGACTTCGACTGAGCCGTCCCACCGCTTGAGAGCCCCCGGTTTCCGGGGGCTCTTTTCGTGTGTCGGCGTCACAAGGTCACGGCGCGTCAATAAGGCGGTAACAGCCGGGCCCGATGTGCGCGACGGGCCCACGGGCGGGGTAAGCCACCCGTTACCGGGACGAAGGTCCCGTCAGGGGGGCGCCGACGGCGTCCGGGACGGGGCCCGTACCATTCCTACAGTTGAAAGCAGGACAAGCAGTGATCGCCTGCGCCATGAACGGAATCGCCGTGTACGAACCACCTTCCGCCGCCTCCTGGCGAATCGCGCTGCCGCACACCGTCGCGGCCGTGCCGGTCGCCCGTGCCCTGGTGCGCTCGGCGATGGAGGAGGCGGAGCACGCGCCCGACGCCGACACCGCGGAACTGCTCACGGCGGAACTGGTCGCCAACGCCGTGGAGCACACCGCCGGCAAGGGGCCCATAGAGCTGGTCGTCGAGCTGGTGGCGGAGGGCTGCAGGGTCGAGGTGCACGACCCGGACCCGGCGCCGCCCGGCCATCTGACCCGTCCGGTGATCGAGGAGCCCGACCCCATGCAGGAGGGCGGGCGCGGCCTGCTGCTGATCCGCGCCCTGAGCTCGTCCTGCGGGCACCGCCCCACCGAGTCCGGCAAGGCGGTGTGGTTCAGGCTTCCTGCAGTACCGCGTCAGTGGCGTCCGGCGTAGCCACCGCGACGGCGGCCAGCCTGGAGTTCCGGCGCCCGTAGCCGACGTAGACCAGCAGGCCCACGGCCAGGAAGACGGCGAACTGGATCCAGGTCGTCCACCCGGTCTCGTACATCAGGTAGAGGCAGAAGCCGACGCCCAGCAGCGGGGCGACCGGGTAGAGCGGCACCCGGAAGGTGCGGGCGAGGGCCGGTTCGCGGCGGCGCAGGGCGATGACCGCGATGTTCACCACGGCCATGATCGCGAGGGTGCCGATGGTGCACAGGTTCATCACCGCGTCCAGCGAGGCGAAGGCCGCCGGGAGCGCGAAGACGGCCGCGACGATCAGGGTGCCGGCGACCGGGGTGGCGGTCTTCGGGGAGACCTTCTCGAAGACGCGCGGGATCAGGCCGTCCCGGGACATGGACATGAGGATGCGGGTCTGGCCGTACATCACCGCGAGGACGACGGAGGCGATGGCGACGACCGCGCCGAAGGCGATCACGCCGCCGCCGACCGTGGAGCCGGTGACCTGGTTGACGACGTAGGAGAGGGCGGCGGGGCGGCCGGCGACCTGGTCGCCGCCGATGGCGCCGATGGCGGCCAGCGCGACCGCGCAGTACAGCAGGGTGACCACGCCCATGCAGACGAGGATGGCGACCGGGATGTCCCGGCGCGGGTTCTTGGCCTCCTCGCCGGCCGTGGTGATCGCGTCGAAGCCGATGTACGAGAAGAACGCGGCGGTGGTGCCCGCGCCGATGCCGCCGAGGCCCGCCGGGGAAAACGGCACGAGGTTGCCGTCCTTGAAGGCGCTGAAGCCGATCGCGCAGAACGCGAGCAGGACGACCAGCTTCACGGCGGCCATCGCGGCGGTGGCCCGGGCGCTCTCCCGCACCCCGCGCACCAGCAGGACGGCGGCCATCGCGATCACGAGCACGGCGGGGAGGTTCACGATCCCGCCGTCACCGGGACCCGCGGACAGGGCGTGCGGGAGCTGCAGGCCGGTGAGGCTGTGCAGCAGCTCGTTGACGTACTGGCTCCAGCCGACCGCGACGGCCGAGATCGAGATGCCGTACTCCAGGAGCAGGCACCAGCCGACCAGGAACGCGGTGGACTCGCCGAGTCCGGCGTAGGCGAAGGAGTACGACGATCCGGAGACCGGGATCGCGCCACCCAGCTCGGCGAAGGAGAGGGCGGTGAAGACGCAGGTGACCGCGGCGAGCACGAAGGAGACGACGACGGCCGGGCCGGCCTGGGCGACCGAGTCGGAGAGGCCGACGAAGATGCCGGTGCCGACGATCGCGCCGATGCCGAAGCAGATCAGCTGGAACAGGCCCATGGTGCGGCGGAGGCCGTGACCCTCCCGGTCGGCGCCGGATTCGGCCACCAGGAGGTGCGGGGACTTGATGCGGGACATGCGGGTGGTGCTCGTTTCTGGTGGTGCGGGTGCGATCCGGGGTCGGTCGCGGCGGCGGCTCCGGCGTGGGGTGGTGCCGGGCCGCCGCACAGCATAGAGGCAGGGAACGGCGCTGGTCAGGCGAGTGTGGCCACCAGCACGGCCTTGATGGTGTGCATCCGGTTCTCGGCCTCGTCGAAGACGACCGAGTGCTCGGACTCGAACACCTCGTCGGTGACTTCCAGTTCGGTCAGCCCGTGCCGCTCGTGGATCTCCCGGCCGACGACCGTGCCGAGGTCGTGGAAGGCGGGCAGGCAGTGCAGGAACTTGACGTCGGCGTTGCCGGTGGCGCGCAGCACGTCCATGGTGACCGCGTACGGCCCGAGCAGCGCGATGCGCTCGTCCCAGACCTCCTTGGGCTCGCCCATCGACACCCAGACGTCGGTGGCGACGAAGTCGGCGTCGCGCACTCCGTCCTTCACGTTCTCGGTGAGCGTGATCCGGGCGCCGGACGCGCCGGCGAGCTGCTGGGCCAGCTCGACGATGGTGTCGTCCGGCCACAGCACCCGGGGCGCGACGATCCGGACGTCCATGCCGAGCAGGGCGCCGGTGACGAGGTAGGAGTTGCCCATGTTGTAGCGGGCGTCACCGAGGTAGGCGAAGGCGATCGCGGTGAGCGGCTTGTCGCTGTGCTCGGTCATGGTGAGCACGTCGGCGAGCATCTGGGTGGGGTGCCACTCGTCGGTGAGGCCGTTGTAGACGGGCACCCCGGCGAACGCGGCCAGCTCCTCGACGACGCCCTGGCCGTGCCCGCGGTACTCGATCGCGTCGTACATCCGGCCGAGGACCCGGGCGGTGTCCTTCACCGACTCCTTGTGCCCGAGCTGCGATCCGGCGGGGTCGAGGTAGGTGGTGGCGGCGCCCTGGTCGGCGGCGGCGACCTCGAAGGCGCAGCGGGTACGGGTGGAGGTCTTGGCGAAGACCAGCGCGATGTTCTTCCCGCGGAGGTACTGCGTCTCGGTCCCGGCCCTCTTGGCCGCCTTCAGTTCGGCGGCCAGCTCGACCAGCCCGCGGAACTCCTCCTGGGTGAAGTCCAGCTCCTTGAGGAAGTGGCGGCCGGCGAGGGCGGTCGGGACAGTCGCCATGGGGGCGCTCCAGCGGTCGGGTCGGCTTCGGGACATTGGAAGTCTATACGATGTCCCACATTTCTATACAGGCACCGTCGAGTCGGCACTCACCCCCGTGACATCTCGTGACCACTGACAACAGCCGAAGCGCGGCGCCGCTCACACGGCGTCCCGTTCCACCGGGCAGCTCATGCACCGCGGCCCGCCCCTTCCCCGCCCCAGTTCGCTGCCCGGGATCTCGATCACCTCGATGCCCTGCTTGCGCAGGTGGGTATTGGTGGTGGAGTTGCGTTCGTAGGCGACGACGACACCGGGTTCGACGGCGAGGACGTTGCAGCCGTCGTCCCACTGTTCGCGTTCGGCCGCGTGCACGTCCTGGGTGGCGGTCAGCACCCGGATCTCGCTGAGGCCGAGCGCGGCGGCGATCGCCCGGTGCATGTGCTCCGGCGGGTGGTCGGTGACCTTGAGCTCCTTCTCGCCGGCACCCGGTTCGATGGTGTACGAGCGGAGCATGCCGAGCCCGGCGTACTGGGTGAAGGTGTCGCCGTCGACCATGGTCATCACGGTGTCGAGGTGCATGAAGGCGCGCCGCTTCGGCATGTCCAGGGCGACGATGGTCTGCGCCGAACCGGCCGCGAACAGCTTGTGCGCGAGCATCTCGACGGCCTGCGGGGTGGTGCGCTCGCTCATGCCGATCAGGACCGCGCCGTTGCCGATCACCAGGACGTCGCCGCCCTCGATGGTGGAGGGGTAGGCGGCCTGCCCCTCCGACCAGACGTGGAACCTCTCGCCACGGAAGAGCGGGTGGTGCCGGTAGATCGCCTCGAAGTGCACGGTCTCGCGCTGCCGGGCCGGCCAGCGCATGGCGTTGATGGAGACGCCGTCGTAGACCCAGGCGGAGGTGTCGCGGGTGAAGAGGTGGTTGGGGAGCGGTTCGAGGAGGAAGTCGTCCAGGTCCATGGCGTGGAAGCGGACCGAGGTCGGCTCCTGGTGGGCGGCCAGGAACTCCCGCTTGGTCATTCCGCCGACCAGCGCCTCGGCCAGCTCGGCCGCCGGCAGTTCCCCGAAGGCGGCGCGCAGGTGGTCGGTGGCGAGCGGGCCGTACTCCTTCTCGTCGAAGACCCGGTCCAGGACGAGGCTGCGGGCGGCCTCGATCGCGAGCGCCTCCTCGAGCAGGTCACCGAAGAGATGGACGGCGACCCCGCGGTCGCGCAGCACGTCGGCGAAGCCGTCGTGCTCGGCGCGGGCCCGGCGCACCCAGAGGACGTCGTCGAAGAGGAGGGCGTCCTTGTTGCTCGGGGTGAGCCTTTTGAGCTCCAGATCCGGCCGGTGGAGTATGACGCGGCGCAGCCGCCCGGCCTCGGAGTCGACGTGGAATCCCATGCCTCCATCCTGACCATCGGTGACCGCGTTCACCCCACCCCTCGACCGATTCTTGTTCTCGTCCTCTTGACGACAAACAGCCCCGAGATTATGGTCATCATGACTCTTAAAGCGAGGGGGCGGAACCGATGGCCGACATCACCCGGCGCCTGGGCTGGCGCCATCTGCGCGGCACGCCGACGGCGCACGTCAGACACCACCGGGGCGAGCAGCTGCTGCACGACGGGCCGGGGCTCAGCTTCTGGTTCCGCGCGCTCACCGCGGCGATCTCCGAGGTCCCGGTCGACGACCGTGAGCTGGCGATGACCTTCCACGCCCGTACGGCCGACTTCCAGGACGTGGCGGTCCAGGCGACCGTCACCTACCGCGTCGGCGACCCGGCCGTCGCGGCCGCCCGACTCGACTTCTCCATCGACCCGGACACCGGGATCTGGCGCGGCACCCCGCTCGAACAGCTCGGCACCCTCCTCACGGAGACGGCCCAGCAGCACGCGCTGGACGCGCTGGCCCGCACCCCGCTGGCGGAGGCGCTGGTCGACGGGGTGGCCGTGGTCCGGGAGCGGATCGCGGCCGGCCTGGCGGCGGAACCGCGACTGCCCGCCACCGGCATCGAGGTGGTGGCCGTCCGCGTGATGGCGCTGCGGCCCGAGCCCGAGGTGGAGCGGGCCCTGCGCACCCCGGCCCGCGAGCAGATACAGCAGGAGGCCGACCGGGCGACGTACGAGCGGCGCGCGGTGGCCGTCGAGCGGGAGCGGGCGATCGCCGAGAACGAACTGGCGAGCCAGATCGAACTGGCCCGCCGCGAGGAACAGCTCGTCGAACAGCGGGGCACCAACGCCCGGCGCGAGGCGGAGGAGAACGCGGCGGCCGACGCGGTCCTCGCGGACGCCGAGGCGACCCGGACGGTGAAGCTGGCGGAGGCGGAGGCGGCCAGATCCGTGAAGCTGGGGGACGCCGAGGCGGCGCGCACGGTACGGCTGGCGGAGGCCGAGGCGTCCCGGTCCGTGAAGCTGGGCGAGGCGGAGGCGGCCCGGGCCGTCACGCTGGCACGGGCCGAGGCCGCGGGGGCACGGGAGGTCGGCGAGGCGCGGGCCGCGGCACAGGCGGCCTGGCTGCGGGTGCACGGCGAGGCGGACGTGGCCACGCTGCACGCCCTCACCGGTGCCCGGCTCGCCGAGAACCTGCCGCGCATCGACAGCGTGACCGTGTCGCCGGACGTGCTGACCGGGCTGCTCGCCAGGCTGGGCGGGGAGCGGGAATGAGTCTCGCGCCGCGGGCCGTGCTCGTGCACCGGACCACGGAGTACGAGGAACTGGTGGCCCGGCACGGCACGCACGGCCAGGCCGCCTTCTTCCTCGCCTCCCGCGGCCGGGACATGGCCGAGGTCGCCGAACGCCACCGGCGTACCCGGCGGGCGCTCGCCGAGGTGACGTCGGCGGTGCCGCTGGCCTGGCGCCAGGCCCGGGTCGAGCGGGCCGACCTGGACCGCTTCCTGTTCGCGCCCGAGGACGTGGTCGTGGTGGTCGGGCAGGACGGGCTGGTGGCGAACGTGGCCAAGTACCTGGACGGCCAGCCCGTGATCGGCATCGACACCGACCCCGGCCGCAACCCCGGGGTCCTGGTACGGCACCGGCCCGAGCAGGCGGCCGTGCTGCTGGCCTCGGTCACCGCCACGGCCACGGGTGCCGACGAGCTGACGATGGTCGAGGCGGTCGCCGACGACACGCAGCGGCTCGTGGCGCTCAACGAGATCTACCTCGGTACCGCCGGTCACCAGACCGCCCGATACCGCCTGGGCCTGGAGGGCGACGGGGGTGTCGTCGAGGCCCAGGCCTCCTCCGGGGTGCTGGTGGGCACCGGCACGGGGGCCACCGGCTGGCTGCGCTCGGTGTGGCAGGAGCGTGGCGCCCGGCTGCCGTTGCCCGCCCCCACGGAGGACCGCCTCCTCTGGTTCGTCCGGGAGGCCTGGCCGTCGCCGGCGACCGGCACGTCCCTGGTCGCCGGCGAGCTGGCGGCCTCGGCCGCCCTGACCCTCACGGTCGAGTCGGACCGCCTGATCGCCTTCGGCGACGGCATCGAGACCGACGCCCTGGAGCTGACCTGGGGGCAGACGGTCCGGGTGGGGGCGTGCGCGCGGCGGCTCCGGCTGGTCGGCTGACCGGCCGGAGCCGCCGCGGGTCACAACCGCGGGTCGACCGGCTCCGACTCCAGGGCCAGCACCCCGAAGACCGCCTCGTGCACGCGCCACAGCGGCTCGCCGTCCGCGAGGCGGTCCAGGGCCTCCAGACCGAGGGCGTACTCGCGGATCGCCAGGGACCGCTTGTGGTTGAGGAAACGGCCGCGCAGCCGGGTGAGGTTGTCGGGGCGGGTGTACTCGGGCCCGTAGATGATCCGCAGATACTCCCGGCCACGGCACTTGATGCCGGGCTGGACGAGGCGGCCCTGCGGGTCGCGGACCACCGCACCGGCCGGCTTGACGACCATGCCCTCGCCGCCCCGGCCGGTCATCTCCAGCCACCAGTCGACGCCCGCCCTGACCGACTCCGGGTCGCCGGTGTCGACGTGCAGGCGCCGGGTGGTCTGCAGCAGGCCGGTGGGGTCGTGCTCCACCAGCCGGTCCAGGAAGGCGAGTTGCTCGTCGTGCGGAAGCGCGGCGAGGCTGCGGCCCTGGACCGCGAGGATCTGGAAGGGGGCGAGGCGCACCCCGTCCAGGCCCTCGGTGGTCCAGCAGTAGCGGCGGTAGGCGTCGGTGAACGCGGCCGCGTCGGCGGCGCGTGCACGCTGCCGGGTCAGCAGGTCGGTCACCGCCACGCTCCGGGCCGCCGCCCGCTCCAGGGCGGCCAGCGCACCCGGGAAGACCGCGCCGGAGGCGGCACCGACGGCCGCGTACTGGGTGCGCAGCAGGCCGGAGGCCTTGAGCGACCAGGGCAGCAGTTCGGCGTCCAACAGCAGCCAGTCGGTGGCGAGCTCGTCCCAGAGGCCGGCCGCGTCGACCGAGGCGCGGATGCGGCCGAGGATCTCCTCGGTCACCGACTCGTCGGCGAAGAACGGGCGTCCGGTGCGGGTGTAAAGGGAGCCGGTCGGGCCGGGGGCGGCACCGAAGCGCTTGTGCGCGGCCTCCGCGTCCCGGCACACCAGCGCCACCGCCCGCGAGCCCATGTGCTTCTCCTCGCACACCACCCGGGCGACCCCGTCCGCCGCGTACTGGGCGAAGGCCTCCGCCGGGTGCTCCAGGTAGCCCTCGACGTGACTCGTCGCCGTCGGCGCCATGGTCGGTGGCAGGTACGGCAGCAGGCGCGGGTCGATCGCGAAGCGGCTCATCACCTCCAGGGCGGCCGCCGCGTTCTCCTCGCGGACCGCGATCCGGCCCTGGTGGCGTGTCTCGACGACGCGGCGCCCCTGGACGTCCGCCAGGTCCAGCGGGCGTCCGTCCTGGCCGCCGGGCGCCTCGGTGAGCAGCGGGCGGGCCGGTTCGTACCAGACCCGCTCGGCCGGTACGTCGACCAGCTCCCGCTCCGGCCAGCGCAGCGCGGTCAGCTTGCCGCCGAAGACGGCGCCGGTGTCCAGGCAGATCGTGTTGTTGAGCCAGCCGGCCTCCGGGACCGGGGTGTGGCCGTAGACCACGGCCGCGCGGCCCCGGTAGTCCTCGGCCCACGGGTAGCGCACGGGCAGGCCGAACTCGTCGGTCTCGCCGGTGGTGTCGCCGTACAGGGCGTGCGAGCGGACCCGGCCGGAGGTGCGGCCGTGGTACTTCTCGGGCAGCCCGGCGTGGCAGACGACCAGCTTCCCGCCGTCGAGGACGTAGTGGCTGACCAGGCCGTCGATGAACTCCCGTACCTGGGCCCGGAACTCCTCGCTCTCGCCGGCCATCTGCTCGATGGTCTCGGCGAGTCCGTGGGTGTGCTGGACCTTGCGGCCCTTGAGGTGGCGGCCGTACTTGTTCTCGTGGTTGCCGGGCACGCACAGGGCGTTGCCCGACCCGACCATCGACATCACCCGGCGCAGTACGCCCGGGCTGTCCGGGCCGCGGTCGACGAGGTCGCCGACGAAGACGGCCGTGCGGCCCTCCGGGTGCACGCCGTCCCGGTAGCCCAGCTTGGCGAGCAGGGACTCCAGTTCGCCCGCACAGCCGTGGATGTCGCCGACGATGTCGAAGGGGCCGGTGAGGTGGGTCAGGTCGTTGAACCGCTTCTCGGTGACGACGGTCGCCGACTCGATCTCCTCGACACCGCGCAGGACGTGCACCTTGCGGAAGCCCTCGCGCTCCAGGTGGCGCAGGGAGCGGCGGAGTTCGCGGATGTGGCGCTGGACGACCCGGCGGGGCATGTCGGCCCGGTCGGAGCGGGCGCTGTTGCGTTCGGCGCACACCTCCTCGGGCACGTCGAGGACGATGGCGACGGGCAGCACGTCGTACCGCTTCGCCAGGTCGACCAGCCGGCTCCGGGACTCCTGCTGGACGCTGGTCGCGTCGACGACCGTGCGGCGGCCGGCGGCGAGCCGCTTGCCGGCGATGTAGTGGAGGACGTCGAAGGCGTCCTTGGTGGCGCCCTGGTCGTTCTCGTCGTCGGAGACCAGGCCCCGGCAGAAGTCGGAGGAGATGATCTCGGTCGGCTTGAAGTGGCGGCGGGCGAAGGTGGACTTGCCGGAGCCGGAGGCGCCGACGAGGACGACCAGGGAGAGGTCGGTGACGGGGAGGACCCGTCCGGTGCGCGGTGTCCCGGTCATGACGCCTTCGCCTCCTTCGCGACGCCTGCGGTGGCTGTGCTCATTTCGAAGACGGCCATCTGGGTGGGTGGCCCGACCTCGGGGTCGTCCGGGCCCACGGGGGTGAACTCGACCTCGTAGCCGTGGAGTTCGGCGACCCGGCGGGCCCAGGCGCGGAACTCCTCGCGGGTCCACTCGAAGCGGTGGTCGCCGTGCCGGGTGTGGCCGGCGGGGAGGGTCTCCCAGCGGACGTTGTACTCGACGTTCGGGGTGGTGACGAGGACCGTGCGCGGGCGGGCGGCGCCGAACACGGCGTACTCCAGGGCGGGCAGCCGGGGCAGGTCGAGGTGTTCGATCACCTCGCTGAGCACGGCGGCGTCGTACCCCTTCAGCCGCTTGTCGGTGTAGGCCAGCGAGCCCTGGAAGAGCGTGACGCGGGCGGCCTGCCGCTCCCCCATGCGGTCCAGCTTGAGCCGCCGGGAGGCGATGGTGAGCGCCCGCATCGACACGTCGACGCCGACGATGTCGGTGAAGGACGGGTCCCTCAGCAGCGCCTGCACCAACTGGCCCTGGCCGCAGCCGAGGTCGAGGACCCGCGCGGCACCGGAGCGCCGGAGCGCGTCGACGATCGCCTCCCGCCGCTGCACGGCGAGCGGGGTCGGCCTCTCCTCGGTCTCGGTCTCCTCCTCGACGGCGTTGTCGATCTCCTCGACCTCGCTGTCGTCGGTCTCGGCGAGCCGGACCAGCTCCAGCCGTTCCATCGCCTGCCGGGTCAGCGACCAGCGGCGGGAGAGATAGCGGCTGGTGATGAGCTTCTGCTCGGGGTGGCCGGACAGCCAGCCCTCGCCCGCGCGCAGCAGCTTGTCGACCTCCTCGGAGGAGACCCAGTAGTGCTTGGCGTCGTCGAGGACGGGGAGCAGGACATAGAGGTGGCGCAGCGCCTCGGAGAGGGTCAGCGCCTCGGACTCCAGGACCAGGCCGACGTAGCGCGACGCGCCCCACTCCGGGAACTCGGCGTCCAGGGCGACCGGTTCGGCGGTCACCGTCCAGCCGAGCGGCTCGAAGAGGTGCCGTACCAGGTCGGGGCCGCCGCGGGCGGGCAGCGCGGGCACCTCGATCCGCAACGGCCTCGGCTGCGCCGGGGCGTCGGGGCGGGCCTTGCAGACGCCGCGCACCGCGCTGGCGAAGACGTTGCCGATCGCCACGGCGAGCAGTGAGGAGGCCGCGTACGGGCGGTCGTTGACGTACTGCGCGAGCGCCGCGTCGGGTGCACCGCCGCGTCCCTTGCCCTTGCCGCGCCGAACCAGCGCCACCGCGTCCACTTCCAGGAGCAGCGCCGCCGTGCAGCGTCCGGCATCCGCCTCGGGGTAGAAGACGTGCGCGACGCCGTGCGAGGTGGTGAAGGACTGCGCGTTGTCGGGGTGCTTGTGCAACAGGAACCCGAGGTCGGTCGCGGGACGTTCGGGGGTGCCTGTGGTGGTGATCGTCAGGAACACGGTGGGTCGCCTCGAAAAGGATCAGGAAAGGGCGCGAACGCGCTGGTCGCGCGCTTGTTCGCAGTGCCAACGTAGCCGGGGACGCGGGGCGGCCGCGCGGATTTTCTGCAGCGCCCCCGAAGGGGCGCTGGGGTACCCCCGGCCGAAGGCCGGGGGAGGAACTGCGCGACCAGCCACAACGGCGGCGCGGACGAACGACAACGCATCTCGGCTCTTCGAGCGGAACGCTCAGCGGTCGGCCCGTTTCCAGGCTCCGACTCCCAGCTTGCCCGTGGTCCCGAGATCCAGCCGCGGCGTGACCGTCACGGGTGCGGCGCCCGGTTTCGCCAGGACCCGCACGTAGGGCACGTTCACGGCGGTGCCCGCCAGGGTGGTGTTGCGCCAGACCAGGCCGGAGAGGGCGGCTTCGCCCGGCTCGAGGACAAGCGGGCTCGGCGGACCGTCGAAGCCGGTGCCCATGGCGACGGCGTCGCCACCGTGCAGGACGCGGATGCCGTCGACGGGCTCGCGGTCGTCGTCCAGCAGGCTCAGCTCCGGGTAGCCGTCGAGCGTGTAGTCGCGCTTTCCGCAGTTCTCCAGGTGGAGTCCGACGACCCGCAGCCCCATCGCGGCGTCGCCGTCGTCGGCCCACAGCCGCACACCGGAAGCGGGGCAGGCGCCCGCCTCGGACGGGGCCTCGTCGGCGGGGACCTTGGTGACCTCGGCCACCTTCACCCGGGTCACCGGGGAGGCGCCGGCGACGAGCACGCCCAACTCGACCGTGCCGGCGGTGCTGTGGCCCGGCCGGACCCCGGGCACGGTCACCTTCCTGTCGGCCATGACCGCGCCGGTGTCCGTCGTGAAGTCGAAGCGCACGGTGTAGGTCATGGCCTCGTCGCCGTCGTTGCTGACCTGGTAGGCGGCGGAGATGCCGGAGTCGCCGGGCAGCCGCTCCGCGTGCACCGGGCCCGGGGAGGCGGACGGGGTCGGGGAGGCGGAGGGGATGGTGACCGAGGTGATCCGGACGCCGTCCACCGGGGGGTCGGTGACGGTGGCGCGGGGCGCCGGGGCGGCCGCGCCCGCCCCGCCTGCGGTGTCCGGGTGCTCCGTGCCGCAGGCCGTGGCCAGGACCAGGACGGCGGCGGGGACGAGGAGCCGGGGGCGGGGTGTGCGCATCCGGCCACCTCATCAGGGCGGACGCCGGACGACTGTGACGGAAGCCATAGCTCCGGTCACAGCCCTGTCACAGCCCGCCGGATGCGCGGTCCCGGGCGCCTACGACAGCTGCGACTGGACCTGGGCGGAGATCAGCTCCAGGTGGTCGAGGTCGGAGAGGTCGAGGATCTGGAGGTAGAAGCGGCCGGAGCCGATCTCGGCGTAGCGGCCGATCTTCTCGACGACCTCGGCGGGGGTGCCGGCCAGGCCGTTCTCCTTCAGTTCGGCGACCTCGCGGCCGATCGCGGCGGCACGGCGGGCGACCTCCTGGTCGTCCTTGCCGACGCAGACGACGAGGGCGTTGGAGTACGTCAGCTCGTCCGCCCCGCGCCCTGCCGCCTCGACGGCGGCCCGCACCCGGCCGAACTGCCGCTCGCTGTCCTCGACCGAGGCGAACGGCATGTTGAACTCGTCGGCGTACTGCGCGGTCAGCTTCGGCGTGCGGGTGGCGCCGTGGCCGCCGATCAGCACCGGGATCCGCGCCTGGGCGGGCTTGGGCAGCGCCGGCGAGCCGGTGAGGTCGTAGTACGTGCCGTGGAAGTCGAAGGTGTCGCCGAGCTTGGTCCCCCAGAGCCCGGTGACGATCGCCAGCTGCTCCTCCAGACGGCCGAACTTCTCCTTCGGGAAGGGGATGCCGTACGCCTTGTGCTCCTCCTCGAACCAGCCCGCGCCGAGACCGAGTTCGACCCGGCCGCCGGACATCTGGTCGACCTGGGCGACCTGGATGGCGAGCACACCGGGCAGCCGGAAGGTTCCTGCGGTCATCAGGGTGCCGAGGCGGATCCGCTTCGTCTCTCGGGCGAGTCCGGCGAGGGTGATCCAGGCGTCGGTGGGGCCGGGCAGGCCGTCCACGTCACCCATCTTCAGATAGTGGTCGGAGCGGAAGAAGGCGTCGAAACCGAGGTCCTCGGTGGCCTTGGCGACGGTGAGGAGGGTGTCGTAGCTCGCGCCCTGCTGGGGCTCGGTGAAGATACGAAGGTCCATGCACCCATCCTGCACGGCCGCCGCCCCGTCGACCTCATCGGCACCGCCCGTCAGGGGCGTCCACCCCCCGGGTGAACGTCGTCAACGGCCGGCCCGCGGGGCGGGGACCGGCCTCCACGGTGATCGTTGGCCGGGGGGAGCCGGGCCGTCCGGCACCCGCGCCGGACGGCCGCCGTCGCGCGCGTCGTTCGTGGCTGCCGCCGACGGCGGGCCGGAGGCCGAGGAGGCCGTCCTGTACGAAGGCCCTGGGGCTGTCGGCCAAGGTGACCGGGGGCCGGTGCGCCGGTCGGGTGCGGGCCGATGCGGGCCGGTCGCGCCCACGCGACGGAGCCGCATGTCGATACGGCCCCGCACCCCTGAAGGGGCGGTCACGTGTTCTCAGGGGTGCTGGGGGTACCTCCGGCCCAAGGCTGGGGGAGGAACTGCGCGACCGGCCACGACGGCGCCGCGGACGGCGGACGGCGGATCCCGGCTCTTCGAGCGGAACGTTCAACCGTCGCGGACCTCCTCCCGGGCCGCCAGCTTGCGGAGCATCTCCAGGACCCGGTCCCGGGACTCGTCGGCCGCGTCGATGGCTTCCATGCACTGCCAGTACGTCGCCTCGTCGGCCGCGGCGCTGGCCATGCCGACCAGTGCGATGCCGGCCTCGGCGAGGAGGCCGCCGAGGCTCAGCAGGGTCTGGCGGGCGTCGTCCAGTTCGGTGAGCTGGGCGGCGCGCAGGGTGCCGGGGTCCAGGTCGGGGGTGCCCAGCACGCCGCAGCCGCGGCCCGCCAGCTCGGTCAGGCCGAGGGCCTCGCCGCGCAGCTCGGGCGGGCCGGAGACGGCCAGCCGGCTGCCGATCGCCTGGGCCAGGGCCTGGGCCTGCCACACCTCGGTCATCATCTCCGGAACGCCCGCGCCGTGCGCCAGCGCCTGTCTGCTCGCCACGATGAGCCGCATCGCGTCCATCCGTCGCCCCGTCCCCGTCGGTCCGAACTGCCTTGCCGCACTCAGTAGTTCACTACCCAGAGTGAGGGTTCCCGAGACGTGGAGCCAGAGGAAGACGGAAATCTATGGACAACAATTCGGATTCGGGCGGGATGACGGCTACTGAGCGTCAAAACGGAGTGTGGGACTCCTCGCCCCGGGGCGCCTGAAGAGTCGTCAGACGGGTGGGAAACGCCGCTCGTTGCGGTCGATCTTCGCGGCCAGCGCCGCCAACGGGTCGACGTCCAGGACGTCGCAGAGCTGGAGGAGATAGGCGAGCACGTCGGCGACCTCGTCCTCGACCCGGTGCGCGGTGCCGGGGTCGGCCATCACGCGCGACGACTCCTCCGGGGTCAGCCACTGGAAGATCTCGACCAGTTCGGAAGCCTCCACGCTGAGGGCGGAGGCCAGGTTCTTGGGGGTGTGGTACTGCCGCCAGTCGCGGGCGGCGGCGAACTCGGCCAGCCGGCGCTGGAGTCCCGCCACGTCGAGGGGTTCGTCGGTCACGTGTCCAGGTGTACCACCGTGATCGCCGCCGCCCCGGCCCAGGACGCGTCGCTCACCGCGCCGACCAGCCGGATGTGGCCGCGCTCGCCCATCTGGACGGCCGTACGCAGGAGTTCGGCGCGCTGGGCCGGGTCCAGGCCGCGGTCGAAGCCGTCGGCGAGGACGGTGAGGCCGCGCATGGCGTCGGGGACCTCACCCGGTGCGTCGACCGCCAGGACGCCGGGGCCGGTGAAGAGGACCAGGGCGAGGGCGAGGTAGCGCAGTTCGCCGTCGCCGAGCCGGTCCAGTTCGGTGCGCCGGCCGTCGCCGCGGTCGAGGAGCGCCCGCACCGTGCCGTCGCCGAGGGGTTCGGCGAGCAGGTCGACGACGGGGCCGGCGCAGCCGGTGCGTACGGCGTCGACCAGCAGACCGTGCCGGCGGCCGCATTCGGTGCGGGTGCGCCACAGGACGTCGGCGAGGTTGTCGCAGCCGCGCAGCAGCCGGCCGGAGCCGGTGCGGACGGGGGCGCGCATGCCGTCGGGGCGCGGGTCGCAGGGGAAAACCGACCGCAGGGCGACGACCATCTGCTCGGCGGCGGCGAGGACCCGCCGTTGCCCGTCCGTCTTCCCGGCGACGCGCAGCGGCAGCAGCGCGGTACCGAGGCGGTCGTCGGGGAGCGGGGCCCGGGTCACCGGTGCGGAGCCCGCGGTGTGCCAGGCGGCCTGCACGGCCGGGCGGCTCGGGTCGCGCAGCGCGGTCTCCAGGAGCACGAGGCCGCCCGCGGTCAGGCGTTCGCCGACGATGCGCAGTTCGGGCTCGGCCTGGACCGCGAGGTCGAGCCGCACCGGTCCCTCGGTGCCCTCGGCCGTACAGCCGATGCGGAAGCCCCGGCGCCGCTGCGTGTCCGGCCGGGCCCCCTCCGGGACCAGCGCACTCGGGTCCGGGAAGACCTCCGCGAGCGCCGCGCCGCCCCCGAGCCGGGCGAGCGCCTCGTAGGCGGCGAGCGCCGTGCTCTTCCCGCTCCCGCTGGGCCCGGCGAACAGGGTGACCTGCCCGACGGGAAAGGCCGCACCGCGGTGCCGGGCGAAGGCGGAGAGCCGGAGTTCGGTGACGCGGGGGCGCGGGTCACGGCGGGGGGCGGTGGCGGGCCCCGGGCGGGCGGCGGACGCCGCGGCCGGTGATGCTTCCCGGCGGCCCGAGCGGGCGCGCGGGACGGTCTCCGACGGCACCCGGCCCTCGGACGACGGCGACGGGGCCGGCGACGGGGCCGGCGTGTCACCCGGAGCGGAACGGGCGGCAGGAGAGGGGCGGGACGCGGGCGAGGCGGAGGGCACGGCCATATGCGGACCGTAGGCCTCCGGCCGTCCGGTGAACCGTTCCGCCCGTCGGCCCTTCCTTCGATCGGGGGACGGCCCTCCCGTTCGCCGGACCGGTCCGGCCGCCCGGGCGGCCGGGCGTCAGCCTTCGGAGACCCCCGCCCCCTCCATCAGCCCGCCGACCTCCGTGCCGGGCGGGGTGAGGAGGAAGACATTGCGGTCGACCCGGTGCATTCCGCTGGCCAGGCCGAAGACCACGCCCGTGCTGAAGTCGAGGACGCGCTTGGCGACCTCCGTCTCGGCGCCGGTGAGATCGAGCAGGACCGGTATCCCGGCCATCAGCGTCTCGGCGACGTCACGCGCGTCGGCGAAGACGTTGACGCGCAGGACGACGAAACGGCGGCGCGTCTCGGTCTCCGCGTCCGGCAGCGCCCGGTGGCCCACCGCCGACGGCCAGGCGTCGCGGCCGCGCAGCGGCACCACCTGGGCGAGCCCCTCCCACTGTTCATCGGTGACGTCGTAACGGCTCACCGGCTCCCCCCGACCTGACTCGCACTCGATGCCTGCACCAGCCAATTCTTACGCCAAGTCACCCGTTCAGCCCAACAGCGACACGAAGCGCGAGCGTTTCCGGGCACCCGGGAGGGAAGAAGTGATCTTGTCACTATTCAGGCGATTGCCGCGCATTGGGGGCCTCTTACCGCCCTCACACCGGACTCTTCTCCTCCTGTGGCGCCCCGCTCACCGCCCGCGATTACCGTCCGTTCCGTGCACTTGGCAGAAACACAACAGGTGACACCCGACCGGCGGACACAGTCGGCGGTGTCCGCCGCTCCGGGCGATGCCGGAGCCCCCGCCCCCTGGCACCGCGTGCTGACCCTCCTCGCCGACATCGGCCTGTTCATCGGCACCCGGTCGGTGTGGACACAGGCGGTGACCCATCACGAGGTCCTGGCCGCCCTGATCTCCCTCTGCTACGTCTCGATCCTGGTGACCGGGGTGCTCACGCTGACCGTCCGCAGCACCCGGTCGCTGGCCCGCCTCGACCTGGTGGTCCTGGTCACGGCGGTGACGCTGGCGCTGTGCGCCTGGGTGCTGAACCACAACGGGGGCGACGAGGGCGTCCTCACCACCCAGGCCGCCAGGGAACTCGTCGCCGGCCACCCGGTGTACGGACAGCCCTGGCCCTGGCTGTTCGGCGGCAAGGGGGTCGCCCTCACGCCGACGATAGGCGGGAGTTACGACTACACGTACGGCTATCCCCCGCTGGCCCCGCTGCTGACCGTCCCGTTCCTGTGGCTCGGCCACCACGGCGCCCCCGCGACGGCGATGTGCGCGGGTGCCCTGATCACCGGGACGGTCGTGCTGTGGCGGATGCTCCCGGTGCCGTGGCGCTCGGCGGCGACGCTGTCCTGTCTGGGCTTCGGCTTCCTGTCGACGTACGCCCGGGTCGGCTACCCGGCGGTCGCCGCCCTGGCGCTGCTGATGCCGGTGGTGGTGCGCTGGCCGCGGATCGGGCGGGGCGGCCGGCTGGGCGCGGCCGGGATCGCGCGGGCCGCGTGCCTGGGGGCCGCCTGCGCGACGCAGCAACTGCCGTGGTTCGTCACGCCGTTCCTGCTGGCCGGCGTCTACGCGGTACGGCGCGGGGAACTGGGCGGCCGGGCCGCCGCGCTGGTGGTGCTGCGGGTCACCGGGGTGGCCGCCACCGTGTGGCTGCTGATCAACACGTACTTCATCGTGTCCGAGCCCGGCCGCTGGCTGCGCGGGATCGCGCTGCCGCTCACCCAGGGTGCGGTGGTGCACGGCCAGGGCCTGGTGGACATCACGCTGTACTTCACGAACGGCAGCGACCGCATCGACTGGTACTCGCACGCGAGCATGCTCCTCGCGGCGGCGCTGCTGGCCCTGTTCGTGCTCTTCGTACGGCGTCTGGGCCCGGCGGCGACCGTGCTGCCGTGGCTCGCCTTCTTCCTGGCGACCCGCTCCCAGGACGGCTACTACCTGCTGATGACCCCGCTGTGGCTGGCGGCGGCCGTCACCGCCCCGCTCTCGGAGTTCGAGCACGCCTGGCAGCCGCGCCCGGCCCTGCTGACCGGCCCCCGCCGCCGCCGCGCCCTGGTCGTGACGGTCGCCCTGCTGCTCGCCCCGGCGCTGGTGAGCGCGGTGCTCGCGGTGTCCGGGCGGCCGCCGCTGCGGATGGAGATCACCGGTCTGCGGCGCGCCACGCACCAGGCCGCGGTGGTCAGGGCGATGACGCTCAAGGTGGTCAACACGGGGAGCGTCCCGCTCACCCCGCACTACACGCTCACCACCGGTCAGGGCATGAGCAAGTACTGGCTGCTGGTGCGGGGGCCGGCGACGATCCCCGGACACGGCACGGCGAGTGTCGAGCTCAGGCCGTCGAACGGCCGGTTCGGCATCCCGGTCAAGCCGAGCACCCGGATCCGGCTGCGCGCCTTCACCGCGGACCCGCAGACGCTGTCCAGCCGCGACGTACGGATCACCCGAACGCCAGACGCTCCGCCGGCCTCGCCGTGATCTCTCGACCGCGGCCCCGTCGTGGCTCCTCGCGCCGTTCCCCGCGCCCCTGTCGGGGCGCTGCCCAACCCGGGGTGACACCGAAACCGCTCGGACCGGGCAGGGCGGACGATCCGTCGTCTGCCGACCGCGGCCCCGTCGTGGCTCCTCGCGCCGTTCCCCGCGCCCCTGTCGGGGCGCCGGCCCACCGCGGGTGACACCGAAACCGCTCGGACCGGGCAGGGCGGACGATCCGTCGTCTGCCGACCGCGGCCCCGTCGTGGCTCCTCGCGCCGTTCCCCGCGCC
>NZ_JBFBJI010000077.1:0-156 GCF_040702065.1 Streptomyces sp. NPDC086777 | reverse complement strand
CCTGTCGGGGCGCTGCCCAACCCGGGGTGACACCGAAACCGCTCGGGACGGGCAGGGTGCGCGATCCGTCGTCTGCCGACCGCGGCAGCGTGGTGGCTCCTCGCGCCGTTCCCCGCGCCCCTGTCGGGGCGCTGCCCAACCCGGGGTGACACCGAA
>NZ_JBFBJI010000076.1:0-20146 GCF_040702065.1 Streptomyces sp. NPDC086777 | reverse complement strand
CGCCGATGGTACTGCTGGGGGGACCCTGTGGGAGAGTAGGACACCGCCGAACAAATATTGGGAAAGGCCCACGCCATTGGCGTGGGCCTTTCTGCATTTACGGGCTCGTTTAGGCTCAGGGTATGCGCTACGACCTGGTTATCTTCGACAACGACGGCGTCCTTGTCGACAGTGAGCCCATCTCCAACCGACTCCTGGCCGCCTATCTCACCGAGTTGGGGCAGCCGACCTCCTACGAGGACTCTGTGCGGGACTACATGGGATCCGCGATGCACCGGATCCACGACCTCGTCCTGGAGCGGACCGGGCAGCGGCTGCCGGACGACTTCGACGATGTCTTCCATGCGCGGGTGTTCGCGGCATTCGAGGAGGAGTTGAAGCCCGTGGCCGGGGTCGCGGGGGTGCTGGAGCGGCTGGCGGCGGACGGGGTGCCGTACTGCGTCGCGTCGTCGGGGAGTCATGAGCGGATTCGGGTGGGGCACCGGACGACCGGGCTCGACCGGTGGTTCGACGAGTCGCGGATCTTCAGCTCGCAGGACGTGGGACGCGGGAAGCCGGCGCCGGATCTGTTTCTCTACGCGGCCGAGCGGATGGGGGTCGTGCCGGAGCGGTGTGCCGTCGTGGAGGACAGTCCGCTGGGGGTGCAGGCGGCGGTGGCGGCAGGGATGGACGTGTACGGGTTCACGGCCATGACGCCGGCGGAGCGGCTGGCGGGGGCCACTCAACTCTTCTCTGACTTCGGGCAGTTGGCTGACCTGCTGGAATGACCGGGGGCATGACGGCGGCGCTGACAATTGTCATGCCGAGCTCCGGACGTTCGTTTCTACTGGGGGACCCCCGCCGGGCGCGAGGCTGAGGGCATGACGAAGACGACGAACACCGGGTCCCAGAGCAAGCGGCAGCCCAGCGTGCTGGACAACCTCCGCCCGCTGATCGTGGATGTGGCGGTGCCTCTCGGGTCGTACTACTTCTTCAAGGGGGCCTTCGGGATGAGCACCTTCGCGGCGCTCGCCTGGAGCAGTGTGGTGCCGGCCGTACGGACGGTCTGGAGCGTGGCGAAGGAGCGCCGGGTCAACGGGCTGGCGGCGCTGATCGTGGCCGTGAACGTGGTCGGGCTCGCGCTCAGCTTCGTCTCCGGCGATCCGCGGCTCATGCTCGCCAAGGACGGTGCGGTCAGCAGCACCGTCGGGATCGGCATCCTGGTGTCGGTGGCGCTCGGCCGGCCGATGATGTCGGCGGGGCTGAGGCCCTTCCTCCTCAAGGGGGACGTGGCGCGGGAGGCCGCCTGGGAGCGGCTGGCGTCCGGGACCGCGGTCCGGTCGGCGGAGTTCCTGCGCAAGGAGCGGGTCTTCTCCGTGATCTGGGGTCTGGTGCTCCTCACCGAGTGCGTCGCCCGGGTCGTCGGCGCGTACACGATCCCCGTCGACACCATGGTCTGGCTGAGCTCGCTCCTCCTGGTCCTGGCGATCAGCCTTGGCATGGTGATCTGCGGTGGGGCGGCCGCGGGACCCATGGCCTGCCTGATCACCGACGAGGTGAAGCGCCAGGAAGCCGTGCGGAATCAGGAACAGAGGCTGGCGGTCGCCGCCTGAGCGGCCGGAAGGTAAAGCTGAAGGAAATTCATCTTTGGCTGGATCTACCCACGAGTACGCCGGGGCCCTACGCTCGCCGCCATGACAGATGTGCTGCGGCGCGGTAGGGCCTCGCTGGCGTTCAGCTTCTTCACCCAGGGCGCCACCTTCGCGCTGCTGGTGACGCGCATCCCCGCCATCCAGGACCGGTACGGCGTCTCCGACGCGCTGCTGCCGGTCTTTCTCGCCGCCGTGCCCATCCTGGCCGGTGTCGGCAGTGTCACCACCGAGCAGTTGGTGAAGCGAATACGGCCCAGCCGGCTGTTGCGCTGGTCCCAGCCCGTGGTGATGCTGGCGCTGCTCGGGGTGGGGTCCGGCGGGGTGATGGCGGAGCTGGCGGTGGCGCTGGCCGCCTTCGGTCTGGCCGTCGGTGCGCTGGACGCCTCGATGAACATGCTCGGGGTGAGCCTGCAGCGGACGTACGGGCGCAGCATCATGCTCAGCTTCCATGCGGCGTACAGCCTGGGCGGGATCCTCGGGGCGTCGCTGGCCTGGGTGGGGGCGCACTGGCATCTCGCGCTGTGGGTGTCGTACCTGCCGGTGGTCGCGGTGCTGCTGCCGGCCGCGCTGGTGGGGAGCCGGTGGTACGTGGACGGTGATCCCGCGCCGGTGGAGGAGGAAGCGGCCGGAGGGGGCGCCGGCGGTGTCGTCTTCAAGGTCCTGCTGCCGCTGTGCCTGGTGATGACGTTCGCCTACATCGGGGACTCGACCGTCTCCAACTGGAGTGCGAAGTACCTGAAGGACGTGCTGGGCAGCAGCGAGCAGCTCGCGACCGTGCCGTACAACGTGTACATGGTGACCACGCTGGTCGGGCGGGGCATCGGGGACTTCGGGGTACGGCGGTTCGGTGCCGTGCCCGTCGTACGGCTGGGGGCGGTGGTGGCGGCCGCCGGGTTCGCGGTGGTGGCGGGGGCGCCGGGGGCGTGGGTCGGCATGGTCGGGTTCACTCTGTTGGGGCTGGGGTTGTGCGTGCTGGTTCCGCAGACCTTCGCGGCGGCGGGGCGGCTGTTTCCGGGGGCTTCGGATGCGGCCATCGCGCGGCTGAACATCTTCAACTACGTCGGGTTCCTGATCGGCTCGCCGTTGGTGGGGGCGCTCGGCGATGCGTGGAGCTATCGCGGGGCGATGCTGGTGCCGATGGTGTTGGTGCTGGTGACGTTGGTGTACGCCCGTTCGTTCGCGGCAGGTTCGGACCGATACGGTGGCGGACATGAGCGGCCGCGCACAGCTGATGTGGGACGAGGCAGTAACGGGCTATGACTTCGGTCCGGGTCATCCGATGGACCCGGTCCGGCTGGCGTTGACCCGGAGTCTGGTCGGTGCCTTCGGGCTCGACCGGGCGGTGGACGTGGTCGCGGCGAAGCCCGCCGGGGAGTCGACGCTGCGGCTGGTGCACCGGGAGGACTACATCGAGGCCGTGAAGGCGGCCTCGGCGGACCCGGGGGCGGCCGACCAGTCGTACGGTCTCGGCACGATGGACGATCCCGCCTTCGCCGGGATGCACGAGGTGTCCGCACTGATCGCCGGGCAGTCGGTGGGGGCGGCGGAGGCGGTGTGGCGGGGGGATGTCGACCACGCAGTGAACTTCGCGGGTGGGTTGCACCATGCGATGCCGGGGGCGGCGTCCGGGTTCTGCATCTACAACGACGCCGCGCTCGCGATCGCGCGGCTGCTGGAGCTGGGGGCCGAGCGGGTCGCGTACGTGGATGTGGACGTGCATCACGGGGACGGGGTGCAGGCCGCGTTCTGGGAGGATCCGCGGGTTCTGACGATCTCGCTGCACGAGCATCCCCGTACGTTGTTCCCGCAGACCGGGTGGCCGGAGGAGGTCGGGGCCGGGCCGGGGGAGGGCTCCGCGGTGAACGTGGCGCTGCCGGCGGGGACCGGGGACGCGGGGTGGGTGCGGGCGTTTCACGCCGTCGTGCCGGAGCTGGTCGCCGACTTCCGGCCGCAGGTGCTGGTGACGCAGCACGGGGCCGACACGCACTTCGAGGATCCGCTGGCTCATCTGGCGGTGTCGCTGGACGCGCAGCGGGCGGTGCAGGTGGCGTGCCATGAGCTGGCGCACGAGTACGCCGGGGGGAAGTGGGTCGCGTTGGGTGGGGGCGGGTACGAGGTGGTGGATGTCGTGCCTCGGTCGTGGACGCATCTGGTGGGGGTTGCGGCGGGGCGGGAGGTTGCGCCGGAGACGCTGGTGCCGGAGGGGTGGCGGCAGGAAGTGTTCGCTCGGACTCGGCAGTTGGGGCCTGGGCGGATGACGGACGGGCGGTGGCCGGTGGGGTGGGCGGGGTGGGAGGCGGGGTACGACCCCGCTGACCGCCTGGACCAGGCCGTGCTGGCGACCCGGCGCGCTGTCTTTCCGCTGCGGGGGTTGCTGGCCTAGGGGTTTTCTCGCCCCCGCCGCCCCTACCCGTCCCGTCCTGTCAGGGGGTGGGCCCCCTGCGACCGCCCGTTTCGGGGGCTGCCGCCCCCGGACCCCCGCATCGGCCTGCCGGCCTCGTCCTCAAACGCCGGTCGGGCTGGAGGGTGGGGGTGCGGGTCGGCTGGGAGTGGTTGGGGTTAGGCCGATTGTGCGGTGTTTGTCTGTTCTGGGGGTCTGGTGGGGTGGGGGGCGTCAGGATCTGGGTGTGGTGAGTGGTGGTGGACTTCAGGGCTATCTGGTGGCTGCCGGGCTGGCGGGGGTGGTGGGGACCTCGCGGGAGCGGAGTCTGCGGAGTTACCGGTTGTTCGCGGCCCGGGATCCTCGGGCGTTGATCGGGATTGATCCGCAAGGGGGGTGGGGAGAAGCGGAGTTGATTCGGTTGATGGCTGCCAAGTGTGGGGTTTCGGACGATCCTCGGTGCGTTTCAGGGCATGATGTGATCGATCCTGCCCTGACGGTCGCGGGGCTCGATGCCTTCGCCGAGCGGGTGGGGGAAGTGGTCCGGCGGCGTGGCCCCGTGTTGTTCGGGACCGGGCACCCGCACCGGCTGATCGGGTTCTACGCCGGTCTCGCGGACGCGCTGTCGGCGGCGGGATGTGAGGTCCTCACCCCAGCGCAGGGTCACTGTGTCGACATAACGACCCGGTTCGGCCTACGCACGTGCTCCCTCGATTACGTGCGAGGCGTCGGGTTCATGAGAGAAGTGGGCCGTGAACGCCCCGGTTGTGCGCCGGGTGCGCACACGCATTCGCCGCTGCCGGTTCGGGTGGCGCTGGAAGTGGCGGCCGGTCGCGGCGGGCCCCTGCCGGAGCTGGTGGTCGGGGATCACGGGTGGGTCTGCGGTGCAGGTCAGCTGGGGTTTGAGGCTATTGGGCTCGCGGATACGGATGACCCTGCGCTCTTCGTGGGGGAGGCCGAGGGAGTGGTGTCGGTGGCCGTTCCGGTTGATGACGGCGTGCGGTCCGCTTGCTACACGCCGCTTACCCGCTACGTACTCAATCGAGCGTGTCTGTCACAGTAGGCCGCCGATGGGTGCACCTCTTCCCCACTCGCATCACCCGCCCCTACATTGGGGAGTGAGCACGCAACGACGAAGAGTCACCGGAAGGGGAAGCCGGTGGCCCGTCGAGTGCGGAAGGTTCAGGTGTGTCATGGCAGCTGGCGAGAGGCCTCTGAACGAGGTTGTGTTCCTGACCGTGGCGGAGGTCGCCGCGGTGATGCGAGTGTCGAAGATGACCGTGTACCGGCTGGTGCACAGCGGTCATCTGCCCGCGATCCGGGTGGGGCGGTCCTTCCGCGTCCCCGAACAAGCGGTACACGAGTACCTTCGCGAGAGCTATGTGGGGGTGGAGACCGCCTGACGGCCGTTCCGGGATTCCTCCCGGGGCACCTCGATTACGACCTCAGCGCTCGGGCGGGTAGGCTAGCCCCTCGTAGGTCGTATGGGCCCATGATGCCCAGCACCGAGTGATGAGAAGTGAGCGAGGGTAGTCGTGGGCTCTGTTATCAAGAAGCGGCGCAAGCGGATGGCCAAGAAGAAGCACCGCAAGCTGCTCAAGCGCACGCGTGTTCAGCGCCGTAACAAGAAGTAATTACGGCGCCGAGCCGCGAGAGCTTGTGTGTGGCCCCCCACCAGTACGGTGGGGGGCCACTGCATTTTCCGGCCGTTGCGGCTTGTCGTGGCCTGCCGGGGGTCATGCCGGCGCAACGTCGACCCGCTAAGTTGGCCCGCATACGGGAACACGGAAGAAAGGCGCTGATCTTGGGGAAGGTCGTGCTCGTGACCGGAGTGGCCCGTCAACTCGGGGGCCGGTTCGTACGGCGCATTCAGCGTGACCCCGAGGTGGACCGGGTGGTCGCCGTGGACGCGGTGCGGCCGGAGCACCATCTGGGCGGGGCGGACTTCATCCAGACCGACATCCGGCAGCCGACCATCGCCCGGGTGCTGGCCGAGAGCGGTGCCGACACCGTCGTCCACATGGACGTGACCGGGACACCGCTCGGCAGCGGAAGCCGCACCAGCGTCAAAGAGACCAACGTCATCGGGACCATGCAGCTGCTCGGCGCCTGCCAGAAGTCGCCGAACGTCAGGCGGCTGGTGATCAAGTCCAGTACGAACGTGTACGGCTCCGCGCCGAGGGACCCTGCCGTCTTCACCGAGACCACCCCGCCGAAATCGCTGCCCAGCGGGGGGTTCGCGAAGGACACGGTGGAGGTGGAGGGCTATGTGCGGGGGTTCGCCAGGAGGCGGCCCGACGTGGCGGTGTGCGTGCTGCGGTTCGCCAACATCCTCGGGCCGACCGCGGACACCCCGCTCGCCTCCTACTTCTCGCTGCCGGTGCTGCCCACCGTCCTCGGGTACGACCCACGGCTGCAGTTCGTGCACGAGGACGACGTGATCGAGGTGCTGCGGATCGCCTCGCACGAGCCGGAGCGGGGGACGCTGAACAGCGGCACGTTCAACATCGCGGGCGACGGCGTGCTGTTGCTCTCGCAGTGCTCGCGGCGGCTGGGGCGGCCCACCGTGCCGCTGCTGCTGCCGGCGGTCACCTGGGCCGGGTCCCTGGTGCGGACGCTCGGCATGAGCGACTTCTCGCCCGAGCAGATCCGGCTGCTGACGCACGGCCGGGTGGTGGACACCGTGCAGATGCGCGAGACGCTGGGGTTCCGGCCGAAGTACACGACGGCGGAGACCTTCGCGGACTTCGTGCTCGCCCAGGCCCCGGGGCTGCTGCCGCCCCAGGCGGTGGCCGCGGCCGTCGACCGGATCGCCGCGCTGCCCGCCCTGAGCGGCACGCGGACGCCGGTGGCGGCCCCGACGCAGAACCCGACTTAGAGCGCGAACTGAGGAGCGCAGCAACGATGGCGGACGCCAAGGTCATTCCGTTCGACGACGACCGGTCCCGCGGGGCTGCCGTACAGCGGCCGGCCGCCCGGCGCCGGGGCGCGGGGAGCCGGCGCAAGGGCGGCGGCGAGCAGGCGGCGGTGCGTGAGCCTGCGGCGGGGCGCGAGTCCGCGGTGGTGCGTGAGGTCCAGCCTCTCGCCGGGCGGATCCCCGCGCAGGAGGATGTGCATGTGACCCGGGAGAACCCTGAGACGGGCGTGAAGCAGCCGCCGCACGACGAGGCCGGCCTGGAGCAGCGTGTCGCACGCGGACTCGCGTTCCTGCGGCGGCGGCTGACCGGGGAGTACGAGGTCGACGACTTCGGGTACGACGAGGAGCTGACCGACCAGGTCCTGATGTCGCTGCTGCGGCCGGTGTACGAGAAATACTTCCGCGTCGACGTGAAGGGCATGGAGAACATCCCGGCCCACGGTGGTGCGCTGATCGTCGCCAACCACTCCGGGACGCTGCCGCTGGACGGGCTGATGATGCAGGTCGCCGTGCACGACCGGCATCCGGCGAATCGTCACCTCAGGCTGCTCGCGGCGGACCTGGTCTTCGTGCTGCCGGTGGTGAACGAGCTGGCGCGGAAGCTGGGGCACACGCTCGCGTGCGCGGAGGACGCCGAGCGGCTGCTGGCCCAGGGTGAGCTGGTCGGGGTCATGCCGGAGGGGTTCAAGGGCATCGGGAAGCCCTTCAGCGAGCGGTACAAGCTCCAGCGGTTCGGGCGGGGCGGGTTCGTGTCCACCGCGCTGCGGCAGGGGGTGCCGATCATTCCCTGTTCGGTCGTGGGGGCCGAGGAGATCTATCCGATGATCGGCAATGCGAAGACGCTGGCGCGGGTGCTGGGGATTCCGTACTTTCCGCTGACGCCGACGTTTCCGTGGCTGGGGCCGCTCGGGGCGATGCCGTTGCCGACGAAGTGGACGATTCAGTTCGGGGAGCCGATTCCCACGGACGGGTATCCGCCGGAGGCGGCCGAGGATCCGATGCTGATGTTCAATCTGACGGATCAGGTGCGGGAGCAGATTCAGCACACGCTGTACAAGTTGCTTGTGCAGCGGCGGTCGGTCTTTTTCTGAGTCGCGGTGTGTTGAGTGCCGCGTGCGGGTGCGTGGGGGCTTGTCGCGCAGTTCCGCGCTGGTAGGGAGATGGGGTGCCTCTCGGTCGAGAGGCACCCCATCTCCGTCAGTTGTTCGTGTCCTCGCTGTCGATGCCCAGGCCCGGCAGGAGGCCTGGCAGGAGCGGGGGCAGGGTCACGTCCGGGGCGCTGGAGGCGGACCTGGACGGGGACGGGGTGCTGGAACCGGTCTTCGGGGGGTCCAGGAGACCGCCCGTGGTGCCGCCGATGAGGCCGTTGTCGGCGGTGCCCGAGGCCGAGCCGCTGGGGCTGCCGGTGCCGGTTTCGTGGCCCGAGGAGGAGCTGCCGGAGGAGGACGGAGCCGTCGACCGGTGGCTGCCGGAGGAGCCGGTGGACGCCGTGCCGGAGTCCTGCCTGCCGGTGCCGCCGCCGGTGTTCTGGGACGGCTTGGGGAGCAGGGACTGCAGCGGGGCGACCTCCTGGTCTATGGCGTCGAAGACCGACGACACCTGCTGGCTGACGTCCCCGAGCTGGACCGGGAGCCGCTCGCGCAGGGCGCCCCAGGCCTCGCGGTGGGACTGGGCGAAGACGGACAGGGCCTGGATGGGGCCCAGCGAGTTCGGGTCCCGCTCGTACGCCTCGTGGAGCAGCCGGTGGCCCTCGGTGACGTCGTGCTGCATCCCGGACAGGGTGCGGCGGATCTCGCCGATCGACTCGTGGTCGAGGTGGCCGCCGCGGTCCCGCTCCATGAGCCGGCGGGCCTCCATCAGCCGGGTCGAGGCCTGGTCGAGGTAGGTCTGGCCGCGCTGGTCGTCGCCGTCGGACAGATAGTTGAGCTTGAAGTCCTCGATGCCCCGTTTGAGGCCGTACAGGGAGTCGCCGGGCAGGGCGTCGGAGCTGGCGGCGGCGACCCCGCCGAAGGCTCCGGCGGCCACGCCGACGCTCAGGCCGCCCGCGGCGAGCCCCTTGGTGAGCCGGGAACGCGGCCGCAGCTTGCCCAGCGGGCGGGCCCGGTGTGCGCCCTTGGCACGGGACGAACGCTGCTCGGGTACCGAAGCGTCCGTCGCCCCGCCCAGGGTGCCCTCCGCCAGCATGGCCTCCATCGCGGCCACCAGCTGGGCCCGCTGGACGACCTTGACCTCCGGGTCCAGCTCCGGCCTGGGCAGGGATGCGAGCCCGGTCGCCAGGGCCAACAGCTCGCCCTGCTCGGTCCGTTCGGCCCGGTCCGGGGCGGCCGGTGGATCGCCCGCCGGTTCTCCGGACGGCTCGGCCGCCGGGTCCCGGTCGGGCTGCTCCTCCAGAGCCTGGGCGAAGGCGCTCGCCCGCCGGTGGGCCGATACGTTCGCGATCACTGGCGGCACCTCCTCTCGTCATGACGGTCGACTCCCCAGGGGGTCCTGAGGGTTGCACGCCCCGGACCAGTCCACGCGATCGGGTGATCGGGGCTGGCCGGACGTGACCACAGGGAGCCTGTATCCCGCACAACGAGCGGCTCGGCACTTGGGTTACGGACGGCCGGGGATCGGCTGAGAAAGGCAACGCGCTTTGACGGAGCGTGAGTTGAGCGTCGCCCAGGGTGGCCGGTTCAGCGGGCGTCGTCCGGGAGGAGCCGGGCGAGAGTGCGCACGGCCCGGTACTGGAGGGTCTTGATGGCGCCCTCGTTCTTGCCCATCACGCGGGCGGTCTCGGCCACCGAGAGCCCCTGGAGGAAGCGGAGCGTCACGCACTCCTGCTGCTGGGGGTTGAGGCGTCGTACGGCGTCGAGCAGGGCCGCGTTGGAGAGGGACTCCAGGACGGAGTCCTCGGGGGAGCGCTCGACCTCGTTGGCGTCGAGCATCTCGCCGGTGGTGACCTCCAGGCGGAAGCGGCTCGACTTGAAGTGGTCGGCGACCAGGTTGCGGGCGATCGTGACCAGCCAGGCGCCGAAGTCGCGGCCCTGCCAGGTGAAGGTGCCGATCCTTCTCAGCGCGCGCAGGAACGTCTCGCTGGTCAGGTCCTCGGCGGTCGCCTTGCCGCCGACGCGGTAGTAGATGTAGCGGTACACGGTGTCGCTGTACTGGTCGTAGAGGCGGCCGAAGGCGTCGGCCTCGCCGGCCTGGGCGCGCTCCACGAGGTCCATCATCCGGGCGCTGTCACTGTCCGCGGCCGGGCGGCGGGTGGTGGTGGACCCGGTGCCGGTTCCGGTGGTGCGGCCGCGTCTGCCCACACCCCGTCCGTCACCGGAGCGGCGGCCCTCGACGACGGCGCTGCGCGCCGGCACCTGTTCCATGCCGTCGGCCAGTGCGTAGCACGGGCCGACGGGGGCGGCGGTGGCGAAGGCGGGGACGGCGTACGCGGTCGGGACAAGGCCGCGCAGCGTCTCTTTGACCGTCGCGACTGTTGCGCGCAGCGTAGCCAGGCCCGAGGCGTCAACCCCGACGTGTGGGTACACGGGACTCCCAGAGGCAGAGCTTCCATCACGTGCAGTACGGAACCTTTCACCCGTCGTAGCGACGGAGGGGAACCGGTTTGCGTCTGAGGAGAATAACGCTTCGTGCAGGCACTGCTACACCGAGTTGCTCAAATCATCGATTGCGTCGCTTCTGTAACCGTTTGTTGCCGCCTCACGGGCCTTGGAGTGACCGTTTGTTGAACGAAAACGTGCGGATTTCGGCAATGTGCGGGGCGTGTTGGGGTGACGACGCGATAATTCGGGGCGCGTGGAAGGAGGCCGGGGCGTGGGGAGGCTCACCGGCGCCGCAGGGTGCTGCCGCGCCCACCGGTGCCGCCCTGCGGCACGCCTGCCCGCGGCTGAGCAGGGCACGGCTGTGCAGCGCCCCGTCAGGGGCGATGCGGGTCCCCGGCCGAAGGCCGGGGGGAGGAACTGCGCGACCAGCCACGACGCACCCGCACTCGGCAGCCGACCCGCAGTCCTGCGGCGCCGCCCCGTCGGTCGTGGCCCTAAGGGCTACCGGCGCCGTCGGCTCAACGCGATCGCGGCCGCAGTGCCACCGGCGACCGCGCCGACGCCGGCCGCCGCCGGGATGCCCACCTTCGCGGCCTTGCGCCCCGTGCGGTAGTCGCGCAGCCGCCAGTCCAGCTCACGGGCGTGTTTGCGCAGCTTGGCGTCGGGGTTGATGGCGTAGGGGTGGCCGACCAGGGAGAGCATCGGGATGTCGTTGTGGGAGTCGCTGTAGGCCGCGCAGCGGGACAGGTCGAGGCCCTCGGCGGCGGCGAGGGCGCGTACCGCCTCCGCCTTGGCGGGCCCGTGCAGGGGCTCGCCGACCAGCTTGCCGGTGTAGACGCCGTCCACCGACTCGGCGACCGTGCCCAGCGCGCCGGTCAGCCCCAGCCTGCGGGCGATCACGCCGGCGATCTCCACCGGGGCCGCCGTGACGAGCCACACCTTCTGGCCCGCGTCCAGGTGGGCCTGGGCGAGGGCGCGGGTGCCGGGCCAGATGCGCTCGGCCATGTACTCGTCGTAGATCTCCTCGCCGATGGTCTGGAGCTCGGCGACCCGGTGGCCCTTGACGATGGAGAGGGCCGAGTCGCGGGCGTCCTGCATGTGCTCGGGGTCCTCGACGCCGGCCAGCCGGAACCACGCCTGCTGCCAGGCGAACCGGGCCAGGTCGCGGGTCTCGAAGAACTTCCGTTTGTACAGGCCACGGCCGAAGTGGAAGATGGCGGCGCCCTGCATGACGGTGTTGTCCAGGTCGAAGAACGCGGCGGCCTTGTCGTCGCCGAGCACCGGGAAGTCCGGCTCGGCGGCCTCGTCGAGGGGCGCCGTCGCTTCCTGGTTCTTGCGCGCGGCCTCCGCCGAGGCCTCGCCTGCCAACACGCTCCGCGCCGTGGCGGAGCGCCTACGGGGAGTGAGCCATCCGAGAGCGGCCATGTCGTGAGCATAGCCAGTTTGTTCGGGAGTTCCGGAGTCACGGGAGTTGGCTCGGTGTGAACTCTCCGCGACCGGGTCGTTAAACAAGTCGAAGAACCCGTGCAGAAGACGGCGGACGTGCCCTCCCAGGGGCGGGACAATGGACGTCATGAGTCCCCTCTTTGGCCGGAAGGCGCCCGCGCCCCGTGCGCGATCGGTCACCCTCATCCGTAAACCCGGCTGCCATCTGTGTGATGACGCACAGGTCGTGGTCGAGAAGGTGTGCGGCGATCTCGGAGTGCCCTGGGAGCAGCAGGACATCACCCAGGATCCACGACTGCACGATCTCTACTGGGAACAGATCCCGGTGGTACTCGTCGACGGCGAACAGCACACCTTCTGGCGCGTGAACGAGGAACGGCTCCGCAAGGCACTGACCGACTAGTCCAAACCGGCTGGAAAAGTCGCTTAGGATCGAGCCGGCTTGGTCTCGGGGGCGGGATGCGTGAGGAGTGTGTACGGTTTTGCCCCCATTGGAGAGGGAGCGCGGGCCCTGGTGCGCCGGCTCCGGACGGCTGCGCCGGGGGCGCGTGACCCCGGTCACGTTGGCCGGGCAAATCGGACACCATCTTTGTGCACGCGTTCACAAAGACATAGCCTGCTGTCGACGGGGCGGTCTGGGTACGTGTGACCGTCCGCAGCCCCGCTCAACCCGTTGGAGCACCGTGGCAACTGGCCGAACTCACCGACCGGCGACCCGCAGCCGAGGGATCCCCGAGGCCACCGTCGCCCGGCTTCCGCTGTACCTCCGCGCTCTGACCGCACTGTCGGAGCGCTCGGTCCCCACGGTCTCCTCGGAGGAACTGGCCGCGGCCGCGGGGGTCAACTCCGCGAAGCTGCGCAAGGACTTCTCCTACCTGGGTTCGTACGGAACGCGCGGTGTCGGCTACGACGTCGAGTATCTGGTCTACCAGATCTCCCGTGAGCTGGGCCTGACCCAGGACTGGCCGGTTGTGATCGTCGGTATCGGAAACCTGGGCGCCGCCCTCGCCAACTACGGCGGGTTCGCCTCCCGTGGCTTCCGGGTCGCCGCGCTGATCGACGCCGACCCGGCGATGACCGGCCGGCAGGTCGCCGGGATCGCCGTGCAGCACAGTGACGACCTGGAGAAGATCATCTCCGACAACGGCGTCTCCATCGGCGTGATCACCACCCCGCCGGGCGTCGCCCAGCAGGTCTGCGACCGCCTGGTGGCCGCCGGGGTCACCTCCATCCTGAACTTCGCGCCGACCGTGCTGACCGTCCCGGACGGCGTCGACGTGCGCAAGGTCGACCTCTCCATCGAGCTGCAGATCCTCGCCTTCCACGAGCAGCGCAAGGCCGGCGAGGAGCACGAGGGTTCGGCTCCGCCCGCCGCCGCCCACCAGGAGTCCACCGAGCAGGGACCCGACGGGGACGTACCCGCCGTGATGCCGGCATGAGCCTCCTCGTCGTCGGGCTGAGCCACCGCAGCGCCCCCGTCAGCGTCCTGGAGCGGGCCGCACTCGGCGCGGACGCCCAGGTCAAGCTGGTCCAGGACACGGTCGCCGCCGAGCCGGCCACCGAGGCCGCGGTCCTCGCCACCTGCAACCGCATCGAGCTCTACGCCGACGTGGACAAGTTCCACGCCGGGGTCGCCGAGCTGTCCACGCTGCTCGCCCAGCACAGCGGGGTCGGGCTGGACGAGCTCACCCCCTATCTCTACGTGCACTACGAGGACCGGGCGGTCCACCACCTGTTCTCGGTGGCCTGCGGGCTCGACTCGATGGTGGTCGGCGAGGGGCAGATCCTCGGGCAGCTCAAGGACTCGCTGGCCCGCGCGCAGGAGCTGCACAGCGCCGGACGGCTGATGAACGACCTGTTCCAGCAGGGGCTGCGGGTCGGCAAGCGCGCCCACTCCGAGACGGGGATCGACCGGGCAGGACAGTCCCTGGTCACCTTCGGGCTCGAGCAGCTGGCCGCCGGCGGCGCCGTGCAGGACTGGGCCAAGGGCAAGAAGGCGCTGGTCATCGGCGCCGGATCGATGTCCTCGCTGGCCGCGGCGACGCTGGCGCGGGCGGGGGTTTCGGAGATCGTCGTCGCGAACCGCACGTACGACCGTGCGGAGCGGCTCGCGCAGATCCTGAACGACGCCGACGACACGGACGTGGTGGCCCGCGCGGTACCGATGAATGCGGTGCCGGGCGAGCTGACACGTGCCGACGTCGCCGTCTCCTGCACGGGCGCGACCGGGCTGGTGCTGACCGCGGAGGTGGTCGCGGCGGCGGTCGAGGGCCGTACGGGTGCGGCCGTCGCCGAGATCGGCGTACCGCCGGTGCCGAAGCAGCCGTCGGCCGGCCCCGCCGCCGGACTCGGGAACGACGACAACTGCCCCCTCGACCTGACCGCGGAGCAGAGCGGTTTCTCCGTCATGGGAGAGGCAGCCGTCGCCGGGATGGCCGCGGCGGAGCTGGAGCAGCACGCGGCCTGGGTGGACAACGGGACCGTCGACATCCGGGAGGCCGGACGTCGTACGGCCGGGAACCCCGAGGCCGAGGCCGAGCTGATCGGGGCACTGGCCGCGGCCGCCGCCCGGGTCGGCCGGATCCCGGAGCGGCGCAGGCCGGAGCCGGTCGCCGGGTTCGCCCGGCCCGCCCCCGCGCTCTTCCTCCTCGACCTCGCCATGCCCCGCGACATCGACGCGGCCGCGCACCGGCTGGCCGGGGTGCGTCTCGTGGACATCGAGTCGCTGGCGGAGGCGTCCGCGGACGCGCCGATGGCGGCCGACGTGGACCAGGTGCGGCGGATCGTTTCGGACGAGGTCGCCGCCTTCGGCGCGGCCCAGCGGGCGGCGCACATCACGCCCACCGTGGTGGCCCTGCGGACGATGGCCGCCGACGTCGTCGCGGGCGAGATCGCACGGCTCGACGGACGCCTGCCCGACCTGGACGAACGCCAGCGCGGGGAGATCCGGCAGGCCGTGCACCGGGTCGTCGACAAGCTGCTGCACGCGCCGACCGTACGGGTCAAGCAGCTCGCGGCCGAGCCTGGCGGCGCCGGGTACGCGGACGCGCTGCGGACCCTGTTCGACCTCGACCCCGAGACGGTGGCCGCCGTCTCCCGGGCCGTGGACAGCACAGACAAGAAGGACCGACCGGCATGAGTGACAATCCACTGACGCCACTGCGGCTGGGTACCAGGCGATCCAGACTCGCCATGGCCCAGTCCGGGCAGGTGGCGGAGGCCGTGAGCCGGGTGACCGGGCGGCCCGTCGAACTCGTGGAGATCACCACGTACGGCGACACCTCCCGCGAGCACCTCGCACAGATCGGCGGCACGGGTGTCTTCGTGACCGCCCTGCGGGACGCGCTGCTGCGCGGCGAGGTCGACTTCGCGGTCCACTCGCTCAAGGACCTGCCGACCACCCAGCCCGCCGACCTGGTGCTGGCCGCCGTACCGGTGCGCGAGGACCCGCGGGACGTGATCGTCGCCCGGGACGCGCTGAAGTTCACCGACCTGCCGCGCGGAGCGCGCATCGGCACCGGTTCGCCACGCCGGGCGGCGCAGCTGAACGCGTACGCGCGCTCCCACGGGCTGGACATCGAGACCGTGCCGATCCGGGGGAACGTCGACACCCGGATCGGATACGTACACGACGGCGAGCTCGATGCCGTCGTGCTGGCGGCGGCCGGCCTCAGCCGCATCGGCCGCATCGACGAGGTCACCGACTTCCTGTCGGTCGACACGGTTCTGCCCGCCCCCGGCCAGGGGGCACTGGCGATAGAGTGCGCCGCGGACAACGCGGAGCTCATCGCCCTGCTCGGGGAACTCGACGACCCGTTCACACGGGTCGCCGTGACCGCCGAGCGATCACTGCTCGCCGCCCTGGAGGCCGGCTGCTCCGCCCCTGTGGGCGCGCTTGCCGACCTGCTGGCCGACGGGCAGATTGTCAAGGAAATGCGCCTGCGGGCAGTCGTCGGCACGACCGACGGCACCCGGACGGTGCAGATGTCCACCACCGGTCCCGTGCCCGAGACATACGACCAGGCGACGGCGCTCGGTCGCGAACTCGCCACCGAGATGCTTGCCCAGGGCGCGGCCGGTCTGATGGGGGAGCGAGCACAGTGAGCCCCACCAACCTTCCCGCCGGCCTGGAACACGGGCACGTCACCTTCCTGGGTGCCGGACCCGGGGATCCGGGACTGCTGACCTTGCGTGCCGTGGAGGCACTGTCCAGCGCGGACGTCCTGGTCGCCGAGCACGACGTGCTCGACGTGATCAGAAGCCACGCCAGGCAGGGCGTCTCCGTCGTGACCACGAATCCGGATCCGTCGTCGGACCCGTATCCGGGCACAGGCACGCCTCAACTCACGGTTGTTGACGGCGCGTCAACAACCGCTTCCCTCCCGCCCGTGCGGGATGCGGCTCATCTTGTCATGGAGGCCGCGCGGGGTGGCAGGCGGGTCGTCCGTGCGGTGTCCGGGGACCCGGGACTTGATACGTACGCGACCGAGGAAATGCTCGCCTGCGTGGCCGCGGGTGTGCCGTTCGAGGTCGTGCCGGGTGTCGCGGCCGCGGTGGGGGTGCCGGCGTACGCCGGTGTGCCGCTGCGGGACGCGCAGGGCGCGGACGTCCGCTTCGTGGACGCCCGTACCGCCTCGGACCGGTGCTGGACCGAGGTCGGTGCCTCGGACGGCACGGTGGTCGTGTCGGCGACCCTCGACTCGGTGGCCGCGGCCGCCGGGGAACTGGTCGCCGCCGGCCGCAAGCCGGACACCCCGCTGACGGTCACCGTCGCCGGTACGACGACCCGGCAGCGCACCTGGGCCGCCACCCTCGGCACCATCGCGCAGACCCTGAAACAGGCGAAGGTGCTGCCTTCGCCGGACGGCGGCCGGCCGGTGATAGCCGTGGTCGGTGAGCGGTCCGCCGCCGCGCAGCGCGACCAGTTGTCGTGGTTCGAGTCCAAGCCGCTGTTCGGCTGGAAGGTGCTCGTGCCACGTACGAAGGAGCAGGCGGCCTCGCTCTCCGACCAGCTGCGGTCGTACGGAGCCGTGCCGCACGAGGTGCCGACCATCGCCGTCGAGCCGCCGCGCACGCCCCAGCAGATGGAGCGGGCGGTGAAGGGGCTCGTCACCGGCCGGTACGAGTGGATCGCCTTCACCTCGGTCAACGCCGTCAAGGCGGTCCGGGAGAAGTTCGAGGAGTACGGGCTCGACGCCCGGGCCTTCGCCGGGATCAAGGTCGCGGCGGTCGGCGAGCAGACCGCGAAGGCGCTGGTCGCCTTCGGCGTGAAGCCGGACCTGGTGCCGAGCGGCGAGCAGAGCGCCGCGGGGTTGCTGGAGGACTGGCCGCCCTACGACCCGGTCTTCGACCCGATCGACCGCGTCTTCCTGCCGCGCGCCGACATCGCCACCGAGACGCTGGTCGCCGGGCTCATCGAGCTGGGCTGGGAGGTGGACGACGTCACGGCCTACCGGACCGTGCGGGCATCGCCGCCGCCTGCCGACACCCGGGAGGCGATCAAGGGCGGCGGTTTCGACGCGGTGCTCTTCACGTCGTCGTCGACCGTGCGGAACCTGGTGGGTATCGCCGGGAAGCCGCACAACGTCACGGTGATCGCCTGTATCGGGCCCGCCACGGCCAAGACGGCCGAGGAGCACGGGCTGCGGGTGGACGTGATGGCCCCGGAGCCGTCGGCCGCGAAGCTCGCGGAGGCGCTGGCGGAGTTCGGCCTGCGCAGGCGCGCGAGCGCGCTGGAGGCCGGCGATCCGGTGACCCGGCCGAGCGAGCGGCGGCCGGGCGCGCGGCGGAGGCGCACCACCACGTGAGGCACCCGAAAAGGGGGCCCGGGGCTGAGCCCCGGGCCCCCTTTTCCGTGCTTCCGGGCGAGCGGGCCGGTGGGGGCTGGTCGCGCGGTTCCTCCCCCGGTCTTCGGCCGGGGGTACCCCAGTGCCCCTTTGAGGCGCGTCCCTCACGGGGTGGCATTCGCTACGCCGTGTCGTTGGCGAGGATCTTCTTCAGTTCCTCGATGACCGTGGGGATCTCGCGGTCGAAGGCGAGGCCGTCGACGCCCTCGTCGGTGATGACGGCGAGGAGGGCTCGGGTGCCCACGGCGGTGACGATGACGTGGCCCGCGCTGCACCGGGCGGTGAGCTGGCGGAGGGTGCCGGTGTCGCCCTGGTCGGCGAGGCGGTGGCCGAGGGAGAGGGCGGCGGAGGCCAGGGCGGCCATGGACTCGGGGTGGGTCTTGTCGGTGTCACCGGCCACCACCAGCCCGTCGACGGTGGCCAGGGTGGACTCCCGGACGCCCATCACCCGGTCGCGCAGGGAGACGAGGATGTCCTGCACGGGATCGTTCATGGTGGCTTCCTCCTGTGCTGTGGTGCTCGGTGGTGCGTGGGCCACTGCGGCCCGGGACTAGCGCTTGCGGCGGGGGAGTGGGGGCGACGAGGGGTGCGGTCCCGCCGTGGGGGGAGCGGGCGGGGTGCGTGGGGCCGTGCTCGGGCGGGCGCCCGGGGTGGCGGGCGGGGGCTGGAGGAGGCCCAGGCCCAGGAGGTCACGGAGGTCCAGCATGACGGCGAACAGGCCGCGGCCGAGGGCGAAGGCGATGTCCCGGGGTGTCCTGCGGCCGTCGGTGACCGTCAGGAGGGTCCGGTGGCGGGGTGAGAGGCGGGCGGTCTGCCGGGGGTCGCGGGCGGCCGGGGCGGGTTCCAGACGGTCGCGGGCGAAGCGGGCGGTGGCGCCGCGTTCGTTCGCCAGCAGGCGGATGCGGCGGGTGTTCTCGGTGACCAGGCGGTCGGGCGGTACGGCGGCGCCGGTGTCGAGCAGCGGGCGGGGAGCGGTCACCTCCCAGCCGTCCGGGCTGGTCAGGGCCAGGGCGAAGGCCGCGTCGAACAGGGCCGCGCGGCCGGTGATCTCCAGTTCGGTGGCGCCCAGCAGGCCCTGGGCGACCAGTTCCAGGGCCAGGCGCGCGGGGTCGGTGCCGGTGGCGCGGGCGGCCGTCCAGTCGTCCTCGGAGATCCGGTGCGACTTGAGGAGCAGCACCTCGACGCCGGGGGCGCCGGGGGTGTCCATGCCGACGACCATGCCGTCGCGGACGTGGATGACACCGCCCGGGGTGCCGGAGACCAGCACGGCGCAGGAGCGCCTCTCGGCGTGCAGGGCGGCGAGCAGGGCGGGGACGTTGCGGGTGGTCGGTGTCTCCTGGCTCATGCGAGCAGTCGGTCCGTGTGCTCGGCGAGGTCGCGCAGCGCCCACGTGATGTTCGTGCGGTCGCGCTCCACCAGGGCGAACAGCAGCAGCGGGTCGCCGCCCTGCTGGTCGACGCAGGTCGTCACGTGGTGGTGGGTGGCGGTGGTGACGACGATGCTCTCCAACTCGCCCGTGAAGCCGGCCACGTTGAGGTTCATGGCCGTCGAGTGGGCCATCTCCTGGGCGTCCTCGGCCGGTTCCGGGGCACCGAACCCGGCATAGGAGAGGCCGGTCACGCCGTCCAGCAGGGTGGCCGCGGTGACGCCGGGCGTCCGTCCGACGTCGCGCAGGACGGTGTCGAGCAAAGCCATGAGTTCCCCCTCCTGACCCCTCGGTCGCACAGTACTTTATTGCCAACTATTGCAACACTGGCCAAAGATGACGTTTATTCGGACTCGGACAGGTCAGGAAGCAACCTCCGTCGAACTACTTGCGTCCGAGTCGACCCACGTAAGGAAATCGAGGGCACCAGCGTGAACATCGAGACAGCGCTCAAGGAAGCCATGAGCATCGACGGGGCCGTCGGGGTCGCCCTGGTCGACTACGAAAGCGGCATGTCGCTCGGCGTGCTGGGCGGCGGACCGCACCTGGACCTGGAGCTGGCGGCGGCCGGGAACACCGAGGTCGTCCGCGCCAAGCAGCGCACGCTGAAGTCCATCGGCCTCGACGACGAGATCGAGGACATCCTGATCACGCTCGGCGGCCAGTACCACCTGATCCGTCCCCTGACCAAGGCCGGCGGCTCGCTCTTCCTCTACCTCGCCCTGGACCGCGCCCGCAGCAACCTCGCGCTGGCCCGGCACAGCCTCAAGAAGCTGGAGTCCGGGCTGGAGGTCTGACCTCCCGGCGCCGTGCGCTCCGCTGGAAGTGCCGACGGCCCGCTGCCCGCTGCCGGCTGTCGGCTGCGGCGTCGGCGACGTGAAGGACAAGGCGTGCATCGAGGAGTGCCCGGTCGACTGCATCTACGAGGGCCAGCGGTCCTTGTACATCCACCCGGACGAATGCG
>NZ_JBFBJI010000075.1:0-20616 GCF_040702065.1 Streptomyces sp. NPDC086777 | reverse complement strand
CCGACGCCGGTGAACGGGTCGTCGTCGGCGTCAACCGCTTCCGGCTCGACGAGGAGGAACCCTACGAGCCACTGCGCGTCGACCCGGCCATCGAGCGGCAGCAGGCCGAGCGGCTGTGCAAGGTGCGGGCCTGGCGGGAGCAGTCGCAGGTCGACAGCGCCCTGGAACAGCTGAAGAAGGCGGCCCGCGGGGACGACAACGTGCTGTACCCGATGAAGGAGGCGCTGCGCGCCCGCGCCACCGTCGGCGAGGTCTGCGACGCCCTGCGCGAGGTGTGGGGCGTGTACGTGCCGTCCGACACGCTGTGAGGAAGGGAAGGACATGAGCCGTATCCGTCTCGTCGTGGCCAAGCCGGGTCTGGACGGTCACGACCGGGGTGCCAAGGTCGTCGCCCGCGCGCTGCGTGACACCGGGGTCGAGGTCGTCTACACCGGGCTGCACCAGACACCCCGGCAGATCGTGGACACCGCGCTGCAGGAGGACGCCGACGGCATCGGGCTGTCGGTGCTGTCGGGGGCCCACATGACGCTGTTCGCCGAGGTGCTGCGGCTGCTGCGGGAGGAGGACGCGGCGGACGTCGTGGTGTTCGGCGGCGGGATCATCCCCGACGCGGACGTCTCCGCGCTGCTCGGCCTGGGGGTCGCGGCCGTCTTCACACCGGGGACGCCGACCCGTGCGATCACCGACTGGGTGCACACCCGGCTGGGATCGGCCCGACCGGCGCTGATCACATCTCGTTAACAAGCCAGTCGACCGGTTAACTTATACCAATCGACCGGTTTTATAATGCGCGAGGGGGATGACGCGGAGCAAGGATCAGGCATAGAGGGAGACTTCGGATGGCCAAGCAGGAGCGCGCCCGGCAGACCCTACGACGCATCGTCTCGGCGGCGGCGGACCGGTTCGAGAGGAACGGCTACGCGGGTACCACCCTCGACGACATCAGCCGCGCCGCGGGGATCTCCAAGGGTGCGCTCTACTTCCACTTCGCCTCGAAGAAGGAGGTCGCGGACGCCGTCGTCGAGCACTCGTACTGGCTGTTGGAGGATCTGCTGGAATCCGTGCACGCCTCGGACGATCCCGCGCTGCAGCGCCTCATCGACCTCACGCACGGGCTGAGCCGGCTGCTGTGCACGGAGGCCACACTGCGCGCCGCCCTGCGCTTCCACCGCGAACGGACCGACCCGGCGACGCGGTTCGACCACCACGCCCTGTGGCAGGGCGGCGTCGAGGAGGAGTTCGCACACGCGGCCGAGCAGCGCGAACTCCGCGGCGACCTGCCCGCCGCGGCCGCCCGGGTGCTGGCCACGATCACACTGCTGTCGGTCGAGTCGCTCGCCGTGCACCGGGTGTCGGCCACGGAGGCGGCACGGCAGATCACCGACCTGTGGAACGTCCTGCTGGGCGCGTTCGCCCCCGTCGGCGCGGCCGGTGCCTTCCGTACGGAGGCACCGGCGCCCTGTCCGGCCGGGTGAGGACGACGGCGGCGGCCCTACTCGGCGGCCACCACGGGCTGTTCGAGGACATGGTCGCTGCCCTCGGGACGGAAGCGGGCCAGCCGGCGCGGCGGCACGATGCTGGGCAGCAGCAACTGCCACATGAGGGTCGTCCGCTCGGGCAGGTCCGCCCGGCCGCACAGCACCTGGGAGCTGAGCTGCAGTCCGGTCCAGGAGCCGACGATCAGCGCGGCCACCCGCTCGCAGTCGACGTCGGCCTTGACGTCGCCGCGCTGCTGGGCCTCGACCAGGCACTTGCGGAAGACCTCGATCCACTTCGTGTACGGCTCGCTGACGATGCCGGTCTTGGAGCTCTGGTCGGTCACCAGCCGGATGCCCGCGCGCACCTGGACGTTCTCCACCAGCTGCCGTGCCATGCGGTGGAGTATGTCGATGACGGACTGCACGCCCAGGCCGCCGACGTCCGCGGCGGAGTCCAGGACGGAGAACTGCTCGTCGATGAGGACCTGGGCGAGCTCCTCCTTCGACGTGAAGTGGAAGTAGAGAGCGCCCTTCGTCACCCCGGATTCCTTGACGATGTCGCCGAGGGTCGTGCCGTGGTATCCCTCCGCATCGAAGGCGCGCGCCGCGCCTTCCAGGATGGCGGCGCGGGTTACCTCCGCGCGTTCCTGCCTGGCCATGGATCCAACCCCTTCACTACGTGACCCGAGCTGTCGCCGCGTCGTCCTCCCCTCAGGCAGATCGCGACCCGCTCCTGGTCCTAAGTTTGCCTGCCCCTCACACAAAAAACCAACTAACTGGTACTGTTTTTCGCGACGCTTCTCCCGCCCCCAGTACGTCCATCTCGACATCTGTGCAGGTCAGACACGTTCTCAGGAGGTATTGATGCGCCCTTCCCCTCTCCTTGACCAGAGAGAATCCGCGTCGTTCGATGCTCCGGAGCTCTTCCTTCAATCAGTCCCCCGCGCGGTCGTGCACCGCGCGGCGGTGTCGGAAGTGCTCGTGACCGGAGTACGGGAGATCGACGACGCACACTTCCAGGTCGGCGTCCAGTGGCCGCGCAGCCACTCGTTCTACGGACGGATAGCCGACCGCTGGCACGATCCCATGCTGCTCGGGGAATCGATCCGGCAGGCCCTGCTCACCGTCTGCCACCTCGCCTACGAGGTGCCCTTCGGCCACCGCTTCCTCTCCAGCAGCCACTCCTTCCGCATGGAGCCGGACGGTGCCCGGCTCGGCGAGCGCCCCGCGGACATCCTGCTCGACGTCCGCTGCCGCAACGTCAGACGGCGCGGCCGGTCCATCGGCGCGGTCGACCTGGAAGTCGGCTGCGTCCGGGACGGGGTCCTCGTCGGCTCCGGCGGCATATCCGCGCAGTGCGTCCCGGAGAGCGCCTACCGGCGGCTGCGCGGCGCGTACGCGGACAGCGTGCCCGGGATACCCACGTCCGAGGTCGTGGCACCCCGGCTGGTGGGCCGCACCTCGCCGTTCGACGTGGTGCTCGGCAGGACGAACATGGCGCGGGTGTGGACCCTGCGCTGCGAGCGCGACCACCCGGTGCTCTTCGACCACCCGGTCGACCACGCGCCCGGCATGGTCCTCATGGAGGCGGCCCGGCAGGCGGCGCTCGCCGTGCTCGACCGGCCCGACGGGCTCGTCGTCGGATGCGACTCCACGTACCAGAAGTACGTGGAGTTCGACAGCGCCTGCCTGGTGACGGCGACGCCGCAGCCGGACCGCGGCGACGGTACGCGGACCGTCTCGGTCACCTTCAACCAGGGCGGCAGCACGGCCTCCGGCTGCGAGGTGCGGATCCTTGCGGACTGACACCCGTAACGGGCAGGCGGTCCTCGTGGTGGGCGGCACCGGCTTCATCGGCAGTGCCGTGGTGCGGGAACTGCTCCGGCCCGCTTCGGCCGGACAACCGGTGACCGACCTGCGCGTGCTGTCGCGCCGGCCGCTGCCGGAGTGGATGACGTCGGCGGGTGCGCGGAGGATGCCCGGCGATCTCACCGTTCCGGAGAGCCTGCGGGACTGCGGCGAAGGGGTGGGCACGGTGCTCCACCTGGCCAGCTACGTGGGCCGGGACCCGGCCCTCGCCGAAGCGGTCAACGCCGCCGGCACCCGCGCCCTGGCGCGGGCCGTCCGGCCGGCCCGGCTGCTGTACGTCTCGACCGCCTCGGTGTACGGCCACGGGCCGCACCGGGGCGTGCGGGAGGGACGGCTGACACCGGCCCCGGCGTCGGTCGCCAGTGCCTCGCGGCTGCGGGCCGAGGACGTGGTGCTCGCCCAGGGCGGTGTCGTACTGCGGCCCAACCTGGTCTACGGGCCGGGCGACCGGTGGTACGTCCCGCTGCTGACCCGGCTGATGCGCAAGGTGCCGGTGTGGCCGGAGGGCGGCCGGGGCCGCACCTCGCTCATCGGCGTCCACGAACTGGCGCGGGTGGTCGGGGCGTTCACGCACCGGACGTGGACGGAGGCCGACCGGGGCACCGTCCACCACGTCAACCATCCACGGCCCGTCACGGTGCGCAGTACCGTGACCCGGCTGTGCCAGGGGCTCGGCCTGCCGCTGCCCGACAGCGACCTGCCGCGGCCGGCGCACTGGGAGCTCTCCTCGCGTCTGCTGCCCCGGCTGACGCGGCACCAGTACACGCTGCTGACCGACGACCACTACTACGAGAGCGCCGGGGTGTGGCAGCACCTGGGCCTCGAACCGGGACCGGGGTTCGCGGCCGGGCTGGCCACCAGCCTGCCCTGGTACCGGGAGCACCTGGCGCGGCTGCGGGTCGCCTGACGGCACGTGCGACGCGGGGCGGGGCGGACCGGACCGGTCCGCCCCGCCCTGTCGTCATGCCTCCTGGCCGAGCACCGCCTCGGCGGCACCGGTGGCCAGTTCGACGGGCAGGTCCTTGCGGCAGCGCACGCCGAGCTTCCGGTAGACGCGGGTGAGGTGCTGCTCGACCGTGCTCGCGGTGATGAACAGCTTGGCCGCGATCTCCCGGTTGGTGTAGCCGCCGACGGCGAGCGCGGCCACCCGCCGCTCGGACCCGGTGAGCACGGCGCCGTCGGTGGCGCCCGCCCCGGCCGGGAAGAGCTGGTCCTCGGCGTTGTCGTCGGGGAAGGAGAGCAGCGCCTCGGAGAGCGGGGCGGCTCCGCACAGCCCGACCAGGTGACGGGCGCGCCGCACGTGCGTCCGGGCCCTGCGGTTGTCGCCGAGTTCGTGGTACGCGGCGGCGGTGTCGGTCAGGATCCGGATCTGCTCGTACCGGTCGCCGCACCGCTCGTAGAGGTCCAGCGCCTCCGAGAGCATCTGGGGCCGGCGCGCCACCGGCCCGCCGACGGCCAGCACCCGCAGCGCCGCGGCCCGGGCCCGGGCGCCGTTGGTGCCGGGCCGGCCGAGCTGATCGTAGGCCAGGCGGGTGGCCTGCTCGTGGTTGCCGAGGTCCAGCCAGGCCTCGGCGGCGCTGGTGCGCCACGGCACGATGCCGGGCACGTCGATCCCCCAGGCGCGCATCCGGTCCCCGCAGGCGAGGAAGTCCGCGAGCGCCGCGTGCGGATGGCCGGTGAGCAGGTGGTACTGGCCGCGTGCGTGCAGGTAGTGCAGGCCGTAGCGGGTGTCGAACAGGGGCTTGGGGACGGCCCGGGTCAGGTAGGCGCCCGCCTCGTCGTAGTGGCCCATGCGGGTGGTGGCGAGCACCAGGCTGCCCAGCGGAGCACCCAGGGCGACGCCCCAGGCGCCCGGATGGATGTGGTTGAGGGCCTGCTGGGCGTGGTCGACGGCGCCGGGGAGGTCGCCGAGCCGCAGCGCCGCCTCGGCCCGCATCGCGGACAGCATGGCCATCCAGGTCGGCGAGTACGGGGTGTGGCCCTCGCGCAGCAGCCGGTCGCACCAGGCCGCCGCGTCCGGGGAGTCGGTGCACAGCAGCACGCCGAGCGCGAGCAGCGCGGGTTCCTCGGGCCAGCTGAGGTCGTAGGTGGGGCCGCGGTCCTTGAGCACCTGGTGGGCCTGGCCGACCAGTTCGTGGGCGCGGCCGTTGACCAGCGCGTCGGCGAGGAGGGCGGCGGGGCGGCCCCGGCCCGCCGGGCGGCCGGCGCCGGGACGCGGCCGCTGCTCGGGGCCGGCGGCCGGCCGGTGGGTGCGGTGGGCGAGCGTGGGGTGTGTCCAGGCCAGCCACTTCTCGGTGTCCTCCAGCAGTGCGGCGGCCTCGCTGTGCGGTTCGGGGCGCGCCGCGCGCAGCCGGTCCAGCAGCTCCCCCGCCTCTGCCGTCCGGCCCTGCCACAGCAGTTGGCGTACCAGGTCCAGGGTGCGGGCCGGGGACAGCGCGCCGGTCCGGGCGGCGGCGGACAGGGCCGTCAGGTGACGTTCGGCGGTCGCCGGGTCGAACAGCCGCCGTACCTGCACCAGCCGGGACTCGACGGCGGCGCGCTCGGCACCGGCGCCGACGGGGGCGCGCAACGCGGCCTCCAGGGCGGCGACGGCGCGCTGGGTGCGGCCGGCCAGCAGTTCCTGTTCGGCCGCCTCCAGCAGGACATGCACGCTCCACTCGCCGCCGGGACGATCGGCCTCGACGAGCAGCGGCGCGATCTCCCGTGGCGGGCAGCCCTGTTCGTACAGCAGCGCGGCGGCCGCGAGCCGCAGTCCGGTGCGCTCCTCGGGGGCCATGTCGTCGAGGACGGCCTGCCGGGCGACGTCGTGGCGCAGGGCGTGGCCGGTGACCAGGCCGACGGATTCGAGGGTGCGCAGCGCGGACTCGGCCGTGCCCTCGTCGACGTCGGCGAGCCGGGCGAGCCGGGCGGGTGCCTCGGCGCTGCCGAGCACCGCGAGCGCGCGGGCGACGGCCGCCACCGGCTCCTCCAGGCGGCCGAGCTGACGCAGGACCGCGCGGCCGTAGCCGTCCCTGCGGACGCCGCCGCAGGCCAGGTGGTCGTCGAGCAGGGCGCGCAGCAGCAGCAGGTTGCCCGCGCTGACCGCGTGGAACTCGCCGGCGAGCCGTTCGGCCTCGCCCCGCTCCAGGTGGGCGGCGAGCCGCCCGGCCACCTGGGCCTCGGTCAGCGGCCGCAGGGTGACGCGGTGCGTGTGCGGCTGGTCCAGCAGTTCGGTGCGGAAGAGCCGCCGGTGAGCGGCCCCGTCGTCGGTGAGGACGACCGCCACCCGGGCGGAGGCGGTACGGCGCGCCAGATAGAGAAGGCAGGCGAGCGAGCTCGCGTCGGCGTGCCTGATGGTGTCGACGCCGAGGAACACCGGTGCCTCGTCGGCGAGTTCGAGCAGTGCTGCGGTCATCTCGTCCAGCAGTAGGGCGAGTCCGGGGCCGATGACGGCGGTGCCGGCGGCGGGGACGGGGTCCTGGCCTACGTCCTCGGCGTGCAGGCGCTGGTAGAGGTCCTGCAGCCGGGCGACCGGGCCGTCGGCGGCCGGCACGGAGGAGAAGAGCTGCCCGAGGACCCCGAACGGCAGGGCGCTCTCGGCCCGTGAGCAGCCCGCGTGCAGCACCGTGCCGCCACCCTGCCGGGCGTGTTCGGCGGTCCGGTGCAGCAGCTCCGTCTTTCCGCTGCCGCCGGGGCCCTCGAGCAGGACGACGGCACCCTTTCCGGTCGCGCATTCGCCGAGTATTCGTTTCAGTTCCGCTTCCTGATCAACGCGTTCGACCAGATTCACTGGTTCCCTCCGTACGAACGTTTTTCCAGAAGTACGACGGGCCGAAGCTAGCAACCCCTCAGGGGGCCCCGGTTTCTCCGCGCACACCGGTCGGCAACTGGCCGCCCATCGGACCCCGAGGGACCCCCAGCGGGCGGAACGGAACGTTCCGCGGCAGAAATTGACGGAAGCCGTCCAGGTAAGAACCCGTCAGGAGTCCATCAATATGGCGTCTGACCTGCAATTATTCAACTCCGGACACTCCTCGACCGGCAGGCCTTTGGCCTTGACAAACAGGTCAGGTGGTTTTTTACTGTAGGGGTACACCGCGGAAGCAGTCTCAGCCGCCGCGTCAACCGGGGGTGTGGTTCATCGTGCGATTCAATCTGCTCGGGCCTTTGGAAGCGGTATCCGACGAAACTCCGGTGGGACTCGGCGGATTCAATCAGCGGGCCATCGCCGGATTCCTGCTGCTGCACGCCAACGACGTCGTGCCGACCAGCAAATTGATTCACGCGCTGTGGGGATACGACACACCCGCGACCTCGCGGAAAATGGTGCAGAACGCGGTGTCCGGACTGCGCAGGACCATCGAGAGACACGCGCGGCCCGACGGCTCCGTACGGCTCACCACCGCCGCGCCCGGATACCGCCTGATCGTCGCCGAGGGGCATCTGGACCTCTGGCACTTCCGCCGCCAGGTGGACCGCGGCCGGTCCGAACTGGCCGCGGGCGAGCAGGAGTCGGGCCTCACCCGGCTGCGCTCGGCGCTGTCCATGTGGCGCGGGCCGGCGCTCGCCGACCTCGTCGAGTCGGGGATCGCCTGGCCGGAGCTCAAGGCGGTCGCGGGGCTGCGCATGAGTGTCTTCGAGGACTACGCCCAGGAAGTCCTCCGGCGTGGCGCGCACTACGAGATCCTCGGCGAGCTGGAGGAGCTGGCGGCGGCGGAGCCCACCGGGGAGCGGCTGTGCGGGCTGCTGATGGTGGCCCTCTACCGGTGCGGCCGGCAGCACGACGCGCTCGCGGCCTACCAGCGCACCCGGGCCGCGCTGCTGGACAACTTCGGTCTCGACCCGGGCCACGAGCTGCGGGCACTGGAGATCGCCATACTCAACCAGGACCCCGCGCTCACCCCCGAGACCAGGCCGTACTGGAAGCCCCCGGTCCGCCGCGCGGCGGGCGTGGGCCGCTGCGAGCACCGTCACGGCGCCCTGCTGACCACCGCGGGCCGTGGCTGGGCCCCGGTCCACCGCCGGCGGCACCCCTAGAGCGGACGCCCGCCGGGCTCACCCGGGTGCGGCGGGCCGGGCCGTCGACGTGCCGTCAGGCCCGGTCCGGGGACGGGCCGTCGGTGCCGATGTCCCGGGCGAGCAGCAGGGCGCCGTCCAGTGAGGACAGGGCGCCGAGGGCGGCGGGGCGCAGGGCGGGGGCCGGGGCCGTGGGGCGGTGGAGGGCCTCGGTGCGGGCGGCGACCTCCGTGACGTAGCCGGGCAGGGCGGCCGCGAAGCCGCCGCCGACGGTGACGATCTCCGGGTGGACCAGTTCGGTCACGGACACGACGGCCGCGGCGAGCGCCGACGCCCCGGCCGTGACCGTCTCCACCGCCCATCCCTCCCGGTCGGCCCAGGCCTGCCGCAGCTCCGCGAACCCGACCGGCCGTCCCAGGGCCCGCCCGGCCCGCCGCAGCGTCGCCCGTCCCGAGGCGAGGGCCTGGACGCAGCCGAGCCGGCCGCAGTCGCACCGGGCGTCACCACTGTGGTCGACGACAATGTGGCCCACCTCGCAGGAGCCGCGCGCGGTTCCCGGTCGCAGCACCCCGTCCAGCACCATCCCGCCGCCGATCCCCGTGCCCACGCCGAAGTGCACCAGGTCGCGGGAGCCCGCGGCACGTGCCTCGGCGAGCGCGGCCAGGTCGCCGTCGTCGGCGACGCGCACCCGTGCCCCGGGCAGCAGCCCCGCCAGCCGGCGCCGCACGTCCAGGCCCCGCCAGTGCGGCCGGTTGGGCCAGCCGGCGACCCGCCCCTCGGTGTCCAGGGCCGCCGGCAGCGCCGCCCCCACCGAGGTCACCGGGTCACCGGCCGGGCGGCGCAGCGTGGCCAGGGCCTCCGCGAGCGCCGCCAGGTCGGCGGCCACGTCCCCCTCCCCCGGCCAGGTGAAGACGGTCTGCTGCGCGGGCGCGCCCACCGCGGCGCCGTTGCGCTCCAGCCGCAGCGCCACCTTCGTGCCGCCTATGTCGATTCCCAGACGACTCACCGTTGGTTCTCCCGTCCTCTCGGCTCGTCACCTCCACCGGTGACCGCGCCCTTTCCTGTGCCCTGTTCTCCGGACGGTCCGGGGCTTTTCCCGCGGTCGCCCGCGAATCCCGGCACGGCCGCGGATTCAGATTCCGGCGGAAAAGTGCGGCTCCAGCGTGGCCCGCAGCAGTTCCGTCACGGCGGCGGCGTGCTCCGCGAGATAGAAATGGCCGCCGTCGAAGACGTGCAGGGAGAACGCGGCGCTGGTGTGGCGGCGCCATGCGTCGACCTCCGCGACGCTCACCCTGGGGTCGGCCGATCCGACCAGTGCCGTGACGGGGGCCGCCAGCGGCTCGCTGTGCGCGCACCGGTAGCCGGCGACCGCCCTGAAGTCGTTGCGCAGCACCGGCATGGTCAGCCGCAGCAGTTCCTCGTCGAGGGCGAACGCGGCGTCGCTGCCGCCGAGCAGCAGGACCTCCTTCAGCAGCGCCTCGTCGTCGAGTTCGTGGAAGCCGTCCGCCCGGACCACGGAGGGGGCACGCCGGGCGGAGACGACGAGCGCCGCGGCGGGCGAGCCGCCGTCCGCCAGGCGCCGGGCGACCTCGTAGGCGACGGTCGCGCCCATGCTGTGCCCGAACAGGGCGACGGGCCCGGCCCACGGCATGAGGGCGCGGGCGATCTGGTCCGCCAGCTCGTGCACGTCGCCGATCAGGGCCTCGTGCCGCCGGTCCTGACGGCCCGGGTACTGCACCGCGAGGACCTCGACGTCGTCGCCGAGCGCCGCCGACAACGGATGGAAGTAGCTGGCCGAACCGCCGGCGTGGGGGAGCGCGACCAGGGTCATACGGCGCTCCGGCTTGGGGTGGTAACGGCGTATCCACTGCTGGGAACAGGCGACGGTGGCGTTCATGGGGACTCCTGTGGGCGGGGCGGGACTGCGGGGCGCGGGCTACGCGGTGGCCGCGAGCGACGGTGCACCCTGCCGGGTGCCGCCGGCGATGGTGAGCAGGGCGCGGGCGCCGAGCCGGTAGCCGAGCGAGCCGAGGCCGACCACGACGCCCGAGGCGAGCGGTGCGATGACCGACTCGTGGCGCCACTGCTCGCGGGCCCAGACGTTCGACAGGTGGACCTCCACCCAGGGGCGCGGGTAGTTCGCCAGGGCGTCGCGCAGACTCCAGCCCGCGACCATGAGCGCCCCCGGGTTGACCAGGGCGCCGACCGTGCCGTAGTGGGCGTGCACGGCGCGCACCAGGTCGCCCTCGGAGTCGCTCTGCACGGAGACCACCTCCCAGCCCATCACGGCGACCTCCTCGGCCACGGCCCGTTCGATGTCCGCCAGGGTGTCGGTGCCGTACACCTCGGGCTCACGTTGCCCGAGGATGCCGAGGTTGGGACCGTTCAGCAGGAGTATCGCGCTCATGACTCACCTCACAACTGCGGTGCGGAAACGTATTCTTCGGATTCGGCCCAGACGTCCTCCATTCTTTATCGCCCGACCCGGTCCGGGACCGGGACCTGGGGTGGCGGATTTTGGAACAGGGGGGTCGACCCCCGCTATTCAGGGGGGTTTTCGGGGACCCGGTAGGGGATGGGAGAGGCTGCCGTCCGCGCGGTAGCGTGATATTCCCCGCCGCCGATTATCGGCTTTCCGGGGTGAATTGGCCCTCCCGCGGAGATCTCCGCGTTCCCCAGAAGAGGAATGGACCGTCATGAACGATCAGGCGAAACTGCTCGCGGACCTCCCGGTGTGGCCGCGGTACGGCGACGAGGAGCGCACCGGTCTGCTGCGGGCCCTCGAGCAGGGCCAGTGGTGGCGCATGGGCGGCAGCGAAGTCGACAGCTTCGAGCGGGAGTTCGCCGAACGTCACGGGGCGCCGTATGCGCTGGCGGTGACGAACGGCACCCATGCCCTCGAACTGGCTCTGCAGGTGCTCGGCGTGCGCGAGGGCAGCGAGGTCGTCGTCCCCGCCTTCACCTTCATCTCCTCCTCGCAGGCCGCGCAGCGTCTGGGCGCGGTCGCCATACCGGTGGACGTCGACCCGGAGACGTACTGCCTCGATGCGGGGGCGGTGGCCGCCGCGGTCACCTCGCGGACCGCCGCGATCATGCCGGTGCACATGGCGGGCCACTTCGCCGACATGGACGCCCTCGGGAAACTGTCCGCCGACACCGGGGTGCCGCTGATCCAGGACGCCGCGCACGCGCACGGCGCCGAATGGCTCGGCCGCAAGGCCGGTGAGCTCGGCTCCCTCGCCGCGTTCAGCTTCCAGAACGGCAAGCTGATGACGGCCGGCGAGGGCGGTCTGGTCACCTTCCCCGACGAGGCGTCCTACCAGGAGGCCTTCCTGCGGCACAGCTGCGGCCGGCCGCGCACCGACCGCACGTACCACCACCAGACCTCGGGCTCCAACTTCCGGATGAACGAGTTCTCCGCGGCGGTGCTGCGGGCCCAGCTCGGCCGCCTGGACGAGCAGATCGCCACCCGTGAGCTGCGCTCCCCGCTGCTCGCCGGACTGCTCGGCGGGATCGACGGGGTGGTTCCGCAGAGCCGCGACGAGCGGGTCACCGCCCACCCGCACTACATGCAGATGTTCCGCATCCCCGGCATCACCGAGGAGGCCCGCAACGCACTGGTGGACCGGCTCGTGGCGCGTGGCGTCCCCGCGTTCGTCGCGTTCCGCGCGATCTACCGCTCGGAGGGCTTCTGGGAGTACGCGCCGCCCGCCACGACCGTCGCGGAGCTCGCCGAGCGCTGCCCGGTGACCGAGGCCATCAACGCCGACTGCGTCTGGCTCCACCATCGCACCCTGCTGGGCAGCGAGGAGCAGATGCACGCCGTCGCCGAGGTCGTCGCGGAGGAGGTCGCGCGCGCATGAACGCCCGGGTGAGCGCACGGGGACCGGGGCAGGCCCCGATCCGCACGAGCGTGGTGGGCCTGGGGTGGGCGGCGAAGTCCATCTGGCTTCCGCGGCTGCGCCGGCACCCCGCCTTCAGCGTGTCCCACCTGGTCGACCCCAACCGGTCGGCCCGCGCCGACGTCCCGCAGGACCGCACCGAGACCCGGCTGCTGTCCGACGTGGCGGAGCTCCCCGCCGACGAGGTCGACCTGGCGATCGTGGCCGTGCCGAACCATCTGCACTCGGCCGTGGCCTGCCGCATCCTGCGCATGGGCATCCCGGTGTTCCTGGAGAAGCCCGTCTGCCTCAACTCGGCGGAGGCCGAGCAGCTCGCCGCCGCCGAACGCGAGGGGGGCGCGACGCTGCTCGCGGGCAGCGCGGCCCGCTACCGGGCGGACGTGCTGGCCCTGCGCGAGGTGATCGCCCAGGATCTGGGGCAGCTGCGGCACATCGAGCTGTCCTGGGTACGGGCGCGCGGGGTGCCGAGCGCGGGCGGCTGGTTCACCCAGCGGCAGTTCGCCGGTGGCGGGGCCCTGGTCGACCTGGGCTGGCACCTGCTGGACACCGTCGGGCCGATCCTCGGTCCGGTCGGGTTCGACCAGGCGGTCGGCACGGTGTCCGACGACTTCGTCAACGACCAGTCCTCGGAGGCCGCCTGGCGCGAGGACGCACCGCGCGCCCCCGAGACCGAGGGCGACGTGGAGGACACCGCGCGCGGCTTCCTGGTGACCGAGAGCGGGGTGTCGGTGGCGATCCGGGCCAGCTGGGCGTCGCACGAGCCGTACGACGCCACCCGGATCCGGGTCGACGGCAGCGCCGGCAGCGCGACGCTGGACTGCACGTTCGGGTTCAGCCCCAACCGCCGCAAGGGCTCGCGGCTGGAGGTGGTGCGCGACGGGACGCGGACCGAGGTCCCGCTGCCGGAGGAGGAGATCGGCGCCGAGTACGTGCGGCAGCTGGACGAACTGCCTGGACTGCTGGCGGACGCGGCAGCCCGGGGGCGGACCGTCGAGGAGGTCCGCCGCACCATCGCGGTGATCGAGCGCATCTACCGCTCGGCCCGCCGGGCACGGATCGGGGCGCGCTCCACAAGAGCCGCCCGGGTGGTGCCCCGGTCGACGCTACTGAACTCGGAGAGGCTGCGGAATGCTTGACAGGCAAGGCAGTGGTGACGGGCAGCCGGCGCGCCAGGCCCACGAGGCCGCGCCGGGGCCCGGGGACGGGGTCCGGGCCGTCGTGTTCGACCTCGACGGGGTGCTCGTCGACAGCTTCGAGGTGATGCGGCAGGCGTTCAGCGTCGCCTACGCCGAGGTGGTCGGCGAGGGCGAGGCGCCGTTCGCCGAGTACAACCGCCATCTGGGCCGGTACTTCCCCGACATCATGCGGATCATGGGGCTGCCGCCGGAGATGGAGCGGCCGTTCGTCCGGGAGAGCCGCCGGCTCGCCTCGCAGGTCCAGGTGTTCGCGGGGATCCCGGAGCTGCTGGACTCGCTGCGCCGGCGCGGGGTACCGGCGGCCGTGGCCACCGGAAAGACGGGCGAGCGGGCCCGTGCGCTGCTCACCCGGCTCGGGCTGCTGGACGCCTTCGAGGTGGTGATCGGCTCGGACGAGGTCGTACGGCCCAAGCCCGCCCCCGACATGGTGCGGCTGGCGGTCTCGGTGCTCGGGGCGCCGGCCGGGCGGACGGTGATGGTCGGGGACGCCGTCACCGACCTGCACAGCGCCCGCGGGGCGGGGGTGCGGGCGGCGGCCGCGCTGTGGGCCGGGGTCGACCCGGAGCCGCTGCTGCGCGAGTCGCCGGACGTGGTGCTCCACTCCCCCGCCGAACTCCTGGACCTCGTCGCCACCCCGGTGGCGGCCCCCTGAGGAACGGCGCACACCGAGAGGGCCCGGACGCTGCCACGTCCGGGCCCTCTCGGTGTGCGCGCCGGGTCAGCGGGCCGGAACCGGTGCGAGGCCGACGGCGGGTGCGAGGCCGACGGCGGGTGCGGTGGCGCGGGGCATCGCGGCGAGGACCGCACGCACGGTTTCCTCGGGGACGTCCGGGACGAGTTCCGGACCGGCGGGGCCGTCCAGGACGAACGTCAGGGCGTGCCCCTCGGCCTTCTTGTCCCGGCGCATGTACGCCACCAGGTCGTCGTCGGCGACGGTGGCGGGCAGTTCGGTGGGCAGGCCGTACGACGCCACCACGTCCCGGTGTTCGGCGACCCGGGCCGGTGGGATCCGGCCGAGGGCGCCGGCCAGCCGGCCGGCGAAGACGGTGCCGACGGCGACCGCCTCGCCGTGCCGCAGCCCGTACTCCGTCGCCCGTTCCAGCGCGTGCCCCAGGGTGTGGCCGTAGTTGAGGACGTGCCGCAGGCCCTGGTCGCGTTCGTCGCGGGCGACCACGGACGCCTTCAGGGCGACGCTGCGCGCGATCTGGTCCGCCAGCGGCAGGGCGGCCAGACCCGGCGCGCCGATGAAGTGGCAGCGGGCCAGCTCGCCGTAGCCGTTGACGCGTTCGCGGGGTGGCAGGGTGTCGAGGAAGTCCGTGTCGCACAGCACGGCGCGCGGCTGCCAGTAGGCGCCGACGAGGTTCTTCCCCTCGGGCAGGTTCACCCCGGTCTTGCCGCCGATGCTCGCGTCGACCTGCGCGAGCAGTGAGGTGGGCAGGTGGATGACGGGGGTGCCGCGGTGGTAGAGGGCGGCGGCGAGACCGACGGTGTCGGTCGTGGTGCCGCCGCCGCAGGAGACCACCACGTCGGAGCGGGTGAGCCCGAACCGGGCGAAGTGCTCGCACAGTTCGGCCACCGTCGCGAGGGTCTTGTTCTCCTCCCCGTCGCGGGCGGCCAGCCACCGGACCGGGACGCCGAGCGGCGGCAGCGCGTCCGCGGGGCGCGCCGAGACCACGACGGCGCGCGCGGCGCCCGTCGCCGCGACCAGCCGCGGCAGCAAGGCCCGCGCCCCGGGCCCGATGTGCACCGGGTAGGAGCGGTCGCCGAGCGCCACGTCCACCCGGTGGTGCGCGGGTTCAGTCATCGTCTTCTCCTGTCATCGTCCTCTCCTTCGGGGTGCTCTCCTTCGGGGCGCTCTCCCGCTAGGCCGTCTGCAGCACGGTCCTGGGTACGGCGAGCGGCGCCCGGTCGGCGCCGGACGGGGTGAGCGACGCGCGCAGGGTGCGGGCCGCCAGCGCCTCCACGGCCGACGGCACCCGCAGCCGGCGCAGCGTCAGGTGCGTGTGCTCGAAGAGCAGGTAGTTGACGGGGGCGTCACCGGCCTGCCAGCCCTGCGCGGTCCGGCGCAGGCTGCGCAGGTAGCCCTCCCAGCCGCGTTCGGTGTCCGGGCCCATGGGCGGCAGTCCGGCGGCGACCGACCGGGCGGCCTCGGCGGAGCCGGCGCACAGTGCGGTGCGCTGGGCCGGGGTCAGGGCGGCCGTGCGGTGCTGCCAGATCCGGAACAGGAAGCCGCGGCGGGCGGGTTCCCCGAGGAGCGCGATGACGTGCCGCAACTGCCACACGGCGAGCACGAGTTGCGTGTGGTGGTCGAAGGCGGGTTCCCGGGCGACGGCCAGGGCGAGTTCACTCGACGCCATCGCGATCTCGTCGTCGAATTCGATGCCCGAGGCCTCGGGGCCATTCACGGAAACGGGATGGAATTCACCGGCGGCAGGGGGGTTTTCGGGGGGTGTCCCGGGGATCCGAACGAGTTCCAGGCAACGCCGGGCGAATTCCCGGGAGACGTCGCTCCGGGCACCCGCCCAGAGGTCGACGGCGGCCGGGTGGGGGCCGTCGGACCAGTGGAAGAACCAACGGGCGGCCGGGTCCGCGGCACGCAGCCCACGGAGCAGCCCGGACAGTGCCCCAGGTGGTTCCGGGCGGGATATTCCCCCTGGTCCGACGCGGTCGGGGGCAGGTATGCGCACATGGTTCCAGTGCAGGGTCATGGGGAGTGCCTCAGTTCTTCGCGGGACGCCCGGAAGGCGTCGGAGCACGTGCCCGGCAGCGGTGCGGACAGCGGCCGGAAGCGCTCTTCTGGGTACGACGGAATGGTTCGTACGGAACGGGCTGCGCCCCATGCTAAAGGCACGCGACCACCACTCCCACGGACCGTGGACGTGATATCCGACCGACCTGGAAATAGGGCGGTGTTAGGGGGCGGGCTGGGGTTACCGCAATGCGCCCGGGCCGCAGAATTGACGGTCGTACCGGCCACTCGTCACCCGTGCGTCCGGATTCCCGCGATCGCCGAGGCCCACCGCATTTCGTTGCCGCCGTGTTTTCCGAGAGGTGTATGGACATGCTGCGAACCGAGCTGATCCAACCGCTGCCCGAACTGCTCGCGGCACATGCGAAGCGCTTCGGGGACAAGGTCGCCTACCGCGACTCGCGGCGCGCGGTCAGCCACGCCGAACTGGCCCGGCGGACCGGACGGATAGCGGGCCACCTGGCGGCGCTGCGGCTGCAGCCCGGCGACCGGGCGGCGATCCTGCTCGGCAACTGCGTCGAGACCGTGGAGAGTTACCTCGCGATCGTGCGGGCCGCCGCGATCGGCGTGCCGCTCAACCCGCGCTCCACCGACGCGGAACTGGCCCATCTGCTCGGGCACAGCGGTGCCCGGCTCGTCATCACCGACCGCGCCCACCTGGACCAGGTGCGCCGCGTGCTCGGCACCCTGCCGGTGGTCGGCGACCCGGTGCGGATCGTGGTGACCGGAGCCGAACACCCGGTCGGCACCGTCTCCTTCGAGAAGCTCGCCACCACCGAGCCGCCGCTGCCCGCCCGGGACGACCTGGACCTGGACGAGGTGGCGTGGATCCTGTACACGTCCGGGACCACGGGTCGGCCGAAGGGCGTCCGGTCGACCCAGCGCAACGCGCTGTGGTCGGTCGCCGCCAGCTACGTGCCGATCCCCGGGCTCGGCCCGGACGACCGCATGGTGTGGCCGCTGCCGCTCTTCCACAGTCTGTCCCACATCGTGTGCGTGGTCGCCGCCACCGCCGTGGGCGCGTCGGTCCGGCTCGTCGACGGCTTCGACGCCGACGACGTGCTGGCCGCGGTCCGCGAGGACGGGGCGACGTTCCTGGCCGGCGTGCCGACGATGTACCACCACCTGGTACGGGCCGCCGCCCGCGACGACTTCACCGCGCCCCGGCTGCGGGTCTGCCTGGTCGGCGGCTCGGTGACCACGGCATCCCTGCACACCGCTTTCGAACAGGCCTACGGCGCCCCGCTGCTGGACGCCTACGGCTCCACCGAGACCTGCGGCTCGATCACCATGAGCTGGCCGTCGGGGGTCCGGGTGGACGGATCGTGCGGCCTGCCGGTGCCCGGCGTCAACGTCCGGCTGGTGGACCCCGGCACCGGCTCGGACATGCCGGCCGGCGAGGAGGGCGAGGTCTGGGTCAGCGGCCCGAACGTGATGGCCGGCTACCACAACGACCCCGAGGCCACCGAGGACGCGCTGCGGGACGGCTGGTACCGCACCGGCGACCTGGCGGTCCGCGACGAGGCCGGCTACTTCACCATCACCGGCCGGCTGAAGGAACTCATCATCCGCGGCGGCGAGAACATCCACCCCCGCGAGATCGAGGACGTGCTCCGTGAGGTGCCCGGGGTGGCCGACGCGGCCGTGGTCGCCAAACCGCACGAGGTGCTGGGCGAGGTGCCGGTCGCGTTCCTGGTGCCGGAACCGGAGGGCCTGGACCCCGAGGCGCTGTACGCCGCCTGCCGGGAACGGCTCGCCTACTACAAGGTGCCCGAGGAGCTGTACGAGACGCAGGCCATCCCGCGGACCCAGTCCGGGAAAATCGTCCGGCACCAGCTGCTGCACCGCCCGATGCGGCTGCGGGCCGCGAACAGCACCCACTTCGAGTCGCTGCTGCGGCTCGACTGGGTGCCGGCGGCCCTGCCGGACGGCCCGGCCGCCGAGCCGTGGACGCTGACCGGCGCCGACGCGCCGACGCTCGTGGCCCGGCTCGAGGAGCGGCTGGCCCGGGCCGCCGCGGCGGGCGAGCCGGTGGCCCCCGTCGTGGTGCTCGCCCTGGACGTGCCGCAGGCGGCCGCCGCCGCGGGCTTCGCCGCCGGGGTGCGGCGCACCGTGACCGACCTGGCCGGGGAACTGGCCGGCCTGCTCGCCGACCCGCGGCTGACCGGCAGCCGCCTCGCGGTGGCCACGCGCGGCGCGGTCACCGCGAGCCCCCGTGAGACCGTGCACAACATCGCGCACGCCCCCGTCTGGGGCCTGGTGCGCTCCCTGCAGGCCCGGCATCCCGGCCGCCTCACGCTGGCCGACCTGGACGAGACCCCGGCCTCCCTGGCGGCCCTGCCCGCCGCGCTCGCCACCGGTGAACCGCAGCTCGCGCTGCGTACCGGCGTCCTGCTGCTGCCGCGCCTGGCCCGGGTCTCCGTCGCCACCGACGGTCCCGCCCACCGCGCCGTCGACCCCGGCCGCACCGTCGTCGTCACCGGCGCCGACAGCGCCGAGGGAGCCGCGCTGGCCCGGCACCTGGTGGCCGGCCACCGAGCCCGGCACCTGCTGCTGATCGGCTCGTACGACGCCCGGGACGCGGCACTGGTCGCCCTGGCCGAGGAGCTGACCGCGCTCGGCGCGACGGCGACGACAACGGCCTGCGACCCGGCCGACCGGCGCGCCCTGGCCGCCGCGCTGGAGCGGGCGGAACGGCCGCTGACGGCGATCGTGCACACGAACGGATGGGCCACGGCACTCGCCCACCGCCCGGACCGGGCCCTCGAGTCGGCCGTCGGCGCCCTGCTCCACCTGCACGAACTCGCCCGCGAGCACGAGGACCTGGCGGCCTTCGTGGTGTGCTCCTCCGCTGCCGCCCTGCTGGGCGCCCCCGCCGAGGGCGACCGTGCGGCGTACGAGGCGTTCGCGGACGCCCTCGCGCAGCACCGTGCCGACCGCGGGCTGCCGGCGCTGTCCCTGGCCTGGGGCCCCTGGGAGCCGGCGACATCGGCGGGCCGGGCCGGCGAACCGGTCACCGGGGTGCGTGAACTGGGCCGCGCCGAGGGCCTGGCCATGTTCGACGCCGCACAGCTGGCCGGCCCGGTGCACTGCCTGCCGCTGGCCCTGGACACCTCGGCGCTCACGGCGAGCGCCGGGCGCGTCCCCGGCTCCTCGCGTCCGTCGGCCCTGCCGCCGCTGCTCAGCGGGCTCATCGACGTCTCCGCCGCCCCGGCACCGGCCGACAGCATGGTCGCCGAGGCACTGCGGGAGCGGGTCGGGGGGCTGGCCGGACCGGAGCGGCTGCGGGTGCTGCTGGACCTCGTACGCACGGAGACGGCCCGGGTGCGGGACGTCGGCGGCCTGTCCAAGGTCGGCCCCGGGCGTCCGTTCAAGGACCTGGGCTTCACCTCCCTGGAGGCCGTCACCCTGCGCAACCGCCTCACCGAGTCCACCGGGCTGCGGCTGCCCGCCACGCTCGCCTTCGACCATCCGACGCCGCAGGCCGTGGCCGAGCTGCTGGATTCCCTGATCACCGGCGTCGAGGCGCCGGCCGAGGAGATCCGGCCGGAGAGCGCGGGCTCCGGCGAGCCGATCGCGATCGTCGGCATGGCGTGCCGGCTGCCGGGCGGGGTGACCACCCCGGACGAGCTGTGGCGGCTGGTCGACGAGGGCCGTGACGCGGTGTCCGGCTTCCCCGAGGACCGCGGCTGGAACCTGGAGGAGCTGTACGACCCGGAGGGCTCCCGGGCCGGCTCCTGCTACGTCCGCGAAGGCGGGTTCCTCTACGACCTCGCCGACTTCGACGCGGAGTTCTTCGGCGTCTCACCGCGCGAGGCGACCGCCATGGACCCGCAGCAGCGGCTGCTCCTGGAAACCTCCTGGGAGGCCCTGGAGCGGTCCGGTCTCGACCCGGCGAAGCTGCGCGGCGAGCCGGTCGGGGTGTTCTCCGGTGTGATGTACCACGACTACGGCAGCCAGGTGTCGCGTATCCCGCAGGAGCTGGAGGGCTACCACGGCATCGGCACGGCCAGCAGCGTGGCCTCCGGCCGGGTGTCGTACACCCTCGGCCTCGAAGGACCGGCGCTCACCGTCGACACGGCGTGCTCCTCCTCGCTGGTCGCGCTGCACCTGGCGGCGCAGTCGCTGCGCAACGGCGAGTGCACGCTGGCCCTCGCGGGCGGTGTGGCCCTGATGTCGCAGCCGACGTCGTTCGTGGAGTTCTCCCGGCAGCGGGCGCTCGCCGCCGACGGGCGCTGCAAGGCGTACGCCGAGGCGGCCGACGGCACCGGCTGGGCCGAAGGCGTCGGCGTCCTGGTCCTGGAACGGCTGTCGGACGCGGAGCGGCTGGGCCATCCCGTCCTCGCCGTGGTCCGCGGCTCCGCGATCAACCAGGACGGCGCCTCCAACGGCCTGACCGCCCCCAGCGGCCCCGCCCAGCAACGCGT
>NZ_JBFBJI010000074.1:0-21056 GCF_040702065.1 Streptomyces sp. NPDC086777 | reverse complement strand
CCACCCCGCCTCCCGCTCGTCCCGGGGGGGTCGGTGGCGTCCCGCGGTGTCCTCTCGCGTGCGCCGCCCCCGCGTCGGCCGGCCGCGACGGCGCCGCGGCCGGCCGACGCACTGGCGGCGGAGCGCCTAGCCGCGGCGCCCCGCCGGAGCGTTGTGGTCCGCACCGGCCGACGGTGTGGCATCGCCGCCGCCCTGGCTCGGGACCGCCGCCGGTTCCGCGCGGTCGGCATGGCCCGGCCACCAGGCCGCGTGGCCGATCAGCGCCGTCAGGCTCGGGGTGAAGAACATCGCCATGACGAAGGCGGCCACCGCGATGCCGAAGGAGACCGCAAAACCCATCTCCGTGAGCAGCGAGTTGCCCGCCAGCATCATCGTGGCGAAGGTCGCCGCCAGGATGAAGCCCGCCGCGGCCACCGTCGGCCCCGCGTGCCGCAGTGCCATGCCGGCCGCCTCGCGCGGCTCCCGCCCCTCACGGGCCTCCTCCCGGAGCCGGGCGATCATGAGGATGTTGTAGTCCGTGCCGATGGCGACCACGAAGAGATACATGATCACCGGCAGCATGAACATCAGACCCGGCTTGTTCTGCGCGTCCTGGAAGATCCAGACCGTGGCGCCGAGCGTCGAGCCGAAGCCGAGCCCGACCGAGGCGATCAGGTACCAGGGCGCGACCACGCTGCGCAGCAGCAGCCCCAGGATCACCATGATCAGCAGAGCGGCGACCGGGAACACCGTGCGGTAGTCGTGGTTGACCGCGGAGTCGATGTCCTTGTAGATCGAGGACATGCCGCCGACCAGCGCCTCGGTCCCCTCGGGAGCGCCGGCGTGCGCGACGTCCCGCACCCGGCCGACGGCGTCTATGGCCTTGTCCGTGGACGCCTCGTACTTGAGGGTGACGGTGAAGTCCGCGGTGGTCCCGGCCTTGTTCACCTGGGCCATCCGGGCGCTCGCGACGCCGTCCACGGCCGCGAGCTTCTGCGCGTACGCGCCGAAGGCGGACGTGTCCAGCGGCTTGCCGTCGGTGCTGGAGAGGTAGACGTCGGTCGGCGCGGCGGCACCGGCCGAGTACGCCTTCTGCATCTGGTCCTGGACGACCATGGACTCCTTGGTCTTGGGCATCGAGCCCGACGCCAGGTCGAACGTGGCGTGAAAGCCCAGCGTGCCCAGCGAGAGCAGCACGAGGACCAGGCCGGAGACCGCCGCGGTCAACCCCGGCCGGCGCTGCACACCACGGCCCAGCGCCGCGAAACGGGCGTTCGACGGCTCCCGCTGCCAGGACTTGGACGGCCAGAACACCTTCGGGCCGATCAGCGAGACCACGGCCGGGATCAGCGTCAGGCCCGCGATCAGCGTGACGGAGACCGCGATGGCCAGCGCGGGACCCATCTGCTTGAGGAAGCCCAGCGTGGAGAGCACCAGCGCGAGGAAGGCGATGATGACCGCGCCGGCCGCCGAGGCGATCGCCTCACCGACCCGGCCGACCGCGTTGACCATGGCCTCCTTGGGTTCGTCACCCGCGCGCAGGCGTTCGCGGTACCGGAACATCAGGAACAGGAAGTAGTCCGTGCCCACGCCGAACAGCACGACGATCAGGATCGACGACACGGAACTGTTGGCCTGCAGGCCGAACAGCTTGGTGGCGTACGCGATCAGCCCGTTGGCGATGGCCGACACCACGCCGATCACCACCAGGGGCAGGAAGGCAAGGATCGGCGCCCGGAAGATGATCAGCAGGGTCACCAGGATGATCACGAAGGTGCCGATGCCGATCAGCGCCTCGCCGCGCTTGGACGAGTCCTGCTGGTCCAGGGCCTGCGCGGCCGAACCGCCAAGCCTGACCTCCAGGTTCGTGCCCTTGGCCAGTTGCTTGACGTCGTCGCGCAACACCTTGGCCGCGTCCGCCTGCGCCGGCTGGCCGGCGTTCTTGCTGTCCATCTGCACCAGGATCAGGTCGTACCTGCCGTCCTTCGACGGCTGGCCGGGGACGACCTTCTGGACCTGGTCGATGTGCTTGCCGCCCAGCTCGGTGGCGAACCGGGCGACGTCCTTCGTGTCCTCGGCGGTGAGCCTGCCGCCGTCGGTGCGCTGGTACAGCGCGATCGCGGACGGGGTGAAGGCGCTGGGGAACGCCTTCGCCTGGAGATCCGCAGCTTTGATGGACTCGTAACTCTTGGGCAGGAAGCTGCTCTCGTCGCTGTTCGAGGGCAGGCTCGGGGCGGTGGCGACGATCGCCACCGCCGCGATCAGCCATGCCACGATCGTCCAGACAGGATGTCGGACGACGGCACTGCCAATTCGTCGGAACATGCGGAAGGTCCTCCTGGGTAGGAAGATCACCGCAGCCCGGGGAGCGGACCCTGGCATCGGCGACCCCGACCGGCACGCATCCGACGAGCCGGCCGCTTGGTTGTCTTGACGCCATATGTTAGGGATCGGCTGTGAAGATCGGTCCACCGGGTTTTTCGTGGCGCGCTTAGCTGCGCATTTCCCGCCGTTCGCGGGCGGCCCCGTCATCTGTACGGCGGCGGTCCGGTCGGCGACCATCGAAGCGGTGATCGCCCAACCGCCGCCGACCGAAGGGCCCGACCATGCCGACGACCGGTCAGTGGCAGCTGCGGGCCGCGTTCGCGGCGCGGCTGTCGGAGATGTACGGGCGGGAGGTCCCCGCCTACACGACGCTGGTGGACGTCTCCCGCGCGGTCAACGAGGACGTGCTCCGCGCCCGCGGAGCCGACGCCGAACGACTCGGTTCCATCAGCAGGGTCACCGCCGAGCGGCACGGCGCCATCCGGGTCGGCACCCCGCGCGAACTACGGCAGGTCGCCCGTGTCTTCGGCGCCCTCGGCATGCACCCCGTCGGCTTCTACGACCTGCGGGAGGCCGCGGCCAGCGCCGTCCCCGTCGTCTCCACCGCCTTCCGCCCGGTCGACGGCGAGGAACTCGCCCGCAACCCCTTCCGGGTCTTCACCTCCCTGCTCACCCCCGCCGACCCCCGTTTCTTCGACGCGGACCTGCGCGCCCGCCTGGAGACCTTCCTCGCCGCCCGCGAGCTCTTCCCGCCGGAGCTGCTCACGCTCGCCGACCGCGCCGCCGCCGACCGCGGACTGCCGGCGGACGATGCCGAGCGCTTCCTGCAACTGGCGGTTCGGGCCTTCGAGTTGTCGGCCGAACCGGTGGACCGCGCCTGGTACCGGACCCTGGAGCGGGTGTCCGCCGTCGCCGCCGACATCGGCGGTGTCCGCAGCACCCACATCAACCACCTCACCCCGCGCGTCCTGGACATCGACGAGCTGTACCGCCGGATGACCGGCCGCGGCATCGAGATGATCGACACCATCCAGGGCCCGCCGGCCTGGAAGGGACCCGACGTCCTGCTCCGCCAGACCTCCTTCCGCGCCCTGGCCGAGCCGCGCGCGATGCGCACCGAGGACGGCAGCGTCGTCGACGGAGCCCTGCGGGTGCGCTTCGGCGAGGTCGAGGCCCGCGGCATCGCCCTGACCCGGGCGGGCCGCGCGCTCTACGACGAACTCCTCGGCCGTGTCGACGAACAGGCCGCCCGGCACCCCGAGGCGGCGCGCGCCGACCTCGCACGCGCCGTGTGGGAGCGCCACCTGCCCGGCAGCGAGGAGGAACTCGCGGCCCGGGGGCTGGCGTACTTCACCTACCGGGTCGCCGACGACCGGCCGCACGACGGGCGCACCCCGCCCACCGGCATCGCCGAACTGGTCCGGCAGGGCTGGGTGCGCGCGGAACCGGTCGTCTACGAGGACTTCCTGCCCCGCTCCGCCGCCGGCATCTTCCAGTCCAACCTCGGCGCCGAGGGCACCCGCGACAACGACCGGCAGGGCACCGCCTACGACGCGGACTGGCTCTCCGGCGCCGTCGGACGTGAAGTCCTCGACCCCTTCGCCCTCTACGAGCAGCAGCAGAACCGCTCCCTCGCCCGGACCGCCCGCACCCTCGGCCTCACCGAGCCCGTCCGCTGACCCCGCACACCCCCGGAGGACCAGGATGACCAGCACCGCCCTGCCCACCACGGACGAGCTGCGCACCCGCGCCCGGGCCTGCCTGCGGAACATCGGCGCCCGTGTGACCGAGGGCGACGACCTCCCGGCCCGCACCCCCGTCACCGGCGAGCACCTCTTCGGCCTGCGGGCGGCCACCGCGACCGACGTCGAAGAGGCCCTCGCCGCCGCCCGTGCCGCCTTCCTGACCTGGCGCACCACGCCCGCCCCGCGCCGCGGCGAGCTGGTCCGCCGCCTCGGCGAGTTGCTGCGCGAGCACAGGAGCGACCTCGCGGACCTCGTCACCGTCGAGGCGGGCAAGATCCGCTCCGAGGCGCTCGGCGAGGTCCAGGAGATGATCGACATCTGCGACTTCGCGGTCGGCCTCTCCCGGCAGCTGTACGGCCGTACGATCGCCTCCGAACGACCCGGCCACCGCCTCGCCGAGACCTGGCACCCGCTCGGCGTGGTCGGCGTCGTCTCCGCCTTCAACTTCCCCGTGGCCGTCTGGTCCTGGAACACCGCCGTCGCCTTGGTCTGCGGCGACACCGTGGTCTGGAAGCCCTCGGAGCTGACCCCGCTGACCGCCCTGGCCTGCCACCACCTGCTCACCCGCGCCGCCGAGGAGACCGGCGCCCCGCGCGACGTGCACCGCCTGCTGCTCGGTGACCGCGCCGTCGGCGAGCGGCTCGTCGACGACCCGCGGGTTGCCCTCGTCAGCGCCACCGGCTCCACCCGGATGGGCCGTGAGGTCGGCCCGCGCGTCGCCGCCCGCTTCGGCCGCAGCCTGCTGGAGCTCGGCGGCAACAACGCCGCGATCGTCGCCCCCTCCGCCGACCTCGACCTCGCCGTCCAGAGCATCGTCTTCGCCGCGGCCGGCACGGCCGGCCAGCGCTGCACCACCCTGCGCCGGCTGATCGTCCACCGCGACGTGGCCGGCACCCTCACCGAGCGCCTGACCACCGTCTACGGCAGGCTCCCGGTCGGCGACCCGTTCGACGCCGCGACCCTGGTCGGCCCGCTCATCACCACGGGCGCCCTCGACCGCATGCAGCAGGCCCTGGCCCGCGTCCAGGCCGACGGCGGCAAGCTCCTGGCCGGCGGGAACCGGCGCCTGGCCGAGGACGCACCCGCGGCGGCCTACACCGAGCCCGTCCTGGTCCGCGTCGAGGAACAGACCGACGTGGTACGTGAGGAGACCTTCGCGCCGATCCTGTACGTCCTCACGTACGACACCCTCGACGAGGCGATCGCCCTCCACAACGACGTCCCGCAGGGCCTGTCCTCCAGCATCTTCACCCGCGACCAGCGGGAGGCCGAGCTCTTCCTCTCCGCCGCCGGCTCCGACTGCGGCATCGCCAACGTCAACATCGGCACCTCCGGAGCCGAGATCGGCGGCGCCTTCGGCGGCGAGAAGGACACCGGCGGCGGCCGGGAGTCCGGCTCCGACGCCTGGAAGGCGTACATGCGCTCCGCCACCAACACGGTCAACTACTCCGGCGAACTCACCCTGGCCCAGGGCGTCAGCTTCCTCTGACCCCGGGGCGGCCGTCCCGTGTCACGACAGCGGTTCCCCGAACTCCCCGGTGACCGTGTCGTCCTGGCCGGGGCGAGCCGTCTCGGCCGTTTCCTCGGGCAGCAGGAAGGCGGTGAGCGCGGCCGTGTCGTCCTGCAACTGGTCGTGGCTGTAGACCAGCAGGTCCTGATGGAGCCGCTCCAGCAGTTCCGGGGGCGGCATCGGACCCCACGAACGCAGCCGCTCCAGCAGCGGGTAGAAGGTGCCGTCGGGATCCCGGGTCTCGGTGACACCGTCCGTGTACAGCAGCAGTTGGTCGCCGGGGCCGAAGGAGTAGGTCTCGACGCGGTAGGGGTCCCCGACGAGCATGCCGAGGTTCAGCGGCGGACCCGGCTGCCCGCGGTCCAGTTCGCTCACCTCGCCCGGGCGGATGAGCAGCGGCGGGGGATGGCCGCAGTTGAGGATGCGCACGATCCTCTCGTTCCCCGGGATCTCCGCGAAGACGGCGGTCACGAACCGCTCGCCCAGTTCGGTCCCGCCCAGCCGGTCCGCCCGGCGGGTCATGCTGATGTCCACCCGTTGCACCAGCGCACGCAGGTCGGGTTCGTCGTGCGCGGCCTCGCGGAACGCGCCCAGCATCGCCGCCGCGGTCTCCACCGCGAGCAGCCCCTTGCCGCGCACGTCCCCGATGAGCAGCCGTACCCCGTACGCGGTCGGGACCGCCTCGAAGAGGTCGCCGCCGATGCGTGCCTCCGCGGCGGCGGACAGGTAGAAGCTCTCGAGGAGCAGGTTCCCGATCCGGTGCGGGACCGGCCTGAGCAGGACCCGTTGGGCGGTCTCGGCCACGAACCGGACGTCGGCCAGGGTGCGTTCCCGACGCATCCGGTGTGCCGCGAGGATCGCGCCCAGGGCGCCCACCAGAGCCGTGCACGCGTAGGCGGCCACATAGTGCCGTTCCCAGACGTAGCCGACCGGGCGTCCCGCACAGCAGGGGGTTCCGGCCAGTAGAAGTTCGAGGCCGATGGCGAAGACCGTGGAGATGGCGACGACGACGGGCGGGTGGGCGAAGGCGGTCACGAGAGGCAGTGCGATCAGGACGAAACTCACCGGCCACTGCACCGGAGTGACCGGTTCGATCAGCAGTACGACGACGAGGTACAGGACCGGTAGCCAGCGCATCCACGCGGGCGGCGCGGGCAGTGGTGGGTTGGGACCGTCGTGCCTCACCCGGGACTCCTGGCATACGAATCTAGACAAGACACCCAGCCTCCCCGGCCCGCAACCGGAACGCCGGTGATTGCTCCACCCAGCGGCATGTTCCGAAACCGACGGCATCATTCGAGCCACGTATCGAAACATTCGAAGATTCGAGGCTCTCGGATGGATCTTCCACCTGTCTCGATTCGGGATCATCGATCTTCGAATGGCTCATCGGGTGATTTACCTGGGGAGATGAGTAACCGGGTGAATCGAAGGTTTCGAAATAATCACCGAAACTGTTGACAGGTGACATGTGCAGACCAACACTCCCCACCAGGCCGCACCCGCACCGGCCACACGAGGAGGCATCCCATGAACCCGCTCGACCACGCCCTGAGCCGCAGGAGCGCCGGCGCCCTGCTGCTGGGCGCCGCCGCCGGGCTGGCCCTGCCCGGCACCGCCCGGGCCGCCACGGTCGTCACCACGAACCAGACCGGCACGAACAACGGCTACTACTACTCGTTCTGGACCGACGCCCAGGGCACGGTCTCCATGACCCTGGGCTCCGGCGGCAACTACGGCGCCAGCTGGAGGAACACCGGCAACTTCGTCTGCGGAAAGGGCTGGAGCACCGGCGCCCGCCGCAACGTGACCTACTCGGGCAGTTTCAGCCCCTCCGGCAACGGCTACCTGTCGCTGTACGGGTGGACCTCGAACCCGCTCGTCGAGTACTACATCGTCGACAACTGGGGCACCTACCGGCCCACCGGAACGTACAAGGGCAGCGTCAGCAGCGACGGCGGCACCTACGACGTCTATCTGACGACGCGGTACAACGCGCCGTCCGTCGAAGGCACCAGGACGTTCAACCAGTACTGGAGCGTCCGCCAGTCCAAGCGGACCGGCGGCACCATCACCACCGGCAACCACTTCGACGCCTGGGCCAGGGCCGGCATGCCGCTGGGCAGCTTCAGCTACTACCAGATCCTCGCGACCGAGGGCTACCAGAGCAGCGGCAGCTCGAACATCACGGTGGCGTGATGAGGGCCGCAGCGGAACACGCGTTACGCCCCCTGGTCGCGACCGCCGCCGCCGTCGCCCTGGCCGCCGCGGGCACCCTCGCCCTCGGAACCGCCCCCGCCCACTCCGCCACCTGCGCCGGTTACGTCGGCCTGACCTTCGACGACGGGCCGTCCACCGCCCACACCCCCGGCCTGCTCAGCGCCCTGAGGGCGAACGGGCTGCGCGCCACCATGTTCAACGAGGGCCAGTACGCGGCCGCCTACCCGGCCCAGGTCAGGGCCCAGACCGCCGCGGGCATGTGGGTCGGCAACCACAGCTACACCCACCCGCACCTCACCCAGGAGACCCAGGCACAGATCGACTCGGAGATCTCCCGCACCCAGTCGGCCGTCGCCGCTGCCGGAGGCGGGACACCGGTCCTGTTCCGGCCGCCGTACGGCGAGACCAACGCCACCGTGCGGGCGGTCGAGGCCAGGTACGGGCTCACCGAGATCATCTGGGACGTCGACTCCCAGGACTGGAACGGCGCGAGCACCGACGCGATCGTGCAGGCCGTCTCCCGGCTCACCGCCGGCCAGATCATCCTCATGCACGAGTGGCCGGCCAACACCCTGGCCGCGGTCCCGCGCATCGCACAGACCCTCGCGGCCAAGGGGCTGTGCCCCGGGCGGATCTCCCCGCAGACCGGCCGCGCGGTCGCACCCTGACAGAACGCCGGCACCAGTGGCGCGGCGGCCCGTCAACCGCCGCGCCACCCTCATGACTTCGGATGAACGGGGACCGCGGGCCCGGCCCGCGTCGATAGGTTCGCACCGTGGACTACTACGACCTGGGCAGTCACGGCCGGCGCGTGACGACTTCGTCCGCCGCCGCACAGACCTGGTTCGACCGCGGACTGAACTGGACCTACGCCTTCAACCACGAGGAAGCCGTCCGCTGCTTCGAGGCGGCCGGCGCGGCGGATCCGGACTGCGCCATGGCCGACTGGGGCGTCGCCTACGCCCTCGGCCCCAACTACAACAAGCCCTGGGAGTCCTTCGACCCGGACGACCTCGCGGACACGGTGCGGCGGACGCACGCCGCCGTGGAACGCGCCCACGCCAAGGCCGCGCACGCGACCCCGGTCGAACGCGCCCTGATCGAGGCGCTGCGCGCCCGCTACCCGCGGTCCGCGGCCCCGGACGCGGCGGCCTGCTCGGTGTGGAACACCGCCTACGCCGACCGCCTGCGCACCGCCTACGAACTGGCGCCCGGCGACCTCGACGTCGCGACCCTCCACGCGGACGCCCTGATGAACCTGACCCCCTGGCAGCTCTGGGACGTCCGCACCGGACGCCCGGCCGACGGGGCCCGCACGGAGGAGGCGAAGGCCGTGCTGGAACAAGCGCTCGGGACCGAGGCCGGCGCCAGGCACCCCGGACTGCTGCACCTCTACATCCACCTGATGGAGATGTCGCCCACGCCCGAGACCGCCCTGCCGGTCGCCGACCGGCTCCGCGACCTCGTGCCCGACGCCGGGCACCTCCGGCACATGCCCTCCCACCTGGAGGTCCTCTGCGGCGACTACCGGCGCGTCGTCTCCGACAACGCCGCGGCCGTCGCCGCCGACGAGAAGTACCTCGCCCGCGCCGGCGCGATGAACTTCTACACCCTCTACCGCTGCCACAACCTGCACTTCGGTGTCTACGGAGCCATGTTCCTGGGCCGCCTGAAGGACGCCCTCGCCACGGCCGAACGGCTCGAAGCGGCCGTACCGGAGGAGCTGCTGCGGGTCCAGAGCCCCCCGATGGCCGACTGGCTGGAGGGCTTTCTGGCGATGCGGGTGCACGTCCTGGTCCGCTTCGGCCGATGGGACGACATCCTGCGCCTGCCGCTGCCCGCGGACCCCCGGCTGTACTGCGTGAGCACCGCGATGCTGCACTACGCACGCGGCGTCGCACACGCGGCCACCGGCCGGACCGCCGAGGCCGGGACGGACCGGGCCCGCTTCCGCGACGCGGTCGCGGCCGTCCCGGAGACCCGCATGCTGTTCAACAACACCTGCGTCGACATCCTGGCGATCGCCTCCGCCCTGCTCGACGGCGAACTCGCCTACCGGGAGGGCGACTTCGACACGGCCTTCGCCGAGCTGCGCCGGGCGGTCGAGCTGGACGACAGCCTTCCCTACGACGAGCCGTGGGGCTGGATGCAGCCCACCCGGCACGCCTACGGGGCGCTGCTCCTCGAACGCGGCCGGATCGCCGAGGCCGAGGCGGTCTACCGGGCCGACCTCGGCCTGGACGCCACCCTGCCCCGGCCCCTGCAGCACCCGGGCAATGTCTGGGCGCTGCACGGTCTGCACGAGTGCCTGCGGCGGCTCGGCCGGGAGGGCGAGGCGGGCATCGTGGCGCAGCAGCTGAAGCTCGCGGCGGCCACCGCGGATGTGCCGATCACGGCGTCGTGCTTCTGCCGGACGGAGTGCTGCAGCTCGCCGTAGGCGGTGCGCCGGCCCGTCGGACGGCCGCGGCGCCGCGGAGGCCGGTCGCGCGGTTCCTTCCCCAGCCCTCGGCCGGGGGCACCCCCAGCGCCCCTGATGGGGCGCCGTCCTTCGGGCGCGTTCACAGCGCCCGGGCCACCAGGAGGGCCACGTCGTCGTGGTCGTCCGGGTGGCGGAGGCCGTGCAGGAGGAGGTCGCAGGTCTCCTCCAGGGGGCGGTGGGGCTCGTCGAGGAAGCCGAGGAGGACCTCGAGGCGGTCGTCGATGGGGTGGCGGCGGGTCTCGACCAGGCCGTCGGTGTACAGGACCAGCAGGTCACCCGGATCGAGCGCGACGGTCGTGGTCCCGAAGGGGATGCCGCCGACGCCGAGCGGGGCGGCCGACGGCAGCTCCAGGAGGGCCGGCGGGTGGTCGACGTGCACCAGCGCGGGCGGCATGTGGCCCGCGTTGGCCATCTCGCAGCTCCTGGTGTGCGGGTCGTACACCGCGTACAGGCAGGTGACGATGTAGTGCTCCAGGTCGCAGGTGATCCGGTCGAGGTGCCGGAGCACCGCGTCCGGGGGCAGCTCCAGGTCCGCGTAGGCGCAGGTGGCGGTCCGCAGCCGGCCCATGGTGGCGGCCGCGTCGATGCCGTTGCCCATCACGTCGCCGACGACCAGCGCGGTCCTGTCCTGCGACAGCGGGATCACGTCGTACCAGTCGCCGCCCACCTCGCTCGTCGCCTGCGCCGGCTCGTACCGGGAGGCCAGCTCCAGGCCGGTGTGCACGGGCGGGTGGTCGGGCAGCAGACTGCGCTGGAGGGTGAGGGCGGTGTTGCGCACGCTCTGGAACCAGCGGGCGTTGTCGATGGCCACGGCCGCGCGGCCGGCCAGTTCGGTGGCGAGGACGACGTCGTCCTCGTCGAAGGGGAGCGGATTGCGGGTCCGCTTGAGGTCGAGGGCGCCGAGCACCTCGCCGTGCGCGATCAGCGGCACCGCCAGATACGAGTGCACGCCCGCCTCCTCCAGCAGGGCCCCGGCCTCCGCACTGCGGGCGATGCGCGGCAGGTCCTGCTTGCCGACCCGCGGGACCAGCACCGGGCGGGCGGTGTGCACGCACAGCGTGACCAGCCGGTCGCCGTCGTAGGAGGCGAGGTCACCGGGGGTGTCGGCGGCCCGCAGGGCGGCCGTGGGATGGGCGGCCTTGAGGGCGAGGGCCCGGAACAGCTCCGGGCCGTTGTCGGGGCGGCGCGCGCGGCGCAGGGCCAGCGCCGCGTCCAGCACGTCCACCGCGACCACGTCCGCGAGCACCGGGGTCGCGATCTCGGCCAGCTCGCGCGCCGTACGGTCCACCTCCAGCGAGGTGCCCACCCGTGCCGAGGCGTCGGCGATCAGGGCGAGGCGGCGCCGGGCCCGGTCGGCCTCGGCGGCGGCGCGGTGCCGTTCCGTCACGTCGACCACCGAGGTCGCGGCGCCCAGGACCCGGCCACCGGGGTCCTCGAGCCGGTAGAACGACAGCGACCAGGCGTGCTCGTGCTCCGGGTCGGCCGGCGTACGGCCCACGTGGTACTGGTCGAGCAGCGGCGTGCCTGTGGTGAGCACCTGGCGCAGCGCCGACTCGACGGTGTCGATGTCGGGCAGCGGCAGCGTCTCCCGCAGATGGCGGCCGATGTGCTCCTCGGCGGGGACGCCGTCGATCCGCTCCAGCGCCGGGTTCACCAGGAGATAGCGCAGATCGGGGTCGAGCAGGGCCAGGCCGATCGGGGACTGGTTGATCAGCCGCTCGCACAGTGCCAGGTCGGTCTCCAGCCGCTGGAGCAGGTTGTGGTCGGCGACGATGCCGAGGGCGTAGGTGTCGCCCAGGTCGTCGAGGAGCCGCATGGTGCGGAACTCCATCAGCCGGCTGCTGCCGTCCTTGTGCCGGACCGGGAAGGCGCCGGCCCAGCTGTGCCCGGTCTCCAGCACGTCCGTGAAGACCTTCACCGCCGCCTTCAGATGCTCCGGCTGAACGAGCAGCCGCGCCGCGTTCCTGCGCAGGGCCTCCTCGGACGTGTAGCCGAACAACTCCTCGGCCTGCGGGGTCCAGAACACGATCCGGCCCTGCGTGTCCAGCGCCACTGCGGCCACGCTCAGCACGTCCAGCAGGCCGGTCGGACGCGGTCCGCCCGAGCCGTACTCCTCACCGCCGGAGCCGTCGGCGTCACCGGCCCGCAGGGAACCCACAGCCATCCCTCAACCACCTCCACCGGCCGCCGGGCCGATGCCGCTGCCACGGCTCTTCCATGCTGCCCCCGGTGTGCGGCCCGGCCCAACTCCAGACCGGGTACCCCGCCCCGTGCCCGGCCTCACGCACCGTGCCGAGGCTCCCGGCCCGGTCCCTGCCAGGTGCGGTGCGCAATGGGTGGACAAGCAGGAACATGGGGGTACGTACAGGATGTAGCCAATGGATTCTCCGCGAGAAGATTTCGACGTGCCGAACACCGTGGGGCCGCACGGCTTCCTGGACGCCTCCAGCGACGCTGCGGCGGTGCTGTCGGCAAAGGGCGACGTGATCGGCTGGACCCGTGGCGCCGAGGCCCTGCTCGGCCGACCGGCCGCCGCGGTGCTGGGCAGCCCCGCCGCGCGGCTGCTCGCCATGCGCGTCGACCCGGCCCGGGCGGCCGGAGTCGCCGAGCGCTGCCGCTCCGGCATGGGGTGGAGCGGCCTCGTCCCGCTGCGGCACCTCGACGGCCGCGCCGTCGTCGTCGACCTGAGAGTCTCCGCGGCCTTCCGGATCGGTGGCGCCGAGTGCTTCCTGGTCTCGGCGCGCGAGCAGCGCCCGCAGTGGACGGTGGGCCAGTCCGTCCTCGACGGCTTCCTCACCCGGTCACCGATCGGCATGGCCGTGATGGACCTGGAGCTGCGGTACGTCTGGCTGAACGACACCCTGGAGCAGTTCGGCGGGGTCCCCCGCGAGCAGCGCCTGGGCCGCCGGCTGAGCGAACTGCTGCCCGGTCTGCAGGGGAGCACCATCGAAGGCCTGATGCGCAAGGTGCTGACGACCCGGGTGCCGGTCACCGACTACGAGTACCTCGGCTGGAGCTGGTCGGATCCGCACCGGCAGCGCGCCTACTCGACGTCGTTCTTTCCGCTCGTCGACCCCGAGGACACGGTGACCGGCGTGTGCTACCTGGTCTCGGACGTCACCGAACGCTGGAACGCCCGCCAGCTGCTGTCGATGGTGAACGAGGCGGGCACCCGCATCGGCACCACCCTCGACGTGCTGCGCACCGCCCAGGAACTCGCCGACTTCGCCGTCCCGCGCTTCGCCGACTTCGTCATCGTCGACCTCCTGGAGCCCGTCCTGAGCAACGAGGGACACGGCACCTGGCTGCCCGACGCCGGACCGGCCCCCGCCCGGGCGGTGATGCGGCGCGCCGCGCTGCGGACGGTCCGCGAGGGCAGCCCCGAGGCCGTGGCGCGGATCGGCGACCCCGTCGACTTCCTGCCCCCGCCGCACGGCGTCGACCTGCTCATCAGCGGCGAGCCGGTCCTCATCCCCGAACTCGACCCGGACGACCGCCTGTGGGCCGCCGAGCAGCCCACGCGGACCGACCGCATCCGGGAGTTCGGACTGCACACCCTGATCTCGGTCCCGATGCGGGCACGCAACACCGTCCTGGGCCTCACCACGTTCGCCCGCTCCCTCAACCCGCTCTCCTTCGGGCCCGACGACGTCCTGCTCGCGCAGGAACTGGTCGCGCGCGCCGCCGTCTGCGTCGACAACGCCCGCCGCTACACGAGGGAGCACACGGCGGCCGTCACCCTCCAGCGCAGCCTGCTGCCCCAGGCGCTGACCGGCGGCACGGCCCTGGAGGTGGCCTCCTCCTACCTGCCGGCCGACGCGACGGACGGCGTCGGCGGCGACTGGTTCGACGTGATCCCGCTGTCCGGTGCCCGGGTCGGGCTGGTCGTCGGCGACGTGGTCGGGCACGGCCTCACCGCGGCGGCGAGCATGGGCCGGCTGCGTACCGCCGTACAGACCCTCGCCGACATGGACATGCCCCCCGATGAGCTCCTCGCCCACCTCGACGACCTCGTGCTGCGACTGGGGGAGGAGGAGGGCACGGGCGCGGTGGCGGAGGGCAGCTCGGACACGTTCGTGGGGGCGACCTGCCTGTACGCGGTCTACGACCCGGTGACCCGGCGGTGCGCGATGGCCCGTGCCGGGCACCCGCCGCCGGTCGTCGTCTCACCCGAGGGCCACGCCCACTTTCCCGAGATCCCCGCCGGGCCGCCGCTCGGGCTCGGCGGCATGGCTTTCGAGGCCACCGAGATCGAGCTCGCCGAGGGCAGCCTGTTCGGCCTCTACACCGACGGCCTGATCGAAGGCGCCGACCAGGACGTCGAACTGGGCATGGCCCGCCTCCGCGGTGCGCTGGCCAGCCCCGGCGCCGACCTGGAGACGCTGTGCACGTCGGCCGTGCAGCAACTGGTCACCGTTCCCCAGCCCGACGACATCGCCCTGCTGCTGGCCCGCACCCATGCCCTGGGCGCCGGCCACGTCGTCTCCTGGGACGTGCCCGTCGACCCGGCGGCCGTCGCCGACGTCCGTGCCGAGGCGGTGCGCCAGGTGGTCGCCTGGGGGTATGACGAACTGGCGACGACCACCGAACTCATCGTCAGCGAGCTGGTCACCAACGCCATCCGCTACGCCGAACCCCCCATCAGGCTGCGGCTGTTGCGCGACGCCCGGCTGACCTGCGAGGTCGCCGACGCCAGCAGCACCGCACCCCGGCTGCGGCACGCCCGCAGCACCGACGAGGGCGGCCGTGGCCTCTTCCTGGTGGCCCAGCTCGCCCACCGCTGGGGCGCCCGCTACACCGGGGAAGGCAAGATCATCTGGGCCGAGCAGGAGATTCCCGGAGCGTGACCGGTCCGGCACCGACCGTCCTGGTGCCCCTGTCACATTCGCACGTATGGCCGTACGCTATCAATTCCGAAGGATTCGGCAGCAATTGGGGGAGCCGCCATGTCCGGGGACGCGTACGGCCCGCAGCAGGAACCAGCACACCAGGGACCGCCGGCTTACGGCCCGCCCTACCAGGAGTTTCCCGGACAGCCCGCTCCGGGCCCGGGGTTCCCGGCTCCGGGCACCTTCGTGCCGCCCATGCCGTCGGCCCCGCCGCCCGCCCCGCCGGACGCCCTGCGCGCCACCGCCGTCGCCCTGCTCAACCTCAGCGGTCTCGGCCTCGGCTACCTGCTGCTGCGAAGACGGATCCCGCTGGCGGCGTGTCTGGCCGCCACCGCCGTGCTGCTGCTCGTGGCCCTGCCCGCGGACGCCGACGGCGTGCCCGCAGCCGCGCCGGTCCTCTACGCCGTTGTCCTCCTGGCGGCCGCCGTCCACGGCTGGTTCGCCGGCCTGCGCACCCGCCTGGCGTGGCCGGGACGGCGGCCCCTCGCGCTCGTGCTGGGCGTCGCCCTGCTCGCGGTCCCGGTGGGCGGCGCGCTCTGGTACGACAGCGCACGGCACGAAGCCGTCGAACGCGCCCTCCTCGGCCGCCTCGACCGCGCCGACCGGCAGGTCGACGCGGCCGCCGGACAGGACTTCACCACCGCCAGGTCCGGCTACCGGGAGGCCCTGGCCGTCTACCGCGACATCGCCGTCCACCACTCCGGCTCCCGCGCCGCCGCGCAGGTTCCCGACCGGCTGAAGACCTACTACACGACGGTCGCGGCGGCCTACAGCCACGGCGACTACTGCGCGGCCCTCGCCCCGCTCGCCTACCTGCGGACGGTGCCCGACTCCATGCCGAAGGACCAGCTCGGCACCCTCGCCCGCTGGCCCGACGACCGGCTGGCCACCTCGCTGTACGAGTGCGGGGCGAAGGGCCTCGCCGACGGCGGGACCGACTGGGTCACACACTTCGGCGACCTGCTGCGCACCTTCCCCGGCTCCGCCCAGGCCGCCAAGGTCGTACCCGCCGTGGACGGCGCCGAGAAGAAGGCGGCGAAGGCGGTCTCGGGGAAGGACCCGTGCGGCGCCGTCGAGCAACTGGGCACGCTCAGCACGCAGATCGTCCAGCTGTCGAACGGGTCGAGCGCCCAGGCCGACGGACTGACCCAGGTCGCCGGCCGGGCCGACCGCAGCGGCGACGCGGGGGAGTACCGGTGCGGCGTCAAGCAGTACCAGGACGGTGACTACGCGCAGGCCCGGCAGACCATGGAGAAGTTCGTCACCGACAACCCGCACGACCGGAACCGCGACCGCGCCCGCCGGATCGCCATCGGCGCCGAGGTCGCCCAGACCCTCCCGGCCGCCGGCAAGAAGCTGCCCACCACCGCCTCCGGCGGCGGCATCTCCGTCACCGTCAAGAACGACAGCCCCGACGACATCACCGTCCTGTACACCGGCCCGGTCACCGGCAGCTTCACCCTGAAGGCGTGCGGGAGTTGCAAGGCGTACTCGTTCGCCAGCCCGCTCATCAGCGGCTGGGAGCCGTGCAGCGACAGCGGCAGGAACTACCCGCACCGCACGATCAGCCTCCCACCCGGTACCACGTACTTCGTGCACAAGCCGAAGAACGACAGCACGGCCACCCCGGGCTCCGACACCGCCAAGCTGCGCTACGGGTACGTCTACACGGAGTGCGCGTACACGACGCAGACGCTGGGGTCCACCTACTGAGCGGGGTCAGAGGCTGTCGGACCGCCCAACTAAGCTCCCGCGCATGAACGACGTGGGCAGCAACGACCCCGCGAGACGGGTCGTCGACGGGCGGTTCGAGCTGGTGGCACGGCTCGGTGGCGGCGGCATGGGCACGGTGTGGCGGGCGACCGACCTGGTGCTGCGGCGCAGCGTGGCCGTGAAGGAGGTACGACCGGCCGACCCCGGGCTCGCCGAGTGGGACCCGGAGGCCGCGCGGCTGCTGCGCGAGCGGGTGCTGCGGGAGGCCCGCGCGCTGGCCCGGGTCGACCACCCGGGCGTGGTGACGATCCATCACATCGTCGACGGCGGCCCGGGGACCTACCCGTGGATCGTCATGGAACTCGTGACCGGCGGCTCGCTGGCCGACCGTCTCGCGGCCGGCCCGATGAACCCGGTCGAGGCCGCCCGCATCGGCCGCGAGGTGCTGGCCGCGCTCCGCGCCGCGCACGAGGCGGGCATCGAACACCGGGACGTGAAGCCGGCCAACGTCCTGCTGCGCCCCGACGGGCGCCCCGTGCTCACCGACTTCGGCATCGCCGCCGTCCGCGAGTCGACCGCCCTCACCGCCACCGGGTCGGTCATCGGCACCCCCGACTACATGGCGCCGGAACGTGTCTCCGGCAAGGACGGCGGGCCGGCCGCGGACCTGTGGTCGCTCGCGATGATGCTCTACGTCGCCGTCGAGGGCCACCATCCGCTGCGCCGCGGCACCACCCTCGCCACGCTCGCCGCGGTCCTCGCCGAGGACGTCCCGACACCGGTCCGGGCCGGGTCCCTCACCGACGTCCTCACCCGCGTCCTGGTCCGCGACCCCGCGGCCCGCCCCGACGCCGCCGCACTGGAGCGGATGCTGGCCCGCGCCGCCCGGCAGACCGAACCCCCCACGTCCTTCCCGCTGCAGCGCCCGGCCGCGCCACCACAGGACGCCGGGCCGCCGGACGTGCGGCCGCGGACCACGGCGCCCGTGTCCCCCGGAGGTGCCCCGCGCCGCCGCCGGATCCTGCTCGTCCTGCCCGTGGCGGCGGTGGCCGTGGCCGGCGCGCTCGCGTGGACGCTGCTGCAGGACTCGGGCAGCCGCGCCTCCGGGGCCACCGGCTCCGGCCGGACGCACGCCACGGCCTCCTCCCCGGCCGGGAGCACCGCCGCGCCGACGGCCGCGCGGCAGAGCGCCGGCACCGACCTGCTGACGCCGCAGGGCATCCGCACCGCCCTCGCGGCCTTCGAGAAGCAGACCGGCCGGGACCGCTTCGGCAAGCTCACGGTGTACCCGGACTACGTCATCGCCGACCTGATGGTGAAGGGCAGCGGCACCGCGTACGACCAGTACACCTACCGCCCCGGCCAGGGCGTGCAGAAGGACATCGTCGCGGGCAGCCTGACCGGCGAGGGGACGCCCGTCCGCCTCGACGGCTTCGCCTGGGACAAGGTCCCCGCGCTGCTGGCCCAGGCCCGCAAGCAGCTCAAGGTGCCCGATCCGACCAGCCGATACCTGGTCCTCGTCCTGCCGGGCAACGCCTTCGGCGACCCCACCGGGATGTCGGTCTACCTCGGCAACAAGTACGGCCAGACCGGATACTTCCAGACGGACAGCGAGGGCAAGGCCGTCAAGGTGATGCCCTACGACGGCTGACCGGCCCCGTGCCCGAACGCGGTGCGCTCATCCGGTCAGCGTCCGCACCGGCGTCCCGGCCCGCCATGCCTCGATGTCCTCGACCGCGTCCCGGTAGAACACCTCGTACAGATCCCGGCTGACATAGCCGATGTGGGGGGTCACCACGGCGTTCGGAAGGGTACGCAGCGGGTGGCCGGCCGGCAGCGGCTCGCGGTCGAAGACGTCCAGCGCCGCGGAGGCGATGCCTCCCCCGGTCAGCGCTCCGATCAGCGCCGCCTCGTCCACCACGGGCCCGCGGGAGGTGTTCACCAGGATCGCCGTCGGCTTCATGAGGCCCAGCTCGCGGGCCCCGACCAGACCCCGGGTGCGCTCGCTGAGCACGACATGGATGCTCAGCACGTCGGAACGCTCGAACAGCTCGTCCCGTGCCACGCAGGTCACCCCTTTCGCCTGCGCGTCCGCCGGCGTCAGGTGCCGGCTCCAGGCGATGCACCGCATGCCGAAGGCACGCCCCACCTCCGTCACCGCGGTCCCCAGCCGGCCGAGGCCCAGCACCCCCAGCGTGGCGCCCCGCAGACTCGTCCCCAGCCCCTGCTGCCAGCCGCCCCGCCGCACCGAATCCACCTGCTGCGGGATCAGCCGCGCCGCCGACAGGATGAGGCCCCAGGTGAGTTCGGCCGTCGGGTGCGAGAAGTAGCCGGTGCCGCAGACCGTGACGCCCAGCCGGCGGGCGGCGTCCACGTCGATCGCCGCGTTGACGGGCCCGGTGGTGACCAGCAGCTTCAGACGGGGCAGCCGCTCCAGCGCCGACGCGGGGAACGGAGTCCGCTCGCGCATGGCCACGACCACCTCGTAGCCGGCGAGCGCGGCCACGGCTTCGTCCTCGCCGCCGAAGGCGTCGGAGAAGACGTGCACGTCGGCGCCGAGCGAGTCCCAGTCCGCCAGGCTCAGCGCCACGCCCTGATAGTCGTCCAGGATCGCGATCCGCATGCGCATTCCTCTCGCTCTCGGCCCCCGATCCTCAGGGTGTCACCCGGGCAGCCCGGGAGGCATCACGAGCGGTGCGCGTCCCGCGGGTCACCGAACCCGAGTGCCGGGTTGGTCTGCACCATTGACATGTACGCGCACCGAGGCCTTCAATGCGGCACAACCGCATATGTATCCGACGGTCACGTATGAGGAAGGCGCCCCGCATGAGCACCCCCCATCCGCACCTCGCCTGGCCCCGCACCCTGTTGAGATTGTTCGCCCTGGTCGCCGTCGTGCTCGGCATCCAGGCCGGTCCCGCCCACGACGCCCACGCCGCCGGGACCGTCAATGTGATCGCGTTCTACGACGGCACGTACGACGCGGCGCACATCAGCTTCGACCACGAGGCCAACAGCTGGTTCCCGCAGGCCGGCGCGCAGAACGGCTTCACCTACACCGCGACCACGGACTGGAGCCGGCTCAACGCCTCGACCCTGGCCGGCTACCAGGTCGTCATGTTCCTCGACGACTATCCCCACACCGCGTCCCAGCAGACCGCCTTCCAGAACTACGTGGCGGGCGGCGGCGGGTTCATCGGCTTCCACGTCTCGGCGTACAACGACGACACCAGTGACTGGCCCTGGTACCACAACACCTTCCTCGGCACCGGCACGTTCAGGAGCAACTCCTGGGGACCCACCCAGGAGACCCTGCAGATCGACGACCCCTCGCACCCGGCGACCGCGAACCTGCCGTCCACCATCACGTCCTCGGTGAGCGAGTGGTACAGCTGGCAGAACGACCTGCGGCAGAACCCGGCCATCGACATCCTCGCCTCGATGGCCCCGTCCACGTTCCCGGTCGGTACCGACCCCAACCAGACCTGGTACAGCGGCTATTACCCGATCGTCTGGTCCAACCGCAACTACAAGATGGTCTACAACAACTTCGGCCACAACGCGATGGACTACTCGACCAACACCACGCTGTCCTCGACGTTCGCGAGCGCCCAGCAGAACCAGCTCCTGCTCCAGGAGATCAAGTGGGCGGCCGGCCAGTCCGGTCCGGTCACCCCGCCCACGAGCACCACGGGCCCGATCCACGGGTACGGCGGCAAGTGCGTGGACGTCGCCGGCGCGGCCAGCGCCAACGGCACCGCCGTACAGCTCTACGACTGCAACGGCACCACGGCCCAGAACTGGACGGTCGGCAGCTCCGGAACCCTCGGCGCCCTCGGCAAGTGCATGGACGTGACCGGCGCCGGAACCGCCGACGGCACCCAGGTGCAGCTCTACGACTGCAACGGCACCGGCTCACAGGTCTGGCGGGCGGGTTCGAACGGCTCCCTCGTCAACCCGCAGTCGGGCAAGTGCCTCGACGCCACCGGCCCGAGCTCGGCCAACGGCACCCGGCTCCAGATCTGGTCCTGCTCGGGATCCGCCAACCAGAACTGGACCCTCCCGTCCTGACACACCCCGCACCCGGGTGGGACGCGGCCCCCGGGGCCCCCCCCGGGGCCCGGGCCCCCGGGGGGGGGGGGCCCGGCCCCCCCGGGCGGGCCGGGCGGGGGGGGGGGGGGGGGCCGGGGGGCCCG
>NZ_JBFBJI010000073.1:0-22212 GCF_040702065.1 Streptomyces sp. NPDC086777 | reverse complement strand
CTCCCCGCGGGGGGGGCGCCCCCTCGCCCGCCCGGCCCCCCTCCTGCTGTCCGCCGGTCAGCCGGTGGCGAGGGCGAACACGTGCAGGTCACCGTTCACGGGCAGCCGGACGCTCCTGATGGTCCTGCCCGCCGGGGCGGTGAAGGGCCTGGTCGCGAAGACGTAGGTGGCCACCGGGTCCCGGTCGGCGCCGGAGACGTTGCGGTAGGCGGCTCTCGCCACGATCTCGTTGCCGTACCAGGCGGTGCCTCCTCCGCCGCCGACGGTCCAGTCGGTGAAGGAGAGGTCGACGGTGCCGGTGGTGCCGTCGGTGTAGGTGACCACCGCCGGCGCGGACTGGTTGCCGTTGGTGGCGCTGCCGAGGAAGGACAGGGTCGTGGCGGGGGTGGGGAGTTCGATGGTCTGGGCGGTGGCGGTCGCGTTGTCGGGGCGGCCCGCGGGGGCGTCCGGCCAGGTGTAGGCGAGGCCGTCCACCGTGCCCCGGGCGCCCGGCGGGAGGCCGGCCGCCGCGAGGGCCTGGCGGGAGTAGCTCCGGCCGCCGCCGTCGAAGTCGGCCTCGTCGTGGTCGCCGGAGTCGTCCGAGATGCCGGTGCCGGAGCAGGCGGCGAGGAGGGTGCCGGGCGCGGCGACGGTGAGCGCGACCGGCTGGACGTGGGCGGAGCCGGCGGAGGTGACGGTGACCTTCGCGTCGTAGGAGCCCTGCGGGGTGCCCGCGGTGGTGGTGAGCGTGATCCGGCGCAAACCGCCGGTGACCGTCCCCTCCGCCGGGGTGGCCGACACGCCCTCCGGTGTCTCGACGCGGAACCGCACCTCGGGGCCGGTGCCGCCGGACAGGGACAGGGCGCGGACGGTCAGCGTCGTACCAGCGCCGGGGGCGACGGTCGCGGCCGTCGGGCCGACCCCGATCTGGTAGGGCTGCTCGCCCCGGCGGAAGGACGGGGGCGGGGTGCCCGTGCCCCAGGTGCGGTTCGGGGTCGTGGCGAGGGTGTAGTCGAGCCGGCCGCCGTCGCGGACGAAGGAGCTGTCGAGCCAAGGGCGGTCACCGGTACGGCCGTCGACCTTCAGGGACCGGATGTACGGCGCGTCGCTCGCCGCGCCCGTGGCGTGGATCGAGATGTCGTTGCCGTACGGGCGGTCGATCTCCACGCGCTCGAACAGGGGTGCGGCGAGGACGAGTTCGGGACGGGAGGGTACCTGCGGGTACATGCCGAGCGCGGAGAAGACGTACCAGGAGGACATCGCGCCGAGGTCGTCGTTGCCGGGGATCCCGCCGGGCCGTGTCGACCAGAGCCGGGTCATGGCCGCACGGACCGTCTCCTGTGTCCGGTAGGGGGCGCCGGCGTAGTCGTACAGGTAGGGCACGTTGAGCGAGGGCTCGTTGTCCAGTTCGGACTTGTCGCCGCCGCTGCCCGTGAAGGCCCAGCTGCCGTCGCCGTCGTGGAAGAAGGCGTCGAGGCGGGCGAGGGCCCTGCCGGTGCCGCCCATCGCGGCGAAGAGACCGGCCGGGTTGTGCTGCACCATCCAGGTGTACTGGGCGGCGGTGCCCTCCACGAACCCGTTGCCGGTACCCGGGGTGAAGCCGGTGACCCAACTGCCGTCCGCCCTGCGGTTGGCGATGTAGCCGCCGCTCGGGTCGGCGGCGATGTCGAAGGTGTTCTGCCACCACTGGGAGCGGTCGGCGAAGGCGGCCGCCGTTCCCTTCTCTCCTGCCGCCGTGGCCAATTGGGAGAGGGAGAAGTCGGCCGTGGACATCTCCAGGGTCTCGGCGGCGCCGCCCCAGGCGTTCGACACGGACGGCATGTAGTGGTGGGCCAGGTACCTGTCGAGGGACGGCCGCTGGCCCGCCGACAGGACCGGTCTGCCGGCCGGGGACAGGTCCTGGGCCGTCGGGGCCGTCGCCGCCTTCACCAGCGAGTCCAGCGCGCCCTGCAGGTCGAAGTCGGTACCGCCGAAGGCCCGGATGCCGGCGAGGGCGGTCGGCGCCGGGTCGCCGTTCATGACGTGGGTGCCGCTCGCGCCGTGCAGCCAGCGGTCCCAGACCCCGCCGTTCTGCCGGGCGATTTCGTAGAGCGACTGGGCGATGTCCGAGCCCGTGCGCGGGTCCAGGAGGGTCAGCAGCTGGACCTGGTCGCGGTAGACGTCCCAGCCGGAGAAGGTGCCGTACTGCGCCCGGTGGCCGCGGGCGACCCGGTGGACCCTGCCGTCGCCGCCCCGGTAGCGGCCGTCGGCGTCGCCGATGACGTTGGGGTGGAGGAGCGAGTGGTACAGGGCCGTGTAGAAGGTGGTGCGGTCGGCGTCCGTGCCGCCGCCGACGCGGACGGCGCCGAGGCGGTCGCGCCAGGCGCGGCGGGCCGCGTCGCGGACGGCGTCGAAGGAGCGCCGCGGCGGGTTCTCCGCCCGCAGGTTCGCCTCGGCCGCGGCCCGGCTGACGTACGAGATGCCGACCTTGACGTGCACCGGGCCCGAGCCGGGCGCGAACCGGACGTATCCGCCGGCCCCTTTGCCGGCGACGGGCCGCCCGCCGTTCGCGGAGAACCCGCCGGTGCCCCCGGACCCGGTCGTCGAACCCGGGCTGAGCCGGTCGTCCCGCCAGGTGCCGGTGGCCGTGAAGGCACGGTCGAAGTGCGCGGTGAAGTAGAGCGTGTAGTAGGCGCGTCGGCCCTCGGGGTCGAGGTAGCCGCAGAAGTCGCCGGAGGTGACCGAGCCGGAGACCGTGCGGGTGCCCGGGTCGATGGTCACCGTCGAACCGGTGGATCCCACCTCGGAGTTGGCGGTGCGGATCAGCAGGGAGGCGGGTTTGCCCGCCGGGTAGGCGAAGCGGGCCGAGCCGGTGCGGGCGGTCGCGGTGAGGTCGGCGGTGACGCCGGAGGCGAGGCCCACCCGGTAGTGGCCGGGCTCGGCGGTCTCGTCGGCGTGGCTGAAGTCCGAGGCGTAGACGGCGTCCTCCGTGTCGCTCGCCGGGGAGGAGGTGACGTCGCCGGCGTACGGGAAGAACGGGATGTCTCCGCTGCCGCCCGCGCAGCCGGTGCCGGACATGTGGGTCAGGCCGAAGCCGCGGATACGGGTGGCGTCGTACTGGTAGCCGCCGGGTGCGGCCGTCCTCGTCGCGTCGCCCCCGGTGTTCTCCGGGCTCCAGGAGAGCATGCCGAACGGCACGACGGCGCCGGGGAAGGTGTTGCCGCCGTTCCTGCTGCCAATCAGCGGATCGACGTACGCCGTGGGGTCCTCGACCAGGTCGGGTGGCGTGCCGGCGGTCGCCGCTAGGGCGGGGGGTCCGCCTGCCGCGAGTGCCGCGGCCAGCAGCAGGGACATGGGTCGGAAACGCATGACGCGGCCCTTCCTCCTCCGGACGGGTCGCGCACCACAGGTCGCACAAGCCGCAGGGACGGTAACGTGCGCCACCGGTACCACGGGAGACCGCGAAGGCCGCGGACCGCACCGCCCCGGTTCACCCGGTCGGGTGACCCGAAGTGGGTTGACATCGTTGTCGGTTGAGGCGGTAAAGTCATGTACAGACCATGAGACAACGTTGTCGCCCACCGCGGAACCGACGCAAGCCGCACAGCGGACGGGCAAGAGGCACCACGAGCAACTCCCCCCGGACAGGCCCACCCACCCCCCCTCGCCTGCCCGGCTCGCGGACCCGGTGCGCATCGGCACCGGGTCCGCCCAGAGCGGATCGCGTACGTCGACCACCCCGGCACGGCGGGCCGGTCGCGCCGCCCCCGTCGGGCCGCACACGGCCCACCCGGACGAACGTGGGGCGGAAGCGGACCCGACGCCCGGCGGGTTCCGGTCCGCCGGGACGACATGGGAGCGCTCCCACCCCACTCCCCTGTGAAGCTAGCGCGGACTGGGGCGGGTGTAAACGGCACGGCACGGCTTCACTGCTTCGCGCGCCGATACGTTCGTACGCGCCGACCGCCGGACACGACCCGCTCACACGGGTGCCGTGCGGGTGGCGGCCGCCGTTCCGGTCGCCGGGAGTTCGGTGACCGGGAGTTCGAGGGTGAACTCCGTACGGCCCGGGGTGCTCTGTACGTCGAGGCGGCCGCCGTGGGCGGTGGTGATGGCCGAGGCGATGGCGAGGCCGAGACCCGAGCCGCCCGCCAGGACTCCGGCGCGCGTGCGGGAGGTGTCGGCCCGGGTGAAGCGTTCGAAGACGGTCGGCAGGAGGGCGGGCGGGATGCCGGGACCGTCGTCCCGGACCCGGATCACGCAGGTGGTGCGGGTGGACTCGACGGTCGCGGTCACGGTCGTGCCCGCGGGGGTGTGCACCCGTGCGTTGGCCATCAGGTTGGCCACCACCTGGTGCAGGCGGGCCTCGTCGCCCAGCACCAGCGCCGGGCCGTCGTCGAGACCGAGCTCCAGCCGCCAGACGTGCCCGGCCCCGGCCGCCCGCGCGTCCCACACCGCCTCCGCGACCAGCGCGGCCATGTCCACCTCGGCGGACTGCAGCGGGCGGCCCTCGTCGAGACGCGCCAGGAGCAGCAGGTCCTCCACCAGGCTGCGCATCCGGGCCGACTCGGCGTCGACCCGGCGCCACGCCAGGCCGGCCTCGATGCGGTCCGTGCCACGGTTCATCAGCTCGGCGTACCCGGCGATCGAGGCGAGCGGGGTGCGCAGTTCGTGGCTGGCGTCGGCCAGGAAGCGGCGCATCCTCTCCTCGCTGCGGCGCACCTGTTCCTCGCTGTGCCGGCGTTCCGCGAGGGACGCCTCGACGTGGTCGATCATGCGGTTGAGGGCGGCGCCGACCTGGCCGGCCTCGCTGCCGGGGTCGGTGTCCTGTTCGGGCACCCGGGTCAGGCCGGTCACCTGGCCCCGGCCGAGCGGTGCGTGGGAGACCTCGACGGCGGTGGCGGCGACCCGGCCGAGGGGGCGCAGCTGCCGTCGTATCACCACCGCGCAGAGGCAGCCGGCGGCCGTGAGGCCGGCCGCGGCGACGGCGGTCTCGACCTCCACCAGGCCGCTGATGGTGTCCAGTACGTCGTCCATGGGGAGGCCGGTCAGGACGCGGATCCCGCTCGCGTCGAGGGCGGCGACCCGGTAGGTGCCGAGGCCGGGGACCGCGCGGGTGTGGGTCGAGCCGTCCGGGGCGATGCCCTCGAGGGCGTCGGCCTGGGCGGTGGTGAGCGGACGCGGGGGCGCGTCGTGGCCCACCACGGCCGCGCTGAGGATGTTGCCCTCGGCGTCGATGCGGGCGGCGAGCATGCCGGCCGGCTGCCCGCCCTCGTTGAGGAAGGTCAGGTCGCGGGTCAGTTCCGGGTGCAGGGCGGCGCCGCCCGCGTTGCACTCCACCGCGTCGCCCACCCGGTTGTCCAGATTGCCCATCAGATAGGCGCGTTGGGCGAACACCGTGGTCAGGGCCATCGCGGCACACACGCAGACCAGCACGGCGGTGATGAGGACGAGCAGGCGCGTGCGCAGCGACCGGCTCCGCGGCCGGGCGGTCATCTGCCGTCCGCCACGGGCCGTACCACGTATCCCATGCCGCGCACGGTGTGGATCGTCGGGGCCCGGCCCCGGTCGATCTTGCGGCGCAGGCTGGAGATGTAGACCTCGACGAGGTTGCCACCGCCGTCGAAGGAGGTGCTCCGGACGTGGTCGAGGATCCGGGCCTTGCTGAGCACCTGGCGCGGATGGTCCAGGAGCAGGCTGAGCAGGTCGAACTCCTTGGCGGTGAGCCTGATCGGGGTGCCGGCCCGCTGCACCTCGCGGGACTCGCCGCTCAGCACCAGGTCACCGAGGACGCGTACCGAGTCGCCGGCCGGGGGCTGTTCGGTGCCGGCCCGGCGGAGCAGCCCGCGCAGCCGCAGCACGACCTCCTCCAGGGAGAAGGGCTTGGTGACGTAGTCGTCCGCGCCGGCCTCCAGGCCGTCGATGCGGTGTTCGACGGCGTCGCGCGCCGTGAGCATCAGGACCGGCAGCCCCGGCATCTCGTAGCGGAGTCTGCGCAGCACCTGGAGGCCGTCGAGGTCGGGCCGCATCCCGTCGAGCACCACCGCGTGCGGGGCGCAGCCCCGGGCCAGCCGCAGGGCGCTCTGTCCGTCGAGCGCGGGACAGGGGCGCCAGCCGGCGTCGGCGACGGCGGCGGAGAGCAGCTCGGTGAGAGCGGGCTCGTCGTCGACGATCAGGACGCGGACTCGGCCGGTTCGGGCCCCTGCGGTGGCGGACATGTCGCAAGTCTGTGCCGGTTGGCTGGGAGAACCCTGTGTTCCGACTGAGCTTTGACGATGTCCCGTACGGGAAACGCGCACGCAGAAGGCGAAGGGCCGCGCCCCCGTCGACCGGGGACGCGGCCCTCACAGGCCCGTGCGGACCGCTGCGGACTACTTGCGGATCAGGCTGCGCAGCACGTACTGCATGATGCCGCCGTTGCGGTAGTAGTCGGCCTCACCGGGGGTGTCGATCCGGACGACCGCGTCGAACTCGACGCCCGTGTCGGTGGTGACCTTGACGGTGCGCGGGGTGGTGCCGTTGTTGAGCTCCTCGACGCCGGTGAAGGAGAAGGTCTCCTCGCCGGTCAGGCCGAGGGACTCGGCGGTGGCGCCCTCCGGGAACTGGAGCGGGAGGACGCCCATGCCGATCAGGTTCGAGCGGTGGATGCGCTCGTAGGACTCGGCGATGACGGCCTTCACGCCGAGCAGCGCGGTGCCCTTGGCGGCCCAGTCGCGGGACGAGCCGGAGCCGTACTCCTTGCCGGCCAGGACGACCAGCGGGATGCCCTGCTCGATGTAGTTGCGGGAGGCGTCGTAGATGAACGCCACCGGCGCGTCGGCCTGGGTGAAGTCGCGGGTGTAGCCGCCTTCGGTGCCCGGCGCGATCTGGTTGCGCAGGCGGATGTTGGCGAACGTGCCGCGGATCATGACCTCGTGGTTGCCCCGGCGGGAGCCGTAGGAGTTGAAGTCACGACGCTCCACACCGTGCTCGGTGAGGTACTTGCCGGCCGGGGTGTCGGCCTTGATGGCGCCGGCCGGGGAGATGTGGTCGGTGGTGACCGAGTCGCCGAGCTTGGCCAGCACGCGGGCGCCGGCGATGTCGGTGACCGGGGCGGGCTCGTGCTGCATGCCCTCGAAGTACGGGGGCTTGCGGACGTAGGTCGACTCGGCGTCCCACTCGAAGGTGTTGCCGGTCGGGACCGGGAGGGACTGCCACTGGGCGTCACCGGCGAAGACGTCCGCGTAGGACTTGTTGAACATGTCCTCGCCGATCGCGTTGGCGACGACGTCGTTGACCTCGGCCTCGGTCGGCCAGATGTCGGACAGGTAGACCGGCTTGCCGTCCTGGTCGGTGCCGAGGGCGTCCTTGGTGATGTCCACCTTCATGGAGCCGGCGAGCGCGTAGGCGACGACCAGCGGCGGGGAGGCCAGGTAGTTCATCTTGACGTCGGGGTTGATCCGGCCCTCGAAGTTCCGGTTGCCGGAGAGGACCGAGGTGACCGCGAGGTCGTGGTCGTTGACGGCCTTGGAGACCTCCTCCGGCAGCGGGCCGGAGTTGCCGATGCAGGTGGTGCAGCCGTAACCGACCAGGTTGAAGCCGACCTTGTCGAGGTAGGGGGTCAGGCCCGCCTTGTCGAAGTAGTCGGTGACGACCTTGGAGCCCGGGGCGAGGGTGGTCTTGACCCAGGGCTTGCGGGTCAGGCCCTTCTCGACCGCCTTCTTGGCCACCAGGGCGGCGGCGACCATGACGTACGGGTTCGAGGTGTTGGTGCAGGAGGTGATGGCCGCGACGGTGACCGCGCCGTGGTCGATCTCGTAGGTCGTGCCGTCGGGGGCGGTCACGGTGACCGGGTTGGTCGGGACGCCGTTGGTGGACGCCGGGGCGTCGGAGGCGGGGAAGGACTCCTTGCCGGCCTCGTCGGCGGTGTCCACGTAGTTGCGGACGTCGGTCTTGAACTGCTCGGCGGCGTTGGCGAGGACGATACGGTCCTGCGGACGCTTCGGGCCGGCGATGGACGGGACGACCGTGGCGAGGTCCAGCTCCAGCTTCTCGGAGAAGTCGGGCTCGGCCTTCGGGTCCAGCCAGAGGCCCTGCTCCTTGGCGTACGCCTCGACGAGCGCGACCTGCTGGGCGTCACGGCCGGTCAGGCGCAGGTAGTTCAGGGTCTCGTCGTCGATCGGGAAGATCGCGGCGGTGGAGCCGAACTCCGGCGACATGTTGCCGATGGTGGCGCGGTTGGCGAGGGAGGTGGCGGCCACGCCCTCGCCGTAGAACTCGACGAACTTGCCGACGACACCGTGCTTGCGGAGCATCTCGGTGATGGTCAGCACGAGGTCCGTGGCGGTGGTGCCGGGCTTGAGCTCACCGGTCAGCTTGAAGCCGACGACGCGCGGGATGAGCATGGAGACCGGCTGGCCGAGCATGGCGGCCTCGGCCTCGATGCCGCCGACGCCCCAGCCGAGCACGCCGAGGCCGTTGACCATGGTGGTGTGCGAGTCGGTGCCGACCAGGGTGTCGGGGTAGGCCTGCCCGTTGCGGACCATCACGGTGCGCGCGAGGTGCTCGATGTTCACCTGGTGGACGATGCCGGTGCCCGGCGGGACGACCTTGAACTCGTCGAACGCGGTCTGGCCCCAGCGCAGGAACTGGTAGCGCTCCTTGTTGCGGCCGTACTCCAGCTCGACGTTCTGCTTGAAGGCGTCGTTGGTGCCGAACTTGTCGGCGATGACGGAGTGGTCGATGACCAGCTCGGCCGGGGCCAGCGGGTTGATCTTCGCCGGGTCGCCGCCCAGCTCCTTCACGGCCTCACGCATGGTCGCGAGGTCCACGACACACGGCACACCGGTGAAGTCCTGCATGATCACGCGAGCCGGCGTGAACTGGATCTCCTGGCTGGGCTGGGCCTGCGAGTCCCAGCCGCCGAGGGCGCGGATGTGGTCGGCGGTGATGTTCGCGCCGTCCTCCGTGCGGAGCAGGTTCTCCAGCAGCACCTTCAGGCTGTACGGAAGGCGAGCCGAGCCTTCCACCTTGTCCAGCCGGAAGATCTCGTACGACTCGTCGCCCACCTGCAGCGTGCTGCGGGCGTCGAAGCTGTTCGCCGACACGACAGTCTCCTTCATTGATGTGCGCGTACCACCGTCATCGTGCCGCCACGCCGACTTGGCCGATCCAGTAAGGTCAGGCTAAGTTAGGCATGCCTTACCAGGGTGGCGGTTGCGGTGCGCCCAGGCAGATATCTCGATGTCGAGATAACTCTAGTACACGGTCGCGGGTTGGTCATGCCCGGACCCGCTGTCCGCCGTCATCCAATCGAGGCGGGTGACAGCGAACCCAGTCGTTTCAGCCTTCTTGCCGGCGACCCGGTCCCACGAGATGACGTGCTGGGGGTGCTGGGTGGCCGTGCCGGTCGGGGCGGATCTTGCGGGACCGTACGTCGAGCTGTCGTACGTGGATGCTGTACGCGAGCCTCGGCGGCGTCCGCTGCTGGACTGCGCGACGGCGCGGTTCGAGGACGTGCCTGCGGTGCGGCCCTTTCGCTGGTCGCGTGGTGAGCGTCACTTCCCAGGCTGGTACCGGGCGGCACGTCGGTTTCGAGTCGTGGCTGGAGCGGGACCGTCTCGTGCCGACGGACTTCGATCCCAGGGTGGTGGGGATCGCCTCGCAGCCGTTCTGGCCGCACTGGCGCGACGGGGAGCGCGAGCATCGTCGCGCGCCGGACTGTTTCGTGTTCGTGCGTCGTGCGGACGGCCCGGCGGTGGTCGTCGATGTCCGCGCGGACGAGCGGGTCGAGCCGGGGGACGCGGAGGCGTTCGAGGTGACGCGCATGGCCTGCGGCCAGGCCGGCTGATCGTATGCCGGTCGAGCAGGACCAGCCGTCGGCCGCAGACCTCGGCATCGGCCTCCCGCAGAGAGGCCGGCCGGGCTGCGGGTTCGGGGATGGTCACGGGCAGCAGCCACGGCATGTGCCGTGGCTGCTGCCCGAAAGTATTCGAAAGAGCTCACCATCGACGGAGCGGTTCAGCCGTGACGGGCCGACTTGACCGCGGAAACGAGCAGGATCATGGCCGGGACGGGGACGGTTACCAGCTCTGAAGAACACGATCGAGCAGGATCACGGGGACGCAGACCCCCGCCTCGCCAGGTCCACCGCCGTGCGGACGCCGGTGGCGTACTCCGACGGGCGCTCCCAGGCCGCGAAGTGACCGCCGGCGGGCTCCTCCGTCCAGGAGCGGACGTCGAAGAAGCGTGCCGCGAACTCGCGGGGCGCGTTGACGAGGTCCTTGGGGAAGATCGTGAAAGCCGTGGGGACGTCGATGCGTCCGGCCGGTTTCGACCCGCTCTCGGCGTAGGGGGTGAAGGAGGTGCCGATGGCTCCACTGACCCAGTACGCGGTGATCCACGTGAGCAACTCGTCCCGGGTGAACACCTTTTCCACATCTCCGCCGCAGTCGGTCCACGCCCGCAGCTTCTCCAGGATCCAGGCGGCCAGGCCCGCGGGCGAGTCACCGAGTGCCACCGACAACGTGTGCGGTTTGGTGGCCTGTTCGTGCATGTAACCGCCCTCCGTGGCTTGCCAGTGACGACCGTGCCGGACGTACGCCCGCTCCGCGTCGGACAGGTCCGTCGGCGGGTCCACCAGGAAGCGGTACTGCGACACGTCCGTCAGGTGCAGGGCGGCGACGCGGTCGTGGTGAGCGGCGGCCAGTGCCTCGGCGACGTCGCAGCCCACATCACCGGCGGACACGACATAGCGCTCGTAGCCGAGCTCGGCCATCGCGTTCGCGACCGCTTCGGCCATGTCCCCGGACGACATGCCGCGGCGGGCCACCGGTGCGGCGAACGGGAAGCCGGGCAGGGCCGGGACGACCACGTGGAGGTCGGACAGCAGGGGCCAGACCCTCTCGAACCGCAGGACGGAGTCGGGCCACCCGTGCAGGAGCACCACCGCGACCGCGTCGGTGCGCGCCGCCCGCAGATGGATCGCCCGCACCGGTGCGTCGCCCCGGCCGGCGAGGACCCAGGGCAGGGCGCGGAGCCGGGCTTCGTGCTCGCGCCAGTCGTAGGAGTGGGCCCAGTAGGAGATGAAGTCCGCGAGGTAGTCGCCGTCGACGCCGCGCGCCCAACCGAACCCGGTGGGGACGTCGACCCGGCGGTAGCCGCGCAAGCGCAGGCGCAGGTCGTCGAGCACCGACTGGTCCACGACGGGGGCAGCGGCCTGTTCCGTGCTGGTCATGCTCGGTCGTCCTCTCGTTCGTCTGAAGCGTGTCTCGAGTCCACATCCCGGTGATGCCCGGAACGCACTCTGAGAGGCGTCTGCCCCGGAAGGCGTACGGCGTACACCGAGACGATCGGTCACCCGGTTGGTGACCAGGCGGTGGCGCTGCCGAACCAGCGGGCAGCAGCTCGGGCGAACGCGTCGCGGTCGGGATCGAGGCCATCGGCCCAGGCGACGACGCCGTCGGGGCGGACGAGGAGGGCACCGCAGCCCAGTTCGTTCCTTGCCCGTCCGGCGACATACCGGATCCGGTCCTGGCGGCAGGCCGGCGCACCGGCGAGCCGTCGGCCGGCGGTGAAGTCGACGGCGACGCCGTTCCCCCGGTGCATGAGGTCGCTGAGGCGCGTTCCGTCCGTGAAGTGGAAGTCGGGGGCGTTGCGGCCGACCAGGGGGTGCGTGCTGTCGAGGTCGTAGCGGGTGGAAGCGCCTGACGTCCGGTTGTAGACGTAGGTCGTTCCGTCACGGGTGCCCAGCACGTCGCGGACCAGGGCCTGGAGGGCCTGGGCATGCGGGCCCGGCTTCATGACCGCGCTCTGGGCACGTGTCCAGTCCAGGATCCCGGCGCCGACCGGATGGCGCTCCTGGGTGTAGGTGTCGAGCAGGTCGTCGGGGGCGTGGCCGTGCACGGTCGCGGCGAGCTTCCAGCCCAGGTTGACGGCGTCGCCGATGCCGGTGTTGAGTCCCTGCGCGCCCAGCGGCGAGTGGATGTGCGCGGCGTCTCCCGCGAGCAGGACGCGGCCCTGCCGGTAGGAGGTGGCCTGCATCGCCCGGTCGGTGAAGGTCGACACGAGCTGGACGTCGTCGAGGGTGACGTCGGTGCCGGACACGCGGCGCAGCACCTCCTGCAGGTGCTGGACGGTCGGCTGCCGGGTGCGGTCGAAGGCGCCGCCGTCGCAGTCGAGCATGCCGATGTGTCCGGGGGTGGGCATCTGCAGGTACATCCCGGTCGGCGTGAGGGTGAAGCCGGGCTGCAGCACGTCGGGATCGGCGACGGTGGCGAGCATGGTGTAGCCGGTGAACTGCGGTCCGGTACCGCTGAATTCGAAGCCCGCGAGGCGGCGTACGGTGCTGCGTCCTCCGTCGCAGCCGACGAGCCAGCGCCCCTGGTACTCGCGGTCCCCGGCCTGCACGGTGACGCTCTCGGGGCCCTGGCGCAGGGCGGAGACCCGGGTCCCGCGGTGGATTCGGACGCCGACCGCGGCGGCCTGCTCGGCCAGTACGGTCTCGACCGATTCGAGGCTGGTCATCACGCCTTCCGGCACGGGGCTGGGGAGCCGGTAGGGCAGGGCGTCGGCGTCGATGTCGGCCGGGTTGAGCATCATGCCGGCGAAGTGCGCGACGCTGCGAGGCGCCGGTGCCACCCGCGGGTCCGGGTCCGGGTGGCCGTCATGGTCGGCGGGGTAAGCGTCGGCGCCGGAAGCATTCACCAGTTGTCGCAGCAGTCCGCGGCGGTGGAACACCTCGACCGAGGCGGCGGACAGGCCGCGCATACCGAGCGGCATGGCCTGCCACGGGGTGGCCCCCGTGTCCTGTTCCAGGACCAGGACATCGCAGCCGGTGAGGCCGAGTTCGCAGGCCAGGAGCAGCCCGACGGGGCCCGCGCCCGCTATCACTACGTCATGCATCAGACGTTCTCCCCCGTCATCTCGCATCTCGTCATCTCGCATCTCGTCATCTCGCATCTCGCATCTCGTCATCAAGGTCAGTGGTGGGGGCGGGGCTCACCGGAACAGCGCCAGGTCGATGGAGTCGCCCAGCGCGCGGCAGCCCGCGTCGCTGCCGTGCAGGTGGTCACCGGCGTGGAATCCGTCCCTGATCCGGCTCGGGCGGTCGGGGTCGCTCCAGACGGCGTCGAAATCCATGACCGCGTCGAAGGCGCCGCCGGTGCGGATCCACTCGTTGACCCGCCGGCGTACTCGCTCGCCCTCCGGCGTGAAGATCTCGTCGCCCTCGTACGGTGTGAGGGTGGGGGCGTAGACGCGCACCCCGCGGCCGCGGGCCCGGGCGATGAGCTGGCGGTAGCCCGCGATGAGGTCGTCGGCGGTCACCGGGTCGCCGGGGAACATGGACAGGAACTCCGGCGAGGGGCCGCTGCCGTCCCGGGGCGGGTAGGAGACGCCGATGTCGCCGAGGCCGATGGCCAGGACGACGTACCCCAGCCCCGGCGTGGCCAGTACGTCGCGGTCGAAGCGGGCCAGGGCCGAATCGCCCAGGCCCTTGTTCAGCATCCGGTTGCCGCTGATGCCCTGGTTGGAGACGCAGACGGTGGGGCCGTCGAGTTCCGCGAGGCGCTCGGCCAGGCGGTCGGTCCAGCGCCGGTTGGTGTCCGGGGTCGTGCCCGAGCAGTCGGTGTTCGAGTCGCCGACAACCGCGATGGTCGTGGTGGCGGCGTCGGCGCGGACGTCCATCGCCGAGATGAGGGCCTGCAGGGGGAGGGACGCGGCGTCGGCGGGCAGGGTGAGCGCGTCGACGCCGTTGCCCGGCATGGTCCAGGCGGTCTGCACGCCCATGGCATGGCAGGTGGCGCTCTCGACCGCCTTGGGCAGGTAGAGGCTGATGGACAGCTCGGAGAGCGCAGGCAGGGACAGTTCGATCGGATCGCTGAGCATCGGCGCCCCGGTCGGGACGGTCACGGTCGGTCTGCCGCCGAAGGTGAGCACCCGCCCGCTGCCGGGACGGATCCCGCCCTCGGGGGCTGCGAGGGCGATCCGGGCCGCGCCGATGGTCAGAGGCGCGGTGCCGTACTCGTTGGTGACGCGCAGGCGCAGCTGCTGCCCGCCACCGCTGATGCGTACCACCTGACGCAGGGTGGTGTCGGCGAACGAGGGCAGGGAGCCGAACTCCTCGATCGGTGCGTGGGGGGACGCCCCCCACGTCCGGGCCCAGCCGCCGTCGGCCGCGCCCGCGGTGCCGGTGGTCGGGGTGCCGGTGATCGGGGTGCCGGTGGTCGGGGTGTCCATGGCCGTGGTGCCGGTGGTCCCGGTCATCGGGAACCTCCTTTGTCCGAGTGCGCGAGTCGTGGACTGCACCCGCGGCGACCGTTCTGCCCGCCGCGGCACTCGAAGACTGGCGCGCTCCGCTCACAGGAGGCGCACACACCGCTGACACCGGCCTGCATGGATCAGCTCCCAGGACACTGAGTGCTGTGAGCGCCGCGTGCGTGATGTCCTCCAGCTCCAACGCCGCAGGCCCGAGGAGGCGCGCGCAGATTTGGCCGTCACAGGGCGCTCGCGCGAAGATCAGGCCATGGATGGGGATGCGCGGCTTCGCATCACGTTGCTCACAACATTCGAGGCGTCGCGTGGCGGGACGGTCGTGCCCGTTCCCGGGTCCCGGCTTCAGCAGCTCATGGTGCGGCTGGCGCTCGCCGGCGGCCGCCCGGTCGGGCAGCAGACTCTCATCGACGCGATCTGGCCCGAGGATGCTCCGGCCGGTCCCACGCACGCCCTGCAGGCGCTCGTTTCGCGGCTGCGCAGGGCGGCGGGCGGACCGGGTGCGGTCGTGCAGGCCGGCGGCGGTTACCGGCTGGACGTGGACGCACGGGACGTGGACGTGCTGCGCTTCGAGCACCTGACTGCGGCCGGGCGGGAGCGTCTGCGCGCACGTGACCCGCAGGGTGCGGCAGCCCGGCTCGGTGAGGCCCTGGCTCTGTGGGGCGGGCATCCCGGCGCCGAACCCGTCGCTGTCGCCGCGGTGGAGCCCGCGGCGGCGACCCACCTGGCCCAGGCGTCCCTCGAAGCCGTCGTCGACCTGGCCGAGGCCGAGCTGGCCCTCGGGAGCGCCGGTCAGGCCGCCACTCGCCTGAGCGGACTGCTGTCCGAGGAGCCGCTTCACGAGCGGGCCGTCGCGCTGCTCATGGACGCCCTGGCGGCCCAGGGGCGCCAGGCGGAGGCTCTGGCCCGGTACGCCCGGTTCCGCGCGCGGCTGGCTGACGCCTTGGGCACCGAGCCCGGTGCGGCGCTGCGCGAACGGCACCTGCGCCTGCTGCGGGCCCAGCAGTCCGAACCGCCCGCCCGGCAGTCCGAACCGCCCGCCCGGCAGTCCGAACCGCCCGCCCTCGTGGACCCCACGGAGGCCACCCGGAGCCGGGGTAATCTGCCCGCGCCGCTGACGGGCTTCATCGGCCGTGAAGACGACCTCGCCCGTATCGGCACTCTGCTCGCCTCTGGGCGGCTGGTGACCGTGCTCGGCCCCGGCGGTGCCGGCAAGACCCGCCTCGCCCTCGAGGCCGCCCGCCTCCAGCGCCCCGCCTACCGTGACGGTGCCTGGCTGGTCGACCTCACCTCGGTGACCGAACCCGGCAAGGTCGGCGGGGCCGTGCTGGCCGCGCTCGGCCTGCGCGGCTCCGCGTTCTTCGACGACTCGGCGCGGCGCGGCGAGCCCTCCGACGATGTCGACGTGCTGGCGGACCGGCTCGACGGCCGCGAGAGCCTGCTCGTCGTCGACAACTGCGAGCATGTGATCGACGCCGCGGCGCACCTGATCGCGGCGCTGCTGCCGCGATGCGCCGGACTACGGGTGCTGGCCACCAGCCGCGAGCCCCTGGCCATCGACGGGGAGACGCTGGTCCCGCTCCGCCCGCTGCCCCTGCCCGGCCCGGACGCGGGCGTCGAGCAGGTCCGCGACGCACCGTCGGTGCGCCTGTTCACCGAGCGGGCGGCCGCCGTGCGCCCCGGATTCGAGGTCGACGATCACACGCTCGCCGATGTGCTGCGCATCGTGCGCGGCCTGGACGGCCTGCCGCTCGCACTCGAACTGGCGGCGGCCCGCCTGCGCACGCTCTCCCTGACCGACCTGGCCGCCGGGCTGTCGGACCGGTTCGGGCTCCTCACCACCGGCAGCCGGACCGCTTCTGCCCGCCACCGCACGCTGCGTGGGGTCATCGCGTGGAGCTGGGACCTCCTGGACGAGGACGCGCGTACGGTGGCGGAACGCATCGCGGTGCTGCCCGGCGGCGTCAGACCCGCGTCGGCCGCCGCGGTCTGCACCGGGACGACAGTGCCCGTCCGCCGCATCCCCGAACTCCTCGCCGACCTGGTCGACCGCTCCCTGCTGCAACTCGAGCCCGACACCGGCCGGTACCGCATGCTGGAGACGATCCGGGAGTACGGTCTGGATCGCCTGGCCGCGAACGACACCCTGGTCGGCGTGCGGGACCTGGCCGCCCACTACATGGCCGGCCTGGTGGCCCACTACGATCCACTGACCCGCGGCCCTGGCCAGCTCGGCGCCCTGCACACGCTGCGCGCCGAGCGCGACAACGTGATCGCCGCGCTGCGCCACCTCTGCGACACGGGAGCCGCCGACGCCGCGACCGCACTCGCGCTCGACCTGACCTGGTACTGGCAGATCCGCGGCCGCCACGAGGACGCCGCCTACTGGCTCGGGCAGACCGTCGCACTGCCGACCGAGCACCCGGGCGCCGGGCACGACATCGCCCGCGCGATGCTCCAGCTCAACTCCCGCACCAGCCACAGCACGCTGTTCAACGACCTCCTCCACGAGGACGGGCAGGACCTGTCAGCCCTCACCGACCGTCTGCTGCGCCAACGCGAACTCCCCGTCTTCGCCGGCGCCCTGACCACCGTCAGACTCGCCCTCCTCCACACATCCGAGAGGAGCGAGGCGCTCGTCCAGGGCCTCATCGACGGGCCGGACCTCTGGCTGGCCGGCTACGCCCGCATCTCACGCGCCCATGCCGCCGAGAACCAGGGCGACCTCGGCCAGGCACGCGACGACGTCTCGGCAGCCCTGCACTGCTTCACCCGGGCCGGCGACCACTGGGCCGTCGCCACGGCACTGCCACTGCGCTCACTCCTGCGCCAGTACGACGGCGAACTCGACGCCGCGCTGGACGACTTGCGGGAAGCCGAACGGCTGGCCGGTGAGTTCGGAGTACTCAGCCTCAGCGACGAAGTCTTCATCGCCCTGCGCCGGTTCGACCTTCTGGTCCGCCTCGGCCGGACCGCACAGGCCGTCGAGCTCATCACCGCGACCCGGGAACGCGCCCTGCGCTCGGCCTCACCCGAACTGGCAGTCCTGCTCGACGCACGCGAGTCCCGCCTGCATGCGCAGACGGGCGATCTGGAGCGCGCCGGCCGGCTCATCGACGCGGCCGAAACGGGCCTGCGCGCGCGGAGTCCGCATGCCGGCGAGCACGGCCGGGCGCTGATCGCGACCGTGCGAGGCGAACTCTGGCTCGAACACGTCGACGGGCCGGCGGCCGCGCACGCACTGCACGACGCATACGCCGCCGCGCTCCACAGCCAGGACCTCCCGATCGTGGCGACCGTGGCAGTGACCGTGGCCGGTCTCGCAGCACTCTACGAACAGCATCACGACGTGGCCGTCGTCCTCGGCGCAGCCGCACGCCTCCGCGGCGCCCACGACCCCACCGACCCCCACATCCGGGCACTGCGCTCACGCACCGAAGCGGTGCTCGGAGAGACGGCCTTCAACACGGCGTACAGCGCCGGTTGGGACCTCGACATGCCCGCGGCCTTGTCCCGTGTCGATCCGGCGCTGGTACGCCGGTGACCGGTCCGCCCTGCCCATCTCCATCCCGCGTCCCCCGTGTCGCCTTTACCTCAGCGTCCCTCCTGCTCATCTCCGGATTCCCGGCCGACGGCCCGGCAACTCTCGGTCCGTCAGCAGGCGGCGGTGAGGGGGGCGTGGGCGCCGCGGCTGATCGAGCCGTGGTCCAGCGGTTCGCCGGGAACCCATGTCATCACGGTCCAGTGCTTGGGGAAGCGCTCGGGCGGTTCGCCGAACCGCACCGGGGTCGGCACTGGCAGCGGCAGGCGCGGGGCCGGCACGGGGAGCCACCGCCGCTCCCTGAGCCGGAGCTCCGGGGTGGGGTCCATGCGCTGCATGCGCACGGCCAACTCGTCCCTGCGGCGCCACATCTGGTTGCCCCAGCAGCCCGCCACCTCGCGGATGGCCAACCCTGAAAGGTCTGGATGCTGCTCCTGCAGCAGGTCACGGGCGAGGTCCGCGGTGATCTCGATCTCGGGGTCGGTCATGCAGAGCCACAGTGTCGGGGCAGGCGGGACAGCTCTCACTCTCCGGAAGATCTCGCCGCGCAACCTTCCTGGCGGGAGATCAGTCACTGGCCACGCGTTCGCAAGCTGTCGGGCTCCCCTCGCAAACTGTCGTGCTCCGTCACACGGGTTCCCTGGGTTTCGGCGGCCGGCCGTCCAGCGCCGTCGCCTCCCGGAGCCACCCGGTCTCCTGGGCCAGGAGCGCGGCCCGCTCCGTGTCGTCGGCCGTCCGGAGCCGGCGGACCGACGCCGCCCGCCCGAGGCGGCGCAGGGTGACGGCGCGTGCGGCCGGGGCCGAGGCGGCGGGCCGCGCCGCGAGTGCCACCCGCAGCAGGCCGAGGGCGCGGTCGGCGTCGCGGGCGGGGACGGCGCCGCCGCGCTGCACGAGGGCGGCGCCCAGTTCGTCGACGGCGGTGATCCAGTCGGCGAGTGACCATGCGGCCGGGCCGCTTCCCGGGGGAGCGGGCGCGAGGGCCACCGCCCGGCCGAGCGCCTCGCACGCGGCCGTCACGTGCTCGCCCGGTTCCCCCGGCGGCAACGCCAGGTGCACGGCCGCGGCACCCAGCAGGGCCCTGGCCCGCTGCGCCGGCCGGTCGCACAGCAGTACGGCCTCGTGCGCGGCGCGCAGCGCGCGGTCCAGGTTCTCCCGGTGTTCGCCCGCCGTCCGCCGGACCAGCGCGGCGGCCTGCGAGGTGAGGACGGCGGCGCGGACCGCCCGGCCGCAGCCGGTCGCGAGCGCGTCGCCGTACGCCGTGAGCGCCGCCTCGACGCGGTCCCGCTCCGCGTGGCCGGAGCGCACCTCGCCGAGCAGGCCGTGGGCGAGGCCGATGTGCCAGTGGGCGTAGGCCCGCTGCCCGGCGGGCGCGTCGTGCGCCGCCCGGGCGACCGCGGTGAGGAAGGACAGGGCCGCCTCGGCCAGTTCGGCGTCCCGCGTCCGGTCGGCCCAGGTCAGCAGGGCGACGCTCTCGCGGAGCGGTCCGGTGCTGGGATGCCGTTCGTCCAGCCCGGCTTCGGGATCGGGTGCGGAAGCCGGGCCGGGGTGCGGTGGCGGTTCCGCGAGTGCGGTGAGCGCGGCGACCGCGGTGCACAGACCGCCGATCGCGGACTCCCACTCGGCGGGGCGCGCCGCCGGGTCGAGCGTGAGCAGACACCGGTGCCCGGCGGTGAACGCCCGCCAGTGGGCGGTGGCCGCGGACGCGGCGGAGCCGCCGCCCGGTGGCGGACCCGCCGCTGGCCGGGCCCGTACGGCCGGGGAACTCCCCTGCGGTTCCCCGGCCGTGTCCCCCACCGCCCCCGGCTCCCCGTGTGACCCGCCCCCGTTCAGGCCGGTCCGCACCCCGTCCCGCAGAAGGGCGAGGAAGGCGTGCCAGAGCGCCTGGCTCTGCGCGGGCGGCAGGCCGCGCAGCCGTTCCAGGGCCGACTCCCGGGAGCTGCCCGGGGACGGCTCCGCGAGGATCGAGGCGATCGCTTCGAGCGCGGCCGCGGCACGCTCCGGGCCCACCCGGGCGGCCAGCCGGAGCACCGCCGCCCGGACGAGCGCCTCGTGGGCCTCCCGCGGCCGGCCGGCCGCGTCGAGCCGCTCCGCCCGGGTCTGGAGACGGTCCGCGACCAAGGGCCGGAGCAGGCCGGGCAGGTCCGGCACGAGTGCGAGCAGATGACGCGCCGACGCCGCCGTACGGCAGTGTTCGAGCAGGACCGTCTCGGACGGCGCCCCGCCCGGGTCCCGGGCGTCGGAATCCGGCGCGTTCACCCCTCGCCTCCGTCCCACGGCTCCTGCCCGGTCCGCGTCAGACCGAGCCCAGCAGCACCACCAGCAGGGCCGCGGACAGGATCAGCACGGTGACGGTCAGCGCGCCGACGAGGCCCCACGTCCGGTCGACGGGCCGTCCGCCGGCCGGCTCGGTCCGCCCGCCGCCCACCACCGCGGGTCCGCCGGCGCCTCCCGTGCTTCGAGAACCGCCGCTGCCGCGTGCGCCCTGGCCCCCAGGGTCAGGGCTCCCCGGCCCGCCCGGTCCAGCGTGGTACCCGCCAGGCGCAGCAGCCCCGCCGCCGTCCCGCGGTACGGGAACGACCGCGGGTCCACCGCCCGGTCCGACCGGGACGCGCTCCCCGGCCGACGGTCGGCGGCGGCCCGGAAGGGCCGCCTCGATACTCCTCTTCGACCGGTAGGTGTCCAGGGTGACGCAGCTCAGCGGCGTGCCGCCCGCCGGCATCCGGATCGCGTCGGAGGGACGCACCCCGAAGTCGACGGAGTCGGCGTTGTAGAAGTCCCTGACCACGTCCGCGCACCGGCCGTGCACGAGCTGGAAGAGTTCCCGGGTGGCCTCGTCGGTCCGCGGCCGGTCCCGGAGGACGACGCCTTCGGTCAGGGGCGTGCGGCGCGAGCGGTTGCGGACGTACTCGACGTCCTGGCCGACATCGGCTCCCGTCAGGTGGACCACGCGGTAGAGCAGCCACAGGGAGTACCCGGCCTGGTCGCGGTACTCGCGCAGGTAGGCGCTGTGGCCGGAGACCTCGCCGCCCGCCGCGCTGGTGAGCAGTCCATGGGTGCGGGTCTCGGCGAGGAACCTGGGGGCGACCACCACCTGGAAGTCGTGGCTCGCGGTACGGGTGATGACGAAGGGCCAGGCGTCCGGCCGGTCCGCGCCGGCCGGCGGCCCGTCCGTTCCGTAGGTCATGAGACCTCCTTCAGCACGCGCGACCCGGGGTGCACGGCCTCGAACTCGGCCAGTACGGCGTCGAACACCTCGGCCATGCGCGTCAGCGCCTCGTCCTCGGAGCGCGCCTGCAGCATCTGCCCGCGTACCTGGGCGATCTCCCGCTCGACCTCCTGCCTGCGCTCGGCGATCCGCTTGCTCCCGTACTGCCCCGCGGCTTCGAGGACGTCCTGCTGGATCAGCCGCAGCAGGGGCGACCGGGCGGGCTTGGCGCCCAGGACGGAGCGCAGCAGGGACAGTTTGCTGTCCCACCCGTCCATCCGTGCCAGCCGCTGCCTGTGCTGTTCGATGAGCGGGCCCGCGGTCTCGGCCCGGTGCGCCGAGGCCCGCAACTCGTCGCGGACCAGGTCCACCAGGACGGCCATGAACGGTATCTCGACGTTGTACGGCCTCGGGTACGTGCCGGGCTTGACCTGCTTGACCATGGTCCGGGAGACCGGGTCCAGGACGGCGTACCCCTGGCCGAGCGCGCTCACCGGGATGAACCGGAAGGTCCCCACCGACTTCCGGTTGACCCGGTCCAGGTAGAAGGCCTCGAAGTCCGGATGCTCCAGCAGGCCGTCGAGCACACTGCGCAGCGTGTGGCCGGCCGCCTGCAGCAGGTCCCACTTGGTGACCACCACGTGCACCGCGGCGTTGCTCTGCTGGATCTCGTTGAAGATCGCGACGAGTTCGTCGGTGAGGCCCGGCTCGCCGTCGAGCTGGCGGAGCACCTTCTCGCCGTCCAGCAGGAGCAGCAGGAACTTCGAGGCTCTCACCCGCTCCCAGACCGCCTGGCCCTCCTCGCTCTCCCAGGCGTCGGCGATCTGCAGGAACGCGCCCGAGTAGTCGATGTAGGAGAGGGCGAACGGGCTGAAGACCGCGCCGTCCTCGGTCCGCAGCGAACACGTGAACGTCCATTCCGTGGTGTTCGCCTGCATGCTGGGGTCGGGCCACTCGTCGGGTGCCCCGGTGGTCACCTCGCGGAAGATGTTGTTCAGTCTGATCTTGTCGGCGCCGGGGACGTTCACGAAGAACCCGGTGTCCGACCGCTGGATGAACAGCCGGCGGAAGAGGCTGGCCAGGTAGAGGGTCTTGCCCGAGCCGGACGGCCCGAGCACGGTGACAGGAATCGTGTCCATGCAGTGCCTCGTTCGGTGACGCGGAACAGCGTCGGGGGGGGGCGGGGCCCCCCCCCCCCCCCCCCCCCCCGGGCCGGGCGCAGCGCACCGCAAGCGGGAGCGGGGCCGCACACCCACCC
>NZ_JBFBJI010000072.1:0-23423 GCF_040702065.1 Streptomyces sp. NPDC086777 | reverse complement strand
CTGGTCTCCGGCACCCCGGGCGGTGTCATCCACGTCCGCGACGGCATGGTCGTCGGCATGGACACCCCCGGCACGAGGACCTCCGCACCCGCCGGGCCACGGCCCGCCGGAACCGGCGACGATGCCGTGGTGACCTCGCTGCTGCTGGTCGGCGAGCCGCCGGGCATCGTCCGCACCGGTCCCCGGCTTCCGGACCGGCACCTGCCCGCTGGGCGGCCCAGGTCCGGCAGGCGACGCGCCCGTGCGCACCCCGTACGCGGTGGACCGGCGCGCGGCCCGCGCAGAATCCCTGATCAGCCCGGATCGCGCGGCGATCTATGCTGCTGGGGGCAGGACGTTCGCCGGACCGTCGAAGGAGAGGGTGCCCGGATACGGCGACGCTCCCTGTCCGGTATCCGCTCCGTGTCCGTCCCTCCCGCTCTCCCGAGGAAGCCCCGTTGAACTTCTGGTCGATCTATGAGCACGGTTTCGCGCGCGTCGCCTCGTGCACGGGCCACACCGTCATCGCCGACCCGCGCGCCAACGCCGAGGCGGTGCTGCGGCAGGCCCGCCGCTGCGCCGAGGAGGGCGTCGCGGTGGCGGTCTTCCCGGAGCTCGGCCTGACCGGCTACTCGATCGAGGACCTGCTGCTCCAGGACGCGGTGCTCGACCAGGTCGAGGAGGCCGTCGAGACGGTGCGGGCCGGTTCGGCCGACCTGCTGCCGGTCCTCGTCGTCGGCGCCCCGCTGCGGCACCGCAACCGGGTCTACAACTGCGCGGTGTTCGTGCACCGCGGCCGGATCCTCGGGGTCGCGCCCAAGTCGTACCCGCCGAACTACCGGGAGTTCTACGAGCGGCGCCAGATCGCCGCCGGCGACGACGAGCGGGGCGGCACCGTCCGGATCGGCGGCGAGGGCGTGCCGTTCGGGGTGGACCTGCTGTTCGAGGCGGAGGACGTCCCGGGGCTCGTGCTGCACGCCGAGATCTGCGAGGACATGTGGGTGCCGGTGCCGCCGAGCGCGGAGGCGGCGCTGGCCGGCGCGACCGTGCTGCTCAACCTGTCCGGCAGCCCGATCACGGTCGGCCGGGCGGAGGACCGCAAGCTGCTGTGCCGCTCCGCGTCGCAGCGCTGTCTCGCCGCGTACGTCTACGCCGCGGCCGGGCTCGGCGAGTCGTCGACCGACCTGTCCTGGGACGGCCAGACCATGATCTACGAGAACGGCGCGCTGCTGGCCGAGACGGACCGGTTCCCGCTCGGCGACCAGTGCGCGGTGGCCGACGTCGACCTCGACCTGCTGCGGCAGGAACGGGCCCGGACGGGCTCGTTCGACGACAACCGCCGCACCCACGCCGCCCGCACCGGCGGCTTCCGGACCGTTGCCTTCCGGCTCGACCCGCCGACGGCCGACCTGGGGCTGCGGCGCCGGGTGGAGCGTTTCCCCTTCGTCCCCGCCGACCCGCAGCGGCTCGCCCAGGACTGCTACGAGGCGTACAACATCCAGGTCGCCGCGCTCCAGCAGCGGCTCGCGGCGATCGGCGGCCCGAAGATCGTCATCGGGGTGTCCGGCGGCCTCGACTCCACGCACGCGCTGATCGTCGCCGCCCGTGCCATGGACCGCGCGGGCCGCCCGCGCAGCGACATCCTGGCCTTCACCCTGCCGGGCTTCGCGACGGGCGAGCACACCAAGGGCAACGCGCACCGGCTGATGAACTCGCTCGGCGTGACCGCGGCCGAGCTGGACATCACGCCGACCGCGCGGCTGATGCTGCAGGAGATGGGGCACCCGTTCGCCGCCGGCGAGCCGGTCTACGACGTGACCTTCGAGAACGTGCAGGCCGGTCTGCGCACCGACTACCTGTTCCGGCTGGCCAACCAGCGTGGTGGCATCGTGCTCGGCACCGGCGACCTGTCGGAGCTGGCGCTGGGCTGGTCGACATACGGCGTCGGCGACCAGATGAGCCACTACAACGTCAACTCCGGGGTGCCCAAGACCCTGATCCAGCACCTGATCCGCTGGGTCATCAGCAGCGAGCAGTTCGACGCGGAGACCGGCAAGACCCTCGCCGCGATCCTCGACACCGAGATCAGCCCGGAACTGGTGCCGGGCGAGGAACTGCAGTCCACCGAGTCGAAGATCGGCCCGTACGCGCTGCACGACTTCACCCTCTACCAGGTGCTGCGGCACGGGTTCCGGCCGTCGAAGATCGCCTTCCTGGCCTGGCACGCCTGGCACGACCGGGAGGCGGGCGCCTGGCCGCCCGGCTTCCCCGAGGCCGAACGCCAGGCGTACGACCTCGCGGAGATCCGGCACTGGCTCGACTACTTCTGCCGCCGCTTCTTCGCCTTCGCCCAGTTCAAGCGCTCGGCGATGCCGAACGGGCCGAAGGTCTCGGCCGGCGGCTCGCTCTCCCCGCGTGGCGACTGGCGTGCCCCGTCGGACAGTTCGGCAAAGGCCTGGCTGCACGACCTGGCGCGCGTCCCGGAGTAGCCGCCCGCGGCACGGGTCCGGTCCGCCCGCCGTCCACCGGTCGCACGACCAGGCAGGTGGCGGCGGAGCGGCCCACGACACTTACCTGGGAACCTACCCACTTACAGGACGAAGCCCTGTCGACCGGGGCAGGACGGGCAGCAAGCACCACTTGATCACCGATGCCACCGGCATCCCGCTCGCCGTCACTCTGACCGGCGGCAACCGCAACGACGACACCCAGCTCATCCCACTGCTCCAGACAGTGCCTTCCGTGAGGCAAGCGCGGCCGGCCTCGGCGTCGTCCCGACGTTGTGCTCGGTGACCGCGGCTACGACCATGACAAGTGCCGCCACCTCGTCCGCGGGCTCGGCGTGAAGCCACTGATCGCGCGGCGTGGCACCGAACACGGTTCCGGACTTGGAACTCAACGCTGGGTTGTCGAGCGCACCTTCGCTCACCTGCACTGGTTCCGCCGGCTGCGGATCCGTTGGAGATTCGCGACGACATTCACGAGGCCTTCCTCAGCCTTGGATGCTCCCTCATCTGGCGGCGGAAGCTCTGCTCACTCCGGTGACAAGTGGTCGTCCCAAGCACGGAGTACGGCGCCGAGTAGGCGCCGGTGGGTCGCGATCCAGTCGGCCGGTAGGTCAATCGGCACCCGAACGGTCACCATGGAGGCGAGATCGTCTTCAACCACCACCTCAGGACAGTCACGCCCGCTGCTGAGATGGATGAAGACGGACGGTCCACGCTGGACGTGCAACCAGGCGATGTCCTCGCCGGCCTCAAGACGATCCAGGGCATCGCCCCACGAAGTCAGCCGTGACCGCCACAGCGAGAGATTCACGCGTCCTGCGACGAATGGCGTGTCAACGACGACCTCCGCGGCGAGCCCTCCAGCCACACCCTGCAGAGCGCCGAGCACCGTGATGCGAACGCTGTTGCCCTCGTCGTCACAGAACAGAGCCAGATTCAGCTGCGCCGCGGTCTCCAAGTTGCGTCCCATCAGCATGAAGCGATCTTGACGCACGTCCGGTCAGCTGCCCAGTGGCCCGGACCTGCGCCCACTCATTTCGTTAGAAGTTCTCAGTGCATGGGGGAATGGATGACGGAGTCGACGGTGATGGTCAGCAGGAGCCGGGTCTGGCCCGGGCCGCCGTACGAGGCGTAGGGGTGGCCTGTGTACTTCTGGGAGAGATGTTCGATGCTCTCGGCGGCGCCGTCGGCCGTGACGCTGGTGACGCGTCCCCGTACGGAGAAGTAGCGGGAGGTGTCATCCGGGTCGGCGACGCTGACGGCCACACGAGGGTCGCGTTGAACGTTTGTGGTTTTGCGGTAGCCCTCGACGGTGTTGATGAGGATGTGTTCGCCATCGGTGTCGACCCAGGTCTGGGTGAGCTGGGGCGAGCCGTCCGGCATGGTGGTGGCGATGAAGCAGGGGCTGGGCCGGTTCAGCAGTTCGAGGAGTTCGCCGGGCAGGGGTGTCATGACGTATCGCCCTTCCTTGGGGGGAAGCTGTCGGTGGGAGGTGCCGATGCCGGCGGTGCGCTCAGCGCAAGGAACGGAAGGTGCTCCGGACTTCGTCAACGAAGAGTGCCGGTTGTTCCAGGGCCGCGAAGTGCCCGCCCACCTCGAGCTCATTGAAGTGAACGACGTTGCTGTAGCGGCGTTCCACCCAGCGCTGGGACTTCCGGACGTGCTCCTCCGGGAACATGCTGAATCCGGTGGGCAGTGCGATCGGTGCGGCGGCGTTCGGCGCGGAGGGCCGTGCCGACCGCGCCATTTCCCAGTAGGTCCGCGCAGAGGACGTCCCGGTGTTGGGAAGCCAGTAGAGCATGATGTCGTCGAGCAGTTCGTCCAGGGTGAATGATGCTTCTGCGTCCCCCGGCGTGCCGCAGGTGTCCTGGAACATCGCGTAGATCCAGGCAGCCAGGCCGATGGGGGACTCCGCGAGGGAGTAGCCGATGGTCTGAGGGCGGGTTGCCTGCTCCTTGGCGTAGCCTGAGAGGTGCTCCCAGAAGTAGGCGGCGCTGTCGAGCATTGCCTGCTCATGCTCGGTGGCGTCCCGGATCTCGTCGGGCGTCGGCGGGAACATGGCGAAGTTGAGGTGCAGCCCGACGCATCCGTCGGGGGCCTTGCGGCCGATCTCGTCGGTGACCGCGCATCCGAGGTCGCCACCCTGGGCACCCCATCGCCGGTAGCCGAGCCGACCCATCAACGTGATCCAGGCATCGGCGATCCGGGGAAATCCCCAGCCGGGTTCCGTAGGCCGGTCGGAGAACCCGAATCCCGGCAGCGACGGCACCACGAGATGGAAGGCGTCCCGCGGGTCACCGCCGTGGACTGCGGGATCGGTCAGTGGGCCGATGACCTTGTGGAAATCGAGGACGGAGCTGGGCCATCCGTGGGTCATGACCAGCGGGAGGGCGTCCGGCTCAGGCGAGCGCACATGGAGGAAGTGAATGCCCAGACCATCGATGACGGTGCGAGATTAGCCGAAGCCGTTGAGGGTCTTCTCGCACCGCCGCCAGTCGTAGGTGTTGAGCCAGTAGCCGTGCAGAGCACGGAGCTTCGCCAGCTGGGGTCCCTGGCTGGTGTCCAGGACGGTCTCGGCATCGGGCCACCGGGTGCGGGAGAGCCGCTCACGCAGGTCGGTCAGCTGTTCTTCCGGCACGGACAGTGTGAAGGGTTCGATGAGTTCGGACATGGGACAGGCTCCTTACTGGGCAACGGTCGCGCCGACCGCGACGCGGGCGGATTCGAGGGGGCGGGATCCGGTGATTCAGAGACTGTCGGGCTGGCGGGTCCGTTCATCGGCGACAATCTCGGGCACCGCGTCCAGGACCTCCTGGAGCCAGGCGATTTCGGCGCGCAGCCTGCGCGCACTGTGACTGACCGCCAGTGCCTCGCTCACCGTCAGGTAGCCGCCGTCGATGGCGTTGGCGTTCAGCGCCTCGGTGTCCGAGAGCATCGAGGCGAGTTCATCCAGCCGGGATGCGATCACCGTGTGGAGCTCGTCCAGCTTCTCCGGGTCCAGGCGGGTGAGGGCCAGGTCGAACGGGTCCGGCTTCATCCAGATGTGGCGCAGACTCTCCGACTGGAGTTCCTTGAGACGCAGCCGCCCTTCGCCGGTGATGCCGTACACCTGACGCTCGGGCAGATTGCCCTCCTTCTCGGTCCTGACCTCTTCGAGCAAGCCCTCAGCCAGCAGGCGCTTGATCGCCTGGTACAGGCTGCCCACGGACACGTCCGTCCACAGGTGTAGATGCTCCTGCTCGGCCTGGAGGCGCACCTTATGCCCGTGCATCTCGCCGTTCCTCGCGAACGTGTCGAGGATGAACAACCTGATCGATGACATACGACTACTCTTGCATGAGTACTTGTTCATGGGCAACCTATACCTATCGATGTGCTGAGAGCATCGGCTCCGGGAGAGGGACGTCTCCGACGAGCAGTGAGCCCTGGTCGAGCCCGTGATCACGCCATGGAAGGCCGGACGCCCCTCGGTCAGCGGCCACCAGGGCAGATACGCGATGCGGGAGATCGTGAACGTGATCCCGTACCAGAACCGCAGCGGTTGCCAGTGGGACCTGCTCCCCCACGACCTGTCGCCCGCCGGTGCGGTGAAGTACCACTTCTACACGTGGCGTGACGACGGCACCGACCAGACCATCCAAGATCTGTTGCGGTGGCAACTGCGGGAGTAGAGACGGCGATCAGCCGACCCAAGCCTGGTCATCCTGGACACGCAGAGTATTCATGCTGCCGTCGGCGTTCCGGCCACCACGACGGCGCGACTCCCGCCCCATGTCCATGCCGCAAGACTCACATCCCGGTCAAGCCATGGCACCAGGGCCGGGCAGCCTCACTCTCACACTCGGAAGGCGCGCTCGCCGATTGAGATGACTTCTACTCCAGCTGTGGATCTCGATCTTGGCGTTCGGGCACACGGGCGGCTCGGTCTGGTCGGCTGCGCTCCGGTGACCTTCGACGGGTGGACTCACGAGTGTTGAGTGGGCAGTATGCCCAGGTGAGCACCGTCATCAAGTTCTTCGTGGCGCCGGACGACGAGGCTGCCGCTGCCGTCGCGCAAGGCGGCCCGGATAGCGTCTTCGACTCGCTGACGTTCGGCAACTTCGATGCCGAAGAGGCTCTCATCGAGTGGGAGAACATCTTCACCGGTCGGAGCTTCGAAGAACTCGTCGCCGCTGACGAACCCGAGTTCATTGCCGATCCTGGCGACGGTGAAGGCCCGGTGGTCCTCGCCGCTTCCCGGGTCCTCCAGGACGCGCTTGCCGCCGCTGACGAGCACCGGCTTGTCGAGGTCAGCCGGCTGTGGGTTGCGGAGCGAGCGGCGGACGGCGAGGTCTTCGAACAGGAGATTGCCGCCTGGATCCTGAGTGGCTTGGCCGGCCTCGCGCGTGCCATCGGTGAGAGGCAAGCGGGCCTGTACTGCTGGATGGCATAGACCGACACGGCCACCGTTGATCATCGTCGATTGCGCGGACAGACGAAGATCACCCAGTGGCCGCAGGTCACGGCGTAGACCCTGCCCGATGGCAGCCCGTGTTCGAGAACCTGATGGCGCGGGTGGCGGGCCGGTTCGCCCGGGTGGAGCCTCGCCGCCGGGCGCGGGCTTTCGTACTGGGCCTGCTGGCGGAACTGCCGCGGAAGAACTGCTGGACGATCGCCGAGCACGTCGGTGACCCCGGTCCGGCCGGTATGCAGCACCTGCTCAGCCGTGCATCCTGGGACGCCTACCGAGTCCGTGACGACATACGGGACTTCGTGGTCGAGCACCTCGGCAATCAGGACGCCGTCCTGGTGGTCGACGAGACCGGCGACTTGAAGAAGGGCACCGCGAGCGTTGGTGTGCAACGCCAGTACACCGGCACCGCAAGGCCGAATCGAGAACGCCCAAGTCGATCAGGTTCGCCACCAAGCCCGCCCTGGCCACCGAGATGATCGCCCAGGCCCTGGACGCCGGCGTATCGGCCGCGTGGGTCACCGGTGACGAGGTCCACGGCGGCGATCCCCACCTGAGCGCCGAGTTGGAGAGCCATCAGATCGGCTACGTCCTGGCCGTCTCCCGCGAACGGCCGATCCGCACGCGTGCGGGCGTCTTCGAAGCAGGCCTGCTCGCTCGCTGCCTGCCGAGCAAGGCCTGGCAGCGGCTCTCGGCCGGAGGCGGCGCCAAGGGCCGCCGCGTCTACGACTGGGCCCAGGTCGAGATCGACAATCCCTCAGGCAGCACGGACAGCCGGTCACTGCTCATCCGGCGCAACCGGCACACCGGCGAACTCGCTTTCTACCGCTGCTACTCAGCCCACCCGGTCCCGCTTACCACCCTGGTCAAGGTCGCCGGACGCCGCTGGACCGTAGAGGAGACCTTCCAAGCCGCCAAAGGATTGGCCGGGCTAGTGCCGTGACCGGGAAGGTTCGCCGGGTTGGTGATCAAAGCGGTGAGAGGGGCAGTCGAGAGGTGGACACCCGTGCGAGGATGCCGGGCGTGATCGGCTATGTGGTGAGCTTCCTGCTCGGTGTGGGGGTGGGCGGGTTCTATCCGATGTTGCGTCGGCGCCGACTTGCTGCGGTGAAACGTTCTGTAAGGGAACTGCCGGCAGCGGTACAGGAGTCGGTGACCGCTTTCGGGGAAGAGGTGGCCGCCTTGGAGTTCGAAGCCGACGGCGCCGACGCCACCCCTGCCGTCCTGAAGGAGTACCGGGCGGCGTTGGAGGCGTACGACCGGGCCAGTGCGGCGTGCACGGAACCTGACGCACTGACCGCCCTGCGCGGCGGTCGCGCCGCCATGATCCGCCTCGATGCCCGGCGCAATGGCCGGCCAGTCCCGATCGACGCCCTCCCGTCGGCTGCCGCCTCCGGACGCCCGCTGCCGCTCATCGGTACGGGTGAACGCCACGTGTCGACCGGTTTCGGCGACGGGAAGAGCGAGGTGCTCATCGACCGTCCCGAGCCCGGCCGTCCTGCTCTGGTGGAGGTCGATGTCACCGGCGAGGGCAACTTCTTCCTCCAGACCATGACGCGCACCGAGGGTCGGACCGACACCGGCGACAGTCCGATCTCGATCATCGGCGAGTACCACGGTCGTTGTTACCTGCCCGCGGACGCCACCCACCTGCTCGTCACCACCGTCAACAGCAGCAACGACCACCGGTGGTCGACCCGTGTCCTCCCGTTGTCGGCCGCGCCCGTACTCGTCGCCGAACAGCGCGGCGACGGTGACGAGGTGCTCCGTCACAAAGGCGGCCCGGCGTTGCTCACCGTTCAGTTCCGGACCGACACCATCTGGCAGGTCCGGTTCGTGTGCCGGTGCCTGCGAAGCCGGCCTGGCTGCGATTGCCGCCCACCCGCATGGCCCGACAACACCCCCGGCGGCCAGGGCGACAGCGTGTACGGCCTGGGCGACGGGCGCCGCACGCTGCGTCTGCCCCGCTCCGGTTTCCTGGTCGTCCAAGAAGACTCCGGTGGTGGCTCCTGGTACCTGACCACCCAGCCGGTGGACATCCCGCCCTCGCCCAGGCGGCGCGGGCAGCGCCGCTGATCCGGCACGGCGCTGGTGCTGCGACCGCATAGGTTCGGCAGGTCCGTCAGGCTGCGGTGGTGAGGGGGCGTCCGCCCCAGCGGATGCCTTTCTCGCTGCGGATGCGGGCCCGCTCGCGTCGTTCGGCGGTTAGGACGTCGGGGTGCCGGGCGTTCTTGTTGCGCCAGCGCAGGTATGCGTGCAGGGCCCGGGTCTGGCCGGTGTGGTTGGGGTGGTGGGAGTTGGCGATGGTGAACTGCCGTAGTGGCCCGAAGTGGGCCTCGATCGGGTTGGCCCAGGACGCGTAGGTGGGGGTGAAGCACAGCTCCACCCGGTTCTTCTTGGCCCTGCGGCGTATCTTGGCGCCCTTGTGGGCGGACAGGTGTCCAGGATCGCGTAGATCGGGGCGCCGTCCGGGCGGGCGGCGCGGATCGTCCTCAGCGCCGCCAGGCGGAGTCACCAGGACGCCTCAGTCGGTGAAGGGATCCTCCACCGTTGGGAGGAACGGAGACAGCAGCGCCTCAGTGTGGTGCGCGATCACCCCCGAACGAGCCTGAGCACGCGCACCTCGTTTTCGTGGCCTGGATCCTCGTCATCGCGAACATGGAGGAGCCCGTAGGAACCAGGGGCAACGACGGCCACATGCTCGAACAGCTCCACAACATCCGGCGACGAACGGTGATGGGAATGGCCGCCGAGGTGGACGAACGGCTCACCGTTCATCCACCTGAGATCAAGCAAGTACGGGCTGTCCATCCGGGCGATGCGAAGCTCAAGTTCATCGACGATGCGCCGCAGGCCCGCCTCATCGTCGTGGTCCGCTGCGGTCTCCCTGACCGTGATCCAACCGTGGTACTCAAACATCCAGTGATCGTGGTGATGACCTGCTACGTGCCGATCGGAGCATGATCCGCCGGACACGCCTTGGTGGCGTCAAGGTCAGAGGAGTAGATGCGCTCCAAGGAAGTTGTGGCACGAGGGGTTGGCGACGTCACCGCGTGGAGGCGGTTTGCGGCCGGTGCACCGGGCGCGGTAGAGTCGATCTTGCGCGCGGCACCCAACTCCGGGGTATGCGCGATGCGTTGGTGGTCCAAGGAAAGACGCCCCGCTTCCTGTGGGGAGATGCAGGTGCAAGGCCTGCCCGGCGCTCCATGCGAAGAGCCCCGTCCCTGATCCGTCAGGGACGGGGCTCTTCGCATGTGCGGTCCGCGCCGACCGCCGGGCGCACCCTGACGGCCGAACACCCGACCGACACCCGGACGGAGCCCAGCAGCGGGACAAACCTCCTGGTCAGGGCCTTCCTCTCGGCACGGTCGGCGGGCGCCACGACGGGTGACCGGTTGCGGGCCCGCACCCCGCTTTCCAGGGTGGGCGAAAGACAGCAGTTCTCGAAAGGAAACCCATGCGCGCCCTTGCCTCCCGCGGCCTCCTCGTCTCCCCGCTGGTCTGTGCCACCCTGGTCCTCGGCCCGGCGGCCGCCTCCGCCGCCGCCGCCGACGCCGGCCGAGATGCGACGGGACCCGGTGTCGCGCAGACGGCTCTGCCGCCCGGCACCGACCTCGCCACGCTCCTCGACCGCCTCGACGCGATCGACCCGGCGCAGTACGACCCCGCCCTGACACCCCTGCTCGACACACTGCCCGGCCTCGCCGCGGCGCAGGGCACCCGCATCGACCCGGCGCAGGCGACCGCCTACGCGAAGGCGCTGCGGGAGTGGAGCAACACCGTCCAGGAGCGGCTGCGGCACCTGGACGCCGGTGCCGTCGACCGGGCGCACCGCGCCGCGCCCCGTGCCGCCGACCCCGTCTCGGACCTGGTGAACGCGATCCAGGCCGCCGTCAAGAACCTGCTCAGCGCGCTGACCTCGCTCGATCTCGGTGGGGTGCTGAGCGCCGTCACCGGGCTGCTGGCCCCCATCCTCGCGGTGGTCACCGGTCTCCTCGGCGCCCTGCCCGCACTGCCGTCGCTGCCCGCGCTCCCCTCGGCGGGCAGCCTCGCCTCCGCGACGACCGTCGCCCCGTGAGGGACTGACACCACGTCGGCACGCTCCCCGCCGCCGGACGCCCGGGGAACGGACCGGTCCGGCGGCGCGCCCGTCCGGTCCCGCGACCGTCAGTGCCCGTGCCAGCCGGGGACGGTCGGCAGCACCTGCTCCGCGACCCGCGTCAGTGCCGTGTCGTCCGGCGGTACGTCGTCCTGCCGCCAGAGCGCGACCTCGAACGTGCCCTGGCCGTCGTCCTTGCCGTCGTTCGCGACCAGGAGGCAGCGCGCGGTGCCGCCGGGGCCCGTGCTCGCCTTGCCGCCACCGAGGTTGAATCCGATGGAGATGGTCGGGCTGGAGTAGAGGACGGCGGGGTGCCCGAGGACGGTGGTCCGGCGGGCGTCGCCCATCAGGGTGCCCGCCGTGGCGACGGTCATGTGGTCGTACGACGCCGTCAGCTTCACGGAGTACGTCTCCAGGGTCACCGTCGCCTCGGGTTCGGCGATCTTCGTGCCCCCGGAGAGCGTGAGCCACTCCCCGCTGCCGTGGGCGGTCTCGGCCTGCTCGTGCGCGGTTCCCAGCAGGGCGGGCAGGTCCGGGCGGTTGAGCGCCTTGCACAGCCGGCCGCCGGAGACGTAGCGGGCCGGCAGATGGTCGTCCGGCTTCGAGCAGGCCGCCGGTTCACCCACCGCGTCCTTGCGGTGGACGAACTCCTTCTGCGCCCACAGAGCACCCACGACGGCCGCGAACAGCGCCACCGCCGCGATCGCCTGAAGCCCAGGTCTGCCGCGCTTTTCGGGCTCGGCAAAGCTCTCGGTCATGTCCCCCACCCCCGCCGTGCGTCCCCGGTGCGCGCTGGAGCCTAACGGATGTTCACCGGGAAGGCACACGCCGCGCATGCGGGCCGGTGGCAGGGGGTTCCTCTGGGAGTGTTTGATGGCGGGAGCACGTGGCAGGCCGGAGGAAGCGGGGGGATACGTGGTGACCTACGGACGCGGACGGGTCGTCGAGGCGGGCGGGAGTGCGCTGGTGGTGCGGCGCAGGCCGCGGGAGCGGACCCGTGCCGCGGTGCTCGTCCTGCACGGCGGGCAGGAGAACGGACTCCGCCCGGCGCGCCCCTGGCAGCCGGCCGCGCTCCGCATGCGCCCCTTCGTCAGCGCGGCCGCGTCGGTCTCCTCGCCCCGCGACGTGCTGATCGGCCAGGTGCGCTACCGCCACCAGGGCTGGAACGACGCCGCCGACCCGCTCCAGGACACCCTGCGCGCGCTCGACGAACTGCGCGGCGTGGCCGGCGACGCGTCCGTGGTGCTGGTCGGCCACTCGATGGGCGGCCGGGCGGCGCTGCGCGCGGCGGCCGACCCTTCGGTGCACGGGGTGCTGGCACTGGCACCCTGGTGCCCGCCGGGCGACCCCGTGGACGATCTCGCCGGTACGCGGATCGTCGTCCTGCACGGGGACCGGGACCGGACCACCGCTCCCGCCGACTCGGCCGCGTACGTGCGACGGGCCCGCAGCTCCGGTGGGCAGGCCGGGATGGTGCTGCTCAGGGGCGGGGATCACGCGATGCTCCGCCGCAGCCGTGACTGGCACCGGGCCTCCGCCGCCGCCATCAGGCGGCTGCTGCGCCCCGAACGCGACCTCGACGGCTGGACGGCCGAGGCCTGCGCGTCGGACGAACCGCTTCTGCGCTGATCCGTGCCCTGGTAGGGTGCCTCGCCCCCCACAGGGCATCCACCTGCACTGGACATCCACCCGCACGGGCCATCCACCCGGAGGACTGCTGCCGATGCCGATCGCACGATCGTTCCGGTTTGTCACGTACCTGACAGTCACGTTCCTGGTTCTCACCCTGTTCGGCACCGCCCCGGCCACCGCCGATCCGCAGTCCGCCGCACAGACACCGGCCGCGCGGGCCACCGGCGCCTGGCAGCCCCCGCTGTCCACCCGGGGCCGGTACATCGTCGACGCCGCGGGCAACCGCTTCCGCCTCAAGGCCGCCAACTGGGACGGCGCACAGGGCTCCTGGACGGGCAGCGGCAGCACCGACGATCCCGCGAACCACCACGCCGGCCAGGACTCCTACGGCATCCCCCTCGGCCTGGACCGCGCGCCCCTGTCCCAGCTCCTCTCCGACTTCCAGGCACTCGGCATCAACAGCATCCGGCTGCCGTTCTCGAACGAGATGATCCACACGACGACCCCGGTACCGGACGCCGCCGTCGCCGCCAACCCGCAACTGCGCGGTAGAACCCCGCTGGAGGTGTACGACGCCGTCGTGACCGCCCTCACCGGCGCGGGCTTCGCCGTCATCCTCAACAACCACACCAACACCTCGCGTTGGTGCTGCGGCGTGGACGGCAACGAACGCTGGAACAGCAGCCAGTCGACCCAGCAGTGGGCCGACGACTGGGTCTTCATGGCCCGCCGCTACGCGGCCGACCCCCGGGTCGTGGGCGCGGACCTCTACAACGAGGTCCGCCGTGACGTCCTCGACGACCCCAACTGGGGCCTGGGCGACGCCCACGACTGGTACGCCGCGGCCCAGCTCGCCGGCGACCGCATTCTCACCGAGGCCAACCCGAACCTCCTGATCGTCATCGAGGGCATCAACTGGACCGGCCTGCCGGTCGACGGATTCCCCCACGGCCGCCCCGTGCTCACCCCCGTCCGCACCCTCTCCAACACCCTCGTCGACGCCCACAAGCTGGTGTACTCGGCCCACTTCTACGGTTACACCGGCCCCCACCACAGCGGCGCCACCGGCATCGGCGAGACCAGCGACCCCCGCTACCAGGACCTGACCCGCGACCAGCTGTACCAGGCCCTCGCGGACGAGGCCTTCTTCGTCACCACGGAGGGCAAGCACTACACCGCACCGGTGTGGATCAGCGAGTTCGGCATCGGCGCGAACGAGACGGGCACCGCCGCCCGCACCTGGTTCGGCAACGTCACCGACTACTTCGCCGACCACGACGCCGACTTCGCCTACTGGCCGCTGGTCGGCTGGGCGGGCCACGACGACTGGGCGCTGCTGGACTACGACACCTCCGGGCACCGCTCCGGCATCCTCGACGGAGGCGACTGGCGGGCCACCGCCTGGGACCACCTCATGAACTCCGCGAGTCGCACCGGGTACGTCGAGCCGGGGACGACCTGGCGCATGCTGGCCACGGACCACGGCGACCAGGTGGAGTCCCTGCGCGTACGGGCGGGCGGCGACTGGGACTCGGGCGCCTACAAGGCGGTCTGCCCGGACGGGCTGCGGCTGATCGGTCTGGCGCACTCCGGCGGACGGGGTCTGTGCACCGACGCGACCGCCGGCGACCTGCGCGCCACGGGCAACGCCCAGACGGTGGTCACCGACGAGCGGTACGTCCCGGCGGGCGGCGACTGGGCGTCCGGGTACACCAAGTTCCAGTGCCCGGCGGGCCAGTTCGTCATCGGCTACAGCCGCCGCGGCGAGCGGGTCTCGGCGGCCCTGTGCGCCCCCGCCCGCGCCACGCCGAACGCCGCCGGCCGGACGGTGTGGTTCGACCGCTCCGACAACCGCCCCGCCGACGGCGCGGGCGACGACTTCGCGTACGGCGCCTACAAGGGCCAGTGTGCCGCCGGGGAGCTCGTCGCGGGCATCGCCTTCACCACCCGGGTGGGCAGCGCACAGGGTCCGGCCGCCGTGCTGTGCGTCCCCCTGCCGTCCTGAGCGGCTTCGCCGGTCACCGCCCCGCCGCTGAGGTCACCACCTCGGTCAGGGCCCGGACGCGCACCGCGTCCGGGCCCGGGTGTGCGGCGCCGGTCTGCGAACGCGGGGACCCGTGGAGGGTCACAGTGCGCGGGCCAGTCCCCCGCCCGGTGCCGGCGCGGTCAGGTCGTCGCGGTGGAGCGGGGTGGCGGGGTTGTCGGCGCCGGCCGCGAGGATGGACTGCTGGAGGCGGCGCAGGCCCGCCGAGGGTTCGAGTCCGAGGTCTTTGACGAGGAGGGTGCGCAGCTGCTGGTAGACGGCGAGGGCCTCGCCGCGCCGGCCGGAGCGGTGCAGGGCGAGCATGAACTGGGCGTGCAGGTTCTCGTGGGTGCGGTAGCGGCTGGTCAGGACGGTGAGTTCGGCGAGCAGTTCGCGGTGTCGGCCGAGCCGGAGGTCGGCCTCGATGCGCTGGTCCAGGGCACACAGCCGGCTCTCCTCCAGGCGCCGCGCCTCCATGGCCAGGTGGGCCCCGGTGGAAATGCCGGTGAAGGGCGGGCCGGTCCACAGGTCCAGTGCCCGGCGCAGGATGCCTGCGGCACCGGCGACGTTCCCGTCGTCCATGGCGCGACAGCCCTCCTCGCACAGCCGCTCGAACTGCCGGACGTCGCTGCTGCCGTCCCCGGCGGCGAGCGAGTACCCGCCCGGCAGGGTCGTCAGCACGTCCTTGGCGGACCGGGCGGCCGCGCCCCCGGGATCCGCGCCCCGGCGCAGCGCCGCCGAGACGAGTTCCCTGAGCTGGAGCACGTAGGTCTGCAAAGTGGTGCGGGCGCTGCGCGGTGGAGTACCGGCCCAGAGTTCCTCGATCAGGGTCGGAACGGGCACCACCTGGTCGGCTCGCAGCGCCAGCAGGGCCAGCAGCTGACGGGGCTTGGGCGCGGTCGGGACGATGGAGACCCCGTTCTGGCTGACGTTCAGTGCGCCCAGCAGCCCGATGTCCACACGCGTCTCCCCAGCCTTCTCGTCTGACACTCCGCCAGTAGAAAACAGCACGGACGGTCTGTCAACAGGCGGTCGGCCAGACCGTTTCCAGCGAGCCGGCGGGGAGTGACCACGGGGCTTCCGTCCCTTCTCGCCGGTCGCCGAAACAGCAGCACAGGGCGGCCGTTCCGGCGACCGATGGGCATCTACCGGTCCCTCCGAACCCTCGGATCGGTCACGGAACCAGGCCGAATCTGGACCTCGAAGACACTTCGAAAGAGACCATGCGGTCGGTTACTGTCCGCCCCTCCCCGGCCGATCAGGCGTCCCACCTCCCTTGGCCGATCAGGCGTCCCATCTCCCCCGGCCGGTCAGGCGTCTCGCCCCTCGGCGTCGGCGGGAACGGTCAGCAGCACGATGCCGAGCGCCAGGACCGCCAGTCCGCACCAGGAGACGCCCGGCAGGCGCTCGCCCAGGACCGTGACACCGAGGACCGCGGCCACGGCCGGCTCGGCCAGTGTCAGGGCCGTCGCGACCTGGGGGGTGGTGTGGCCGAGGCCGTGCCCGAACAGGCGGTAGCTGAGGAAGGTGGTGATCGACCCCAGGTACAGGACGACCGCCGCTCCCCGCGCCGTGAGCAGCCCGCCGGCGCCGCCCCACAGCACCACCGGCAGCACGAGCAGGGCCGCTCCCGCGAACATCGCGCCCAGCACGGCACCGGAGGCGTGTCCGCGGGCGATGAGCTGCCCGCCGACCAGGGCGTACACCGCGTACGACAGACCCGCGAGCCCCGCCAGCAGTACGCCGAGCCCGTCCACGGGGGCGCCGTCACCGGCGAGTTGCGGGCCGAGGACGAGCACCGTGCAGCCGAGGACGGCCGCCGAGGTCGCGGCGGCCCAGCGGGCCGAGGGCCGGGACCCGCGGGTGCACCAGGCGAGGAGTCCGGCGAGGACGGGGGCACCGCCGAGCGCGATCACGGTGGCCACGGCCACGCCGGTACGCGCGACGGCGGGGTAGAAGGTGAGGGGGTAACCGGCCACCGCGAGGGTGCCCAGGGCGAGCAACCTGCGTTCGGCGCCGTCCCGGACCCCGGCCAGGGAGCGGCTGCCGGGTGCGGTCAGGAACAGGAGCAGGCCACCGAGGGCCAGTCCGGCGGCACCGACGGCGGCCGCCGGTACTCCGGCGGGGGCGAAGGAGCCGGCGGTTCCGGTGGTGCCCCACAGCACGGCGGCCGCGAGGATCGGGAGCGGTCCGGTGAGCGGGCCGGTGCGGCGGGGACGCGGGCGCGCGGCGGCAGCGCCGGCCGGCGCACGGAAAGACCGGGATGACCGGGATGACCGGGATGCGGAAGAAGGCTGGGATGTGGTGTCGTTCGGCACAGTCGTGAACTTCCGTCGTCGAATACCGTCTGCGGACTGGTTTCGATACGGGCGCACGGCACAGGCACCGGGCCGCCTGGACGGCAGGGCCGGGAGCTCGGGTTCGGATCCGTCGCGGGTGCGCCCGTCAGGCGCAGAGCGGCGGCAGAACGACGTGCCAGTAGGTGTTCACAGGACGATGGTACCGGGGCGCCCGCCGGCATCCCGTCGCCGTGCTCCCCGGCCGGGGTCCGAACCGAGCGGTCCGCCGCCCTCGGCTCCGGCGGGCGTGTCGATCGATCCTGTCGCTTCCGTGATCGTCGGCATCCGACCCCGCACGTCGATGACCCTCCTGACGTCACTTGTCGTATGATTCGACCAAGTTTTCGCCAACGTGCGCCGTTATCGTTTCCCGGCGCCCGGCCGTGGGACAGACTCACCCGCGGAGGGGGGACGAGCACGGCCGTTTCACGCCGGCCGTGCCATCCCGCAGTGTCGCGTCGCCCAGGGGAGGGCGGCGAGCGGACCAGCGGAGGAATGCATGACGCAGTCGCTTCCGGGGCAGCACCCTGCCCAGGAGCAGGCTTTACCCGGGCACGGGCGGCCACCCGTCGTCGTGATCGGCGCCGGGCCCTACGGGCTCTCGGTGGCCGCCCACTTGCGGGCGGCGGGGGCGCCGGTGCGCATCTTCGGTGACGTGATGGGCAGTTGGCGGCACGCCATGGCCACCGGGATGTACCTGAAATCGACGCCGGACGCGACCGACCTGTCGGCTCCGGAGCCCGGCGGCACGCTGGCGGACTTCCGGCGTGCGCACAGCGAGCCGGAACTGACCGAGCTGACACCCATCCCGTGCGACGTCTTCGTCCGGTACGGGCAGTGGTTCCAGAAGCGGTACGTCGGCGAGGTCGAGCCGGCCCGGGTGACGGCCGTCGAACGGGCGGCGTCCGGGCCCGGCTTCGTCGTCCGGCTCGACGACGGGACGGAGATGGCGGCCTCGGCCGTCGTGGTGGCGACCGGGCTGAACGGTCTCGCCCATGTCCCGGACGAGTTGCGGCAGCTCGCGCCCGAGGGGCCCGGTCCGCGGGCGCGGGTGTCGCACACCAGCCACCACACGGATCTGTCCGTGTACGCGGGACGCCGGGTGGCCGTCATCGGCGGCGGTCAGTCCGCGCTGGAGAGCGCTGCGCTGCTGCACGAGGCGGGTGCCGAGACGCAGGTCCTGGTGCGTGAGCGGACGGTGCTGTGGGGCATGACGCCGGAGCTGACCAGGCCCTGGACGCAGCGGGTGGCCAAACCGGCGTCGCCGCTCGGCACGGGCTGGATCCTGGCCGGGGTGTGCGCATCGCCGGGGGGCGTGCGGTGGCTGCCCGCGCCGGCCCGGCTGCTGCTGTTCCGGCGGGCGCTCGGGCCCTCGGGCGGCTGGTGGCTGCGGGACCGGGTGGAGGGCGTCGTACCGGTGCGCACCTCACGCCGGGTCACGGGCGCCGTGGTGCAGGGACCGGACGTGCGCCTGGATGTCGTGGGGCCCGGAGGCGAGCGGGAGTCCCTCGCGGTCGACCATGTGCTGGCGGCCACCGGTTACCGGCTGGACCTGGACGCGCTGCCGTTCCTGTCGGCCGCGGTGCGGGACGCCGTGGCGTGCGTGCCGGGCTCCAAGGCACCGGCGCTGCGGGGGACGTTCGAGTCGTCGGTGCCGGGCCTGTACTTCACCGGCTCGCTCGCGGCACCGATGTTCGGGCCGATGATGCGGTTCGTGGCGGGCACGGAGTTCGCCGCCGTTCGCATCGCACGGCACGCCACGGCCGCCTGACAAGCCCGTCGGCCGGTCCCGGCAGGCCTGCCAGCCGGTCCCGGCGGACCCGTCAGCCGATCCTGGCGAGCGGGTCCGCCGTACCGGGTGCCGGGGTGTCGTCGGTGGGTGCCGGGGTGTCGTCGGTGGGAGCCGACAGCACCGCCTGCCGTATCCGGCCGAGTGCGGCCGAGGGTTCCAGACCCTGCTCGCGCACCAGAGTGGTGCGCAGTCGCCGGTAGGCGTCCAGGGCGTCGCTGCGCCGGCCCGAGCGGTGCAGGGCGAGCATGAGCTGGCCGCACAGGCTCTCGTGGGTGGGGTACCGGTCGGCCAGCACGGTGAGTTCGGGGATCAGCTCACGGTACCGTCCGAGGAGCAGGTCGGCCTCGATGCGCCGGTCCAACGCGCACAGCCGGCTCTCCTCCAGTCCCCGGATCCGGGTGCTCAGGTACTCCCCCGCGGTCACGTCGGCCAGGGCCGGACCCCGCCACAGGCCGAGCGCGGTGCGCAGCAGCCGGGCCGCCGCACACCGGTCCCCGGCCTCCCCGGTCCGGTATCCGGTGTCGGCGATCCGTTCGAACTCCCTTACGTCGCTGGAGCCTTGACCGCTGTCGAGCAGGTAGCCGCCGGGTACGGTGCGCAGGACCTGTTTGGCGGTTCGCCTGCCCGCGTCCTCGGCGGCTCCTCGCAGCGCCGGGGCGATGAGGTCGCGCAGGTGCATGACGTACGTCTGCAGGGTGGGGCGTGCGCTGCGCGGTGGCCGTCGTCCCCAGAGTTCCTCGGTCAGCGTGCCGACGGTGACCGCCTGGTCGGCGTGCAGCGCGAGCACGGCGAGCACCTGACGGGGCTTGGGCGCGGTCGGGACGACGCAGAGGCCGTTCTCCCGCACGTCGAGAGCGCCGAGTATGCCGATGTCCATGCCGTCCCCCTGCTCGCCCGCCACCGTGGGTGGTGCGGGGCGGTTCCTGGGCATCCCGAGTCAAAAACGGCGCGGACGGTTTGTCAAACCGCACACCGGCCGGTTGGCTCGCTCTCGACCCTGGGCCGGCAGAGGGCCTGCGGGGCTCGGGGCCGCCCGCAGCTGCTCGGCGATCACGCCCCCCTGTCGTCCCCGACGGAAGAGGAACTGCGTGAACCGATTTCCTCTGGGCCTGCGGCATTGCCACGCGAAGTGCTGTGACAGGCAACGCGATTGGCGGATCCGACGGTGCCGGAGGCCCCGCCGGGCAGCTGTCGCCGCGGCATCCTGCCACCAAGGTGCACGGTGGCGGTCGGCGGCGGGTGACCTTCGGCGCAGTGGCAAACCAGGCGGGTGGTTTGGCCCGAGGCTGATCAGGCCTCGGTGGGAACGGGCGCTTCCTGCCGACGGCGTTCGACTTCCTCGACGACCCGGGCGCCCCGGTCCGGCGCGGTGTCCAGCCGGATCAGGGCCGCGGGTGTGGCTATGGCCGGCAGTACGTGGTTGTAGAGGACGGAGATCCGGTCGTTGAGATCGGTCCAGTCGGAGACCACCTCCGACATGAACTGGGTCCCGATCCAGGCCCCGAGGAAGCACTCGGCGGTCTCACGCGGTGTGACGTGCGGCAGCACCTCGCCGCGCTCCTTGGCCTCCACCAGCTTGTCCGTCACCAGCTGGGTCCAGGCGGGCCAGGCGCTGCCGAACAGGGAGCGGCCCTGGATGTCGGCGGAGAGCCTTATGCCGGCGAGGAGAATGACCTCTTTGGGGATGCGGTGGGCCAGCGTCATGCCGATGTCCACCCACTCCTGCAGCTTCAGCTCGCGCGGTACCCAGTAGTCGTCGCTGATCTGGGCGTTGATCACGCCCCGCGCGAGGGCTTCCTTGGAGTCGAAGTGGAAGTACAGGGCGCCCTTGGTGACTCCGGCCCGCTCCAGGATCTCGGCGATCGTCGCCGCCGTGTACCCGCGTTCGGCGAAGACCGCTGCGGCGGCCTCGACAACAGCGCGGCGGGTCCGAATCGCACGCTCCTGACGCGCCATGGGGACCCCTCCTCGGTCAAAACAAAACCGGACGTGACGTACCTTACCCCAATCGGGGACGGGCACTTCGGCCGCACAGGGCGGCTTCCGGCCGGTGCGGCCGTCGTCCCGCCCCGACCGCGTACCGGCGCCGGGGCGTCGGCACGGCAAGCCCGTCCCGGCAGTTCACCAGGCGGTGCGCCCGCCGTCCACGGTAGATGTGGCATCCGTGACGCAGCTCGCCCGGTCACCCCACGGCCTGGCGGCGACCTCCCGGCCTCCTCCGGACCGGCGGCACGGGACAGCGGAGTGTACTCGACGGCGGCGGCATCGAGACGGACGTACGGTTCGACGGTGCGCTCGACGGTCCGCGGCACCTCCTTTCCCGCGTCCCCCGGCGCGAGGGCGCCCCGGCTCGCCGGGGCGGCCCCTCCCCCGTGGTCTCCCCCGTGGTCTTCGGGTCACCCGGCCTGCGTCGGGCACGAATCGGCGAGGCAGTCGGCGTCCCGCCACACGGCACCGAGCCCGGCCTCGCGGTCGAGGGTGCGCAGGCGCTCCTCGTCGAGCTCCGCGAGGCCGCCGACCACATGCCGGACACCGAGTTCACGCATCAGCTCGCGCTGGAAGCCGTGTTCGAAGGTGCTGGGCCGGCCGACGAAGGGGACGTCCAGTTCCTTCGCATGGCCGGCGAAGCGGGCGACGTCGTCGATGAAGAGGACCTGGTGGTAGTCGAGGCCGAAGCGGTCCCGGACGATCTCCCGGATGCCGGGGCGGAAGTCGTCGGTGCAGATGTAGTGAGGGGCCGTGAACAGGTGCTCCCAGGCGCCTAGATGACGGTGGAAGTGGGTCTCGTCGAGGCCCCCGTAGCAGATGACGTCCAGGCCCAGGCCGCGCAGCCGGTGCAGGAGTTCCTCGGCGCCGTCGAGGGTGTGCACGGGGTGGTCGCGCAGGTAGTGCTCGCGCTCCGCGAAGTAGTCGGCGATGGCCTCCTGCTCGCTCACCCCGGCGCCGGTCTCCTCCAGCAGCACCTTCGCGGCCGCGAGCCGGGACTGCGAGAAGAGTCGCTGCTCCAACTCGCGGCTGTACGTGCCGCCGTACTTGAGGACGAGCCGGTGCAGGACGGGGCTGAAGCTGTCGTTGAGCAGGACGCCGTCGATGTTGACGGCGGCGAGGCGCAGGGTGCGCAGTGGTTGCATCGGGGTTACTCCCTCTCGCGGTCCGTTCGACAATCATGCAGGGGACGTTGAGCGGGGGTGAGGCCCAGATGCCGCGGCGAGCGAGTCAACACGTCGGAATCCAGCCAGACGAAACCGTCCGCCAGTTTTTTTTAGAGAGCGATCCGAATGCCGTCCGCGTCCACGACGAGCCGTCGGCATCCATCAGTCGGTCCGTTTTCCACCGTGCCCATCGGCGTGGTTGAGCGCAAAAATACTCGGCCAAACCACCATTGAGCGGAGTCACGCATGGATCGAGTCGAACCACGCTTGGTGAATCCTTTACCTAGTGGCCGACCCGAGAAAACCGGTAGGTCCGTATCTTATAGGCGTCGAACAGGGATTCAAGCCAACGAAGAGCATACCGACGGGGGGTCATCCGTGAGTCTGTCCGCCGGCGAGATCGGAGTCGGTCTGCCCATACTGCCTCGGCTGACCACCACGGTCCCCAAGGAATACGTCCACCGCGCCTCCCTCGCCGAGGTGTTCCTCACCGGCTGCACCGCCCAGGACGACGGGCTGCGGTTCTCCCTCACCGGACAGTGGCCCCGCGCCCACACGTTCTTCAACAGTGCCGACGGTTCGAGCCATGACCCGCTGCAGGCCGCAGAGACGTTTCGGCAGGCCGGCATGTTCGTGACGCACGCGGAACACGGTGTGCCGCTCGGCCACCATTTCGTGCTGTGGTCGCTCAGTTGCCACACCGATCTGGAGCGGCTGCGGATCGCCTCCCGCCCCACCGACTTCCGGCTCGACGTGACCTGCCCGGACCCCGCACCGCGCGGCCGGGCCTCCGCGCGCCGGATGGGCATCGGGTTCACCCTGCGCCGGGACGGTGTCGCCGTCGCCCACGGGGAGGGGCGGTACTCCGTCGTCACACCGCCCGTCTACGCCCGGCTGCGCGCCAACCGGCCCGCGGGTGAGCCGGCTTCGGCCGCCCCGGCCGTCGCGGCCGGCCCGCTGCCACCGGCGGCGGTGGGCCGCACCTCTCCCACCGACGTGGTGCTGACGGCCACGGACACGCCGGACCGCTGGCTGCTCACCCCGGACCTGGACCACCCGATCCTGTTCGACCACGGCGGCGACCACCTGCCCGGCATGGTCCTGATGGAAGGCGCCCGGCAGGCCGCCTGCGCGCGGCTGGCGCCCCGTGCGCTCATCCCGGCGAGCACGTCCTCGTCGTTCAACCGCTACGTCGAACTCGACAGCCCCTGCTGGATCGACGTCACCGGAGTGACGGCCGGGGACGACGGCACGGCGACCGTCGACGTCGCCGGCGTGCAGGACGGCGAGGTCGTCTTCACCTCCACAGTGAGCGGGCCGGTCGTCCGGCCCTGATACGGGGCGCCGCCGTGACACACGTCTGCCGCCGGCCCCCCCCGGCGCGGGGGCGGGCGGGCGAGGGGGGTGCCGGGGGCGCACGGGGGGGGGGCGGGGGGCGGGGCGACCACGC